>CACZUZ010000014.1 GCA_902784465.1 uncultured Bacteroidota bacterium
GATAATCTTGCCTTGCTTCTCATTGAAGCCGTCCTTACCCAGCTCCTTCAGGCGTTCCATCGCTTTGTCCCAGGGGTACTCCTTGCCTCCGTCAATGGGATGCAGCTCCAGCGCAAAACGCTCATCGAGGGTTTCCACCATCACGCCCACGGCCTTGCCGTCGGCATCTTTCAAAATCGTTACAGGTTTCTGTTGCATAATCATTTAATTTATAGGGTTAATACTGTTGTCTCTTTCTTGGTGGATGCAGGCAGGTCTCCCCACCTGCACCCTGCTACAATTCGCATTGAAGCCTAGGAAATCTCTAACTGTGCCATCTGCAGGCTCTCCCACTGGTTCTTCACCCTCATCAGCTCGGTCTCTACCTCGATACATCCTTTGCGGTAGCGCTCGGCCTCTTCGCGATTCGCGGCGCGGTATTCTTTGCGGAGTTCCTTCACCTTGTCCAGGTAATCCTTCTTGGCCTGTTAGGTCTCCAGTTCCAGCTTGTCTTTCATCTCCTCGATGATGGAGATGTGTTTCATCTTGTTCTCGCCTTGGATGCGGCGCAGTTCCGTTTGCTTGTTGACGAATTCGTCGAATGTCATTTTTTCCATTTTGATTTTGTTTTATAGGTTTGTATAATAGTCGTTTCTCCATTGCCCCCTATAGGGATTCTTTTTTGTTCCTTCGCCTACAATCTCCGCTCTCCTTTGCCGCGTCAGTCCGCTTGTCAGGTACTCCACCATCGGTCTCGGCTCGCGGCTTATCAGTTCCAGCATCATCTGCAGCTGCTCCTGTTGTGTCGGCTTGCGTGTCAGCTTGTGCGTGTTGCAGAAATGGTCTTTCGTCTCTTTCAGCGTCTCCGCCATCAGCCTCACATGGTGCAGCACCAGCGCTTCGTCGTTCAGGTTCGTGGTCATTGTATCTTGGATTGATAATGTGTTGGTTTTCCTAAAAATCGGCTGTCTCCCGACGGCCGACACACATACTAATGAGAAAAAAAATGTCCTCTATCTTGCAGCCTTCCATGCCTCATATCCGTGGTAGCATCTTTTCAGAGGCACTTCTATGTCGTTCTCGTTCATCCACCTCGTCATCGATGTCACGCTGTCGAAGCCTGTAAAGGTTCTTTCTCCACTTTTGTTGCACACCAGCGTCACTCTGCCGTTGGCGTTGTTGAAAATCACTGAATAAATCATGGTACTTTGTTTTTTATGGGTTAATACTGTTTTTTCGTTTGCCGCTGCCCTCGGAGACCTGCGGAAAGCTCTTTCCGGGTGTCCCTCCTCGGTCGCGGACTTTCTTGTTTGCTGCTCCCCGGGGTGGACTCGAACCACCGACCCTTGCGTCTCTACCAACTGAGCTACCGGGGAAGCCCGTTCCTGAAAGGCTTTTTTTTTATTTTTCTTCCTCCCTTCCATCCTCTCCTAAATCTGCTACTGCCGCCACCAAGACCTCCTTCAATTCCGGTTGTTCTCTCGCCACATAGGCAAGAACTGCAGCAAGCTGTGTTCGTTTACCTTCCATACAAAAGGAAAACTTTTTGTCGTCTGTCATGAGTACTATTGCAGATTCCAGGGCACCAACCTTGGCGTTCACCACGAATCGGCTAAGAATTTGCTTACTAATCATTCCGCGCCTCCTTCCGTTCGCCCTTGGGGCATGACTGGCGGCTGTTGCAGCTTTCTTCGTCGCATTTGCAGCATGGAATACCCTTGCTGCAGTTCGGATAATTCACCAGGGTGCAGTCCGGGCAGAATGCCTTTTCCTCGCGCTGTTCCTTCGTCGATGCTTCGTCCGTGTCCGTCACCTCCTTCATCAGCTTGCCGCCCAGCTCCTGGGCGCGGCGGCGTATCGACTCGGCGGTGTAGCCGCCGGTGGCGAAGGTCAGCGCGTTGTAGACGGTCTTCTCGCTCACCGGGAACTCCTTCATCAGCTCTACCCGGATTTCGGGAGTGACCTTTATCATCTTTTCTGCTTCCATTACTTTTTATTTTTCCAATTCAGAAATATTTGCTACTTTTGTAAAAATTACGGTGCAAAGATAGTTTAAAATTTCGATATAATGCAAGAAAATTCGTTAAAAATTTCGGAAATAAAAGGAAGATTTTTACAATTCCTTGAAAGTCAAAATATTTCCGTCTATAAATTTTCAACAAAAAGTGGTATTAGTAAGTCTCAATTTAGTGGAAAATCGCTCGAAAGTGAGTTGGGTGGAAGTCAAATTTCCGAAATTTTGACCCAATACCCCGACCTAAATTCCGACTGGTTGCTACTCGGTAGGGGTGGAATGTTGCGTTCCGCAACCCAGTCGGTGGGCAACATCACCCACTCGACAGCCGTGGGTGTCAATGTCAACGGCAACGACATCAACATCTCCAACAACACCCAGCAGCTCGTCGACACCATCGCCCGCCAGGCCGAGACTATCGCCCGCCAAGCAGCCATCATTGACCGCCTCACCACACCGCAATAAAAAAGCCGCGCCCCTTCCGGAACACGGCCATCGCCACACAAATGCCTTTTGCGATAGATGCTACACCTTGTCGACATCACCGGCGAATGCCAGCCCGCACCCTGGTATTCCTCGCATCTTGATTCCTCTCACACTCACCGTTGGGAATGTTCCTTCCGTTCCGTTTACACGGGCATCGGTGATGGTGATGTCAATTTCCGCTTCACCCTCCATGCGGATGTAGCTGTGCTTCTTTATCAGGTTCTCAGCATCCCTGATTCCTTTCGCAACCTGGTCGCAGGTGTCGGCAATTACTTCTCTTATATCCATAATTGTATGTATTAAAATTTTGTGCAAATATAAACCATCCATAAAAATCAATCATGGACATTATTTCCATTATAGTCGCTATTCTTGCTGTAGTCGTCTCAGTATGTGCCGAATTAGGAGTTTACAGAGAACGCCGACGTTCAGAGGCATTCCGCAACGACTACGAGAAGCGCCTGTCTGAACTCCAGATACGGCAGCTTGAGCTTGAACAGGCAGATGCCGCATCTGCCAGAATTGTCGTGGAGGCATTGCCGCACGTCGATAAGAAACTTCCGGGTTTTACCATTCGCAACGAGGGTTCCCACGCTGCCCAAGCACTTATGCTCTCCTCCTCTCCCAACCTTTCGTTGGTGCTTCCCGACGAATACCTGCCTTATCCAATTCTTGCGCCTGGTTGCCACTTCGATTTACACTACACCAACCATGGCCACCGCGTTGCACAGATTGAGATGACGTACACCGACGGCAATGGTCAACAACACCAAAATCTCACCCTGCAACTCTGACCGCGTTAGGGATGGCAGCACGTTACAAATTCAAGGTTTATGACCCAATCAGACGGTGTAACGCCCTAAAAAATAGTGTCATAAACGGGGTGCGTCTGTGACAGATTCGCGCCAAAAAATCACGTTTTTAACCAATTTTTGAAAAATAAAACACTGAAAACCAACAATTAATAACCCAGCCTACCGGCATACACCATCGCGGGTTCGAGCCCCGTTTGTCGCTCAAAGAACTGTCAAACAGTTCTTTTTTTATTACATTCCGTTGTCGCGGGAACCGAGGCTGACACCGAGGCCTGCGAAGAAGGAACTCCCCTCCCACGCCTTGGAAATGGACTGCTTGTCGGCAAGACTGAAATCGTCACGGTCGATGAGTCCTATGTTGTAACCCACGAAGAGACGCACCCTGTAGAACTGTATGCCGGCACCGACGGTGCCGCCCATATCGAAATGAAGGTCGGCCTGCCTGTCGACACTGCCGAAATCGGAGAGGAACGACAGCGCCACATTGAACACGGGGCCTACAAAGATGAAAACATCGGCGTTGGGACCCAACGAGAACTCGTAGTCGAACAGGCTCGGTATCTTCAACATAAAGGAAGAGGTGGTAAATTCATTCGTCGTGTCGGTAAGTGCATCCTTTATCTGACCATAACCCGCAAAGACACCTGTGGTGATGCCGATTTTGCCGATAAGAGGCACGCTCTGGGTCAGGCCCAGGAAACCACCCTTGAGCCAGGCTTTCTCCTGACTGAGACTGTCGAGAATACCGTTTTGATAGTTGAAAGTGTGCTGCTGGGTGAGAAAACCGGCGGCGATGCCGGTCTGTGCCGAAACACGGCCTACAGTTGAAAGGGCAGCAAAAAGAATTAAAATTGATAATACTCTTTTCATAGGATAGTTATTAATCTTCAACAATTTGCAAAGAAAACAGACAGCTGTAAGCCTCCGTTTCACATTGCAAATATAAGAAAAATCGGCAACAGAAGCAGGTTTTCGCTGTTTTTTCGACAACCAAAGAGCTTCATTTTCTGAGATTGGATGCCATTGCGAGAGTGTTTTCGAAAGCGAAAGGACGATTTTAATAATTATTAACAAAGTTCACAGCATTAAACCACAACATTTTAACAAAAATCAAAGCACATAAGGTGAAAAACCTCATTATAATCGGAAAAAACAATGTATTTTTGCAACCGATTTAAAAAAAGGAAAATCAAAAAATAGTTTTTAACTTTAATATATAAACAGCACCCATGTATCTGACAAAAGAAAAGAAAGAAGAAATCTTCGCCGAATACGGCAAGAATAGCAATGACACCGGCTCCGCCGAGGCACAGATTGCATTGTTCACCTATCGCATCCAGCACCTCACCGAGCTGATGAAGAAAAACAAGAAAGACCAGGTCTCCGAGCGCGCCCTCGTGGGTCTCGTCGGCAAACGTCGCCGTATGCTCGACTATCTGAAAGACAACGACATCGAGCGTTATCGTGCAGTTGTCAAGAAACTCGGTCTCCGTAAATAAAAGCTTTTTCAGGCACAGCACCGCTGTCGCAAAGAGTATCAAAAGTTTTTTTTACATCAGAGAAAAAAAACAGTTGGGGGTTGCCTTGAGCGACCCCCAACTGTTTTATTCCCCACACTTGTACATCCCACGCACTAATCAGCTCTACGCGAGCCACAGGCTCTTGTACCACTAGTACACATTATTCTGTTAACGGCAAAATCTTTTTTTTCAGCAAATCAGAAAAAGGTAGTATATTTGCATTTCTTTTTTGCCGGTCTTTTGCTGCCCGACGATGGAGATAGGATTTTGAATATTAACACATTTATAGGTCTCGGGGACGGTCCCCGAGGCTGCGGTAAAATAAATAGAAAACAAATAAAAAATGAACATTATCACTAAAAAGTTCGACCTCGGCGACGGCCGCATGATCGAAATCGAGACCGGCAAGCTGGCCAAACAGGCCGACGGCTCCGCCGTGGTTCGCATGAACGACACAATGCTCTTAGCCACTGTGTGCTCGAAGAAAGAGGTGGGCGAGAACGTGGACTTCATGCCCCTGACAGTTGACTATCAAGAAAAATACGCCGCCATGGGACGCTTCCCCGGCGGTTTTTTCAAGCGTGAGGCCCGCCCCAGCGAGCATGAAATACTCATCGCCCGACTCGTCGACCGCGCCCTGCGTCCTCTTTTCCCCGACAACTTCCATGCCGAAGTGCAGGTGAGCATCACCCTCATCAGCGGCGACAAGAACACCATGCCCGACCAGTTGGCAGCCCTCGCTGCCGCCTCCGCCCTGGCCGTGAGCGACATCCCCTTTGGCGGTCCTGTCAGCGAGGTGCGCGTCAGCTACCTCGACGGCAAGTATGTCATCAACACCCCCATGCAGGACATCGACCGCGCCGACCTCGACCTTATCGTCGCCGCCACCGCCGACAACATCATGATGGTGGAGGGCGAGATGAAGGAGGTCAGCGAGGATATCATGCTCGGTGCCCTCAAGGCCGCCCATGAGGCCATCAAGATACAGTGCCACGTACTCGACGAGCTCACCGTCGAAGCCGGCAAGACCGAGAAACGCGAGTACTGCCACGAAATCAACGACGAGGAGCTGCGCCAGCGCCTCCACGACGCCGTCTACCAGAAGTGCTACGACTTCAGCAAGCAGGGCATCGCCAACAAGCACATGCGCGAAGAGGGCTTCGAGGCTATCAAGCAGGAATTTATCGACGCCAACTATACAGAGGAGACCCTCACCGACGACATCAAGTTCATGATTGACCGCTACTACCACGACACCGAGCGCGAGGCCATGCGCGACATGGTTCTCGCTGAGCGTACCCGTCTCGACGGCCGCCAGCTCGACGAGATACGTCCCCTCTGGAGCGAGGTCGACTACCTGCCTTCCGCCCACGGCAGCGCCATCTTCACCCGTGGTGAGACCCAGTCGCTCAGCACCTGCACCCTCGGCACCAAGCTCGACGAGCAGGTCATCGACGGCGCCGTCATCGAAGGCACACGCAAGTTCCTCCTCCACTACAACTTCCCTGGCTTCGCCACGGGCGAGGTGAAACGTGCCGGCAGCACCAGCCGCCGCGAGGTGGGTCACGGCCATCTGGCTTGGCGTGCCCTCAAGGAGGTCCTCCCCTCGTCAGAGGAATGCCCCTACACCATCCGCGTCGTCAGCGACATCCTCGAGAGCAACGGTTCCTCGTCGATGGCCACCGTATGCGCCGGATGCATGGCGCTGATGGATGCCGGTGTCAAGATACGCAAGCCGGTTGCCGGCATCGCCATGGGCCTCATCAGCAAGGGCGACAAATGGGCCGTCCTCTCCGACATCCTCGGCGATGAAGACCACCTCGGCGACATGGACTTCAAGGTCTGCGGCACCCGCGACGGCATCACCGCCTGCCAGATGGACATCAAGGTCGACGGACTGAGCTACGACGTGCTGGCCAAGGCCCTCGAACAGGCCCGCCAGGGTCGTCTCCACATCCTCGACCACATCCAGCAGACCATCCCCGAGCCGCGCGCCGACTACAAGGACTTCGTGCCCCGTATCGAGCAAATCAAGATACCCAAAGACTTCATCGGTGCCGTCATCGGCAAGGGTGGCGAAATCATCCAGAAAATCCAGGCCGAGACCAACACCATCATCAACATCGAAGAGGAAGGCGAATTCGGCATTGTCGACGTCGCTTCCGCCAACAAGGAGGACATCGCCGCCGCCATCAAGTGGATTAAGGACATCTGCACCGTCCCCGAGGTGGGCGATGTTTACGACGCCAAGGTCGTCTCGATTGTCGAGTTCGGCGCTTTCATGGAGTTCCTGCCTGGCAAGGAGGGCTTGATGCACATCAGCGAGTACCAGTGGGGGCGCACAGAGACCCTCGAAGGCCTCATCAAGGAGGGCGACGAGTTCCAGGTGAAGGTCATCGCCTTCGACGACAAGAGCGGCAAGATCAAGCTAAGCCGCAAGGCCCTCCTGCCCAAGCCCGAAGGCTACGAGGAGGAGAAGCCTGCCCGCGGTCCTCGCCGCGAAGGCGGTAACGGTGGCCCGCGCCGCGAAGGCGGCGACCGTGGCCATGGCCGTCGCGAGGGCAATGGCGGTGGCGATCGCCGTGGCCCCGGCAACGGTGGCGGCCGCCGTCGCTAATCTCCCGACACAAATAAAAATAATAACGAAAAAGAGGATGCCCGCAGGCATCCTCTTTTTGTGTAGACCAGAAAATAAAGAACACATTATTGGCGAAATGATTTCGTCGTTGTCAACCGCAATAATTTCTACACATTGCTGTCGTAGGATAGCGATGGGGAATACATCGGAAATCCATCGAAAAAAAATGAAAATTAATGTTTTTTTGCCTATCTGTGTTTATTACGGGAAATTTGTGTATATTTGCAAAATAAGCAGAATACAACACTATATTACTAATTAACTACGAATCAGCGATTTACCCCCCCCGGTAATCTGATAAAACGCGAAAACCATACCTACTTCAATGTTTGGATTATTCAGAAAGAAAGAAACTTTTGCACCGCTGGCTGTCGACATGCACTGCCACCTGCTTCCCAACGTCGACGACGGGTCGAGTAATCCTGAGGAAACCGTTCATTGCCTCAAGGCAATGTCCACGTTGGGATATAAGAAGGTTTTTCTCACCCCCCATTTTCAATACCGCTACCCCAACAAAGAGGATGACATCAAGAAACGCTTTGAGGTGCTGAAGAAAGCCATCGCCCAAAGCGGCGAAACAGGGCTGCCGGAAATTGTCAACATCGCGGGCGAATACCGCTTCGACCCCGATTTCGCAAGAATACCTGGCGTGGACAACGTGCTTACCCTGCCGGGCAAAAGGCTTCTCTGCGAGTTCTCGCTCCACAACAACAACTATACGCCACTCGACATCTTCGCCCAATATGTAAAGTTGGGTTACAAGCTGATTCTCGCCCATCCCGAGCGTTACCCCTACCTCAACGTCCACAGCTCGGAGATAATAAAGATGCGCGAACTCGGTGTCGCATTCCAAGTCAACATTCTGTCGCTCAACAATTTCTATGGCGAATCGGCGATGCGTAAAGGATTCGAGTACATCGAGAAAGGGATGTCGGAGTACTTGGGCACCGACACCCACAACATGCGCTACATCCAAGCCCTGATGGAGACCGCCGAAAACAAGGAGGTTCAGAAAGTACTTAAAAACCACAAGTTCAAAAATGCCGAACTGGCATAAATAATTCATAATCCGACCTATGAAACTGTTCACATCCATTTTTCTCACATTGGGTCTGATTGCTGGCGCAACAAGTGTCGCCAACGCCCAGAACGATAAAGATTTCCAGAAAAAAACTATCGCCAAAAAAGAAGCAGTCTCGAAAGAGTCGCTCAAGTCCCATCTCCCCGTCACCAAGGACGACGGAGCCATCAAAGGGAAAGTGCTGCAATACGCCAAAGTGCCATTGAAATACGACCTGGGGCATCTCTCCGAGCGTGAACGCGAACTGGTCGGTGTCTTCATCGACATTGCCAGCGTCATCGACGACATCTACTGGGAGCAGGTGTTTGGCCTCAAAAACCGCGACAAGCTGCGCGACCTCAAGGATCCCAGCCTCCACCGCTTTGCCATGATACACTACGGCGCATGGGACCGCCTCGACGGCAACCGTCCCTTCCTCCCCGAATACGGCGAGAAACCGGCAGGCTCGAATTTCTACCCTGCCGACATGACCAAGAAGGAGTTCGAGAAGCTGGCCGACCCCATGAAGGATAGCCCCTACTCCATCATCCGCCGCAACGAGAAAGGCAATCTTAAGGTTATTCCCTACAGCGTTGCCTACGCATCGCAACTGGAACAGATAGACAAGCTCCTGGACAAAGCCATCGAACTGGCCGAAGACGAAGGGCTGAAGAAATACCTGGAAGCTCGCCGCATGGCTCTCCGCAGCAATGACTACCAGAAGAGCGACTTCATCTGGATGGAGATGAAAGAGAGTATGCTCGACTTCGTCTTCGGACCCATCGAGAGCTATGACGATGGACTCTACGGCCGCAAGACCGCCTTCGAGGCCTTCGTGCTTATCAAAGACGTCGAATGGAGCAAACGCCTAGAGCATTTCACCAAGATGCTGCCCAAGATGCAGGAAAAGCTGCCCTGCGACCCCAAATACAAAAAAGAGACCCCCGGCACCAATAGCGACCTCAATGTCTACAACGTGGTCTACTATGCCGGCGAATGCAATGCCGGCGGCAAGACCATAGCCATCAATCTGCCCAACGATGAGAAGGTGCAGCTGAAATACGGCACACGCCGTCTGCAGCTCAAGAACGCCATGGAAGCCAAGTTCGAGAACATCATGAAGCCCATAGCCCGACTGATGATTGACAAGAAGCAGGTAGAGAACGTCAAGTTCGACGCCTTCTTCAACAATGTCTGCTTCCACGAGGTGGCCCATGGGCTGGGCATCAAGAATGTCGTGAAAGGCAACGGCACCGTGCGCGACGCCCTCAAGGAGCAGTACAGCGCCTGGGAGGAGGCCAAAGCCGACATCTGCGGACTCTTCATGGTGCAGCAGCTCATCGAGAGCGGCGACATCAAGGATATCACCGTCGAGGATGCCTACATCACCTACATGGCTGGTCTGCTTCGCAGTGTACGCTTCGGAGCCAAGGAGGCTCACGGCATAGCAAACATCCTATGCTTCAACTATATGCAAGACAGAGGTGCCTTCACACGCACTAAAGAGGGCCGCTATCTGGTCGACATCAAGAAGATGGGCGTAGCCGTCAACGAGTGGGCAGCACTGGTGTTGAAGACCGAAGGCGACGGCGACTACAAGGCTGCCGCCGACTATGCCGCCAAGAACGGAGTGGTGCGCAACGAGCTGAAGAAAGACCTGCAGAATATTGAGAACGCCAAAATCCCCGTCGACATAGTCTTCGAGCAGGGTCGCGAGGTGCTGGGTCTTCCCCAGTCGGCAGGCGGCCTCTCACTTCCCAAAAGAGCTGCCGACCCCACCAAACCCAACATGAAACTCAAACCGAGACAAAAAAACATCAGATAGTCTTCAGTTGGCTATTCAGTATAAAAGCGGCTCCGAGCGAGCCGCTTTTTTTATTCTCTGATGGTTATGAGTTTTCCGTCAGAGTTGATTTTCAAAATCTTCGAGCCTCGACCGTCAGACGGCTGTTCGAAACAGGCGGGCACACAGTAGTCGACGCCCATAATCAGCTCGGGATCAATGTCGCCGAAACTTTTAGGCGACGGCCTGCCCGAGAAATTGGCCGACGTGCTGACCACAGGGCTGCCAAACAAGGCCAGCAGCCGCCGACAGAAATCCATGCGGGGAATGCGTACTCCTATAGTGCCGTCGGCAGCCATCAGGTTGCCGGCAAGCGAGTTGTGGAGCCTCAGCGACCTGTCGCAGTCGCCTATCGGCAAAATCACCGTGGTGGGACGGTCACCGGACATCAGAAGCTGTTGAACACAATCCCCTACCCTGCCCACAATACGCTCAACCATGTCGAGGTCGCCGCATAAGACCAGCATACTCTTGCTGTGGTCGCGTTCCTTGAGGGCATAGATCTTCTCCACGGCATCCTCGTTGGTGGCGTCGCACCCTATGCCCCATATCGTGTCGGTGGGATAGAGTATCGTGCCGCCCCTCGCCAACACCGACAAAGCATTGTCGAGTACCTTATTATAATAGTTGTCGTTTCCCATTTCAAATTGCAAAAATACACCAAAATCGAAAAAAGAAGCCATTTTTTCAAAAAAATTAGTAAATTTGCAAAATCATTTCACTGCATGGAATTTTATTTTTTAGTTTAATATATTAATAATCAAAAACATTTTACACAATGAAAGGACATCCTAAAGGACTAATTGCCGCTGCATTGAGTAATATGGGCGAGCGTTTCGGCTACTATATTATGAATGCAGTGCTGGTGCTGTTCCTCTGCTCCAAGTTCGGTCTGAGCAACAGCGTGGCAACGGGTATCTACTCCGCCTTCTATTGCGGAATCTATATCCTGAGCCTTGTGGGCGGCATCATCGCTGACCGCACACAGAATTACAAGACCACTATCCAGTCGGGTCTTCTGGTCATGGCCGCAGGCTACATCATCCTGGCCATCCCCATCCTTGCCACCTCCGGCAACATCAACTGGCTGCTGCCCCTCACCTGCTTTGCGCTGCTGATGATTGCCTTCGGTAACGGTCTCTTCAAGGGCAACCTGCAGGCCATCGTCGGTCAGATGTACGACAACTTCGAGGCCGAAGCTGCCAAGATTAGTCCCGAGGCTCTCGCCGACGCCAAGAGCAAACGCGACCCTGGCTTCCAGATTTTCTATATGTTCATCAACGTGGGTGGTCTCATCGCCCCCTTCGTGGCTCCTCTGCTCCGCAGCTGGTGGCTCGGCGTCAACGGCATGGCCTACAACGCCGACCTTCCCGCTCTCTGCCATCAGTACATAACCTCCATCGAGACGGGCGTCGCCATGGCTCCCGAGGCTATAGCCAAAGCCACTGAGCTCTTCGCCGGCATGAACGTCACCCTGCCTACCGACAGCGCCGCCGCCATGGAGGTCTGCCAGAACTATCTCAACGTCTTCAACACCGGTGTCCACTATTCCTTCATCGCTTCCGTGGCTGCCATGGTCATCTCCCTGACCATCTTCCTCGCCAGCAAGAAGAAATTCCCCACACCGGCCAAGAAAGCCTCTACCGAGAGCGTGACCTATACCGCCGAGGAGAAAGCCGCCATGGCCAAGGAACTCAAACAGCGTCTCTATGCACTCTTCGCAGTACTCGTCATCGCCGTCTTCTTCTGGTGGTCGTTCCATCAGAACGGCACTTCCATGTCGCTCTTTGCACGCGACTTCGTCAACACATCGCTCTTCCCGCCCGAGGTTTGGCAAGCTGTCAACCCGTTCTTCGTCTGCCTGCTCACCTTCCCCATCATGTGGCTCTTCGGCACCAAGTGGGGCCGCAAATTCTCCACTCCCCGCAAGATTGCCATCGGTATGGGCATCGCTGCCATTGCTTACCTCTTCATGACCTTATTCTGCAAAAGCGCCGGTTATCCCTCGGCAGAAGACTTCACCGCCCTCGATGCCACCACCGCTGCCGGCCTGAAGGCTGGTCCCTGGGTGCTCATCGTCTACTACTTCTTCATGACAGTGGCTGAGCTCTTCATCAGTCCTCTCGGATTGAGCTTCGTCTCCAAAGTCGCTCCCAAGAACCTCCTCGGCCTTTGCCAGGGCTTGTGGCTCGGCGCCACCGCCGTGGGTAACGGACTCCTCTGGATTGGACCTCTGATGTACACCAACTTCCCCATCTGGATCTGCTGGAGCGTATTCATGGGCGTCTGCCTGCTCTCGATGATTGTCATGCTCTGCATGGTGAAATGGCTTGAGCGAGTGACCCAATAACCGCACACAACAACCAAAACAATAGAAACAGGAAAGAGGGTGTCGCTCACTGACACCCTCTTTTTTAGTTTTACCGTTCATTGTTGCATAAACAAAAAAAACCTTATGCTTGTATACTATTTCAATGATTTTGAAACCGTCGACGGGGACACTATAGAACTGCTGAAGCCCCTGCTGCCACAGGAACAACAAGAGGCCATCGACGGCACCAAGCTGACCTCACGCAAACGCGAGATAGCCGTAAGCCACCTCATGCTCGCATACGCCATAAACAACAACAGAAACGAGATAAACGACACGAGAACCACCATCAAGGCATTCAACCCTCGCCTGACACAGATACCCCCTACGGCCCTGTCTTTTTCAGGCATACAGTTCAAGACATCCCCTCACGGCAAGCCTTATATCACCAGCCCTGACGGCATCTTCTTCAACATCAGCCACTGCAAGGAGAGCATCGTTGTAGGTGTGGACAGGAAGGAGATAGGCATCGACGTGGAGGGGCGGAGACGGACGAGCGAGACACTGATGAGCAGGGCTTTCAACGAAGGAGAGCTACAGATGATAAGAGAGGCCGAGGACAGCGAGATGGAGTTTGCCCGCATCTGGACACGCAAAGAGTCCTTCTTCAAATGGACCGGCACCGGCATACTTATAGAGCATATCAAAAGCGTTGAGGAAGACGCGGCAAAAGCCCACTGCACAATAACAACCCAACAGATAAGCCCACACTCAGGCAACCCGTTCTACCTGTCGATAGCGACCAAAAAATAAGGGCGAGCGGGGAAGGCGAGCAACAAAGGCGACAAAGAAAGGCGAGCAACAAAGGCGAGCAGCAAAGGCGAGCAACAAAGGCGAGCAGCAAAGGCGAGCAACAAAGGCGAGCAGCAAAGGCGACAAAGAAAGGGCGACCGAGATCGGTCGCCCTTTTGCTAGGCTTTCTAGGCTGTCTAGGCTTTCTAGGCTGTCTAGGCTGTCTAGGCGGTCTAGGCATTCTAGGCTGTCTAGGCTGTCTAGGCTGTCTAGGCTTTATTTGACTATGAGTTTCCTCACAATGCTGAGGTTCTCGCCATTGACGCGGACGAAGTATGCGCCCTGGGCAAGGCCGCTGACCTCGACACTCTTGGTGCAGTCGCCCTCGCATGACATGGAGTCGCTTGCAACTACGCGACCGTTCATGTCGACGATGGTGATGCTGACCTCACCGTTCACGCCGCTGACGGCGATAGTGGTGACGTCGTTGGCAGGATTCGGGTAGATTGACAGCTGGTTGGCAGCTGAGACCTCGTTGATACCCTCTCCCTGCTCAGGAGTGGTGAAGTCGGCCTGCTCTGACCAGTCACCCTCTACGCCTTCCTCGCAGATGGCCTTCACAAATACTGAGTAGTTGTGGTCCTCGTCAAGGTTGGTGATGGTATAGCTGGTGGCATTGTCGACGATGATGGTGGTACCGTTGCCTTCGCTGAAGTTACGGTCGCCATACTCGAGTTTGTACTTCGAAACGCCGCTGTCGTTCCAGCTGACCACTACCGAGTGGGCGGTGACGCCGCTGGTGGTGACGCCAGTCACGCGACCGCAGGCGTTGGTGGTGAACTGGACGGTGTCGCTGTAGCCGCTCTCAACGATGCCGTTGCCGCAGAGGGCCTTGACGGCAGCATAGTAGCTGGTGTTGGCAGCGAGACCGGTCACGGTGTAGGTGAAGCAAGGCAGCTCGGCGGTGGTAAAGGTGCCTTCAACCCAGTCGGAGATGAGGCCCTCGGCAGCGTCGCAGATGGCGCGGACGCGGAACTGGTACATAGTTTCAGGCATCAAGTCGGTGACAACATAGCTGGTAGCATTGCTGACGGCAACCTCGGCAGGCCATGTGGCATCGGTGGCAGCCTTGACGGCAACCTCGAAGTCGGTGGCGTTGCCGCCCCAGTTGAGGGTAGCGCCCTCGTAGGTGATGTCGGTGGTAGGCAGCAGGGTGGGTTTGGGGCAGGCAGCACCACAACTGAAGAGAATAATGTCGCCAACAGTTGAAGAGACGTCGCCATAGTTGATTGACGCCGTTGCAGGATCGTAAGTGTAGTTGTCATTATAGTCGTAAACAGTTCTGGCCACAGTGTCTTGATGGGCATTGAAGGATGAACCACTGGTCCATGCTCCGTGTTCACGACTTACCGAGACAAGGATGTTGCTTACACCGTCCCACACAAATGCAGTATCGAGACCATGAATCTGCCATTCAGTACTGTTGTATGAGAAGTCTGCACCGTCAATAACCATGTTGAAGGTGTGGGCACTGTCCTCGAGGATGAAGCCGTCGGTGAAGTAGTCTTCAGAGACATTCGACATCCATACTTTCATATTGGTAAAGTAAGAGCCGGCTGTTGTCGTAGAGGGCTGGAATGCCATAGCAGTCACGTCACCTGCAAGTTCTGCCAAGCGAGCGGCAGGAATAATAGTCTGGACATAGCTGTAATTGTAATAGCTGTATCCAATGGGCGAAGAGCTGGATGTAGTCTCAGCCTGTGTAGTGTCATAGTTGTAGATTGTGACGACACCGTCGCACATAGCAGTCATCAGAGTGATCTTGTGCCACATTCCGGTGTCTCCGGCATTGCAAAGGCCACGGACATAGACATCATAGGAAGTGATTGGGTCGAGACCGGTGACGACATAACTGTTGCTAGTGGTGTTGTTGATGTCAGTAGCAGTTTCGACATCGAATCCGGCAGGACCGTAAACGACATCATAGCTTGTAGAGGAGCCAGTCCAGGTGATTGCCAAAGAGTTGCTGGAGGCAGCCACGCTCTCGTCAAGCATCAGGTCGCTGACCGGGCAGTTGTCGAGATAGCAAGACACGTTAACCACAAATCCGTCGTATGTCACAGAGCCGTCGGATGTGAAATAGAGGGTGATGGCGCCTGTCGAAGAGATGAAAGGTCCGAAGGTTTGAGATGAGGTCACACCGTAGTCATTCCAGAGTTCTACGCCGCTGGTGCCCTCGCCGTCATAGATGTGGAGATGATCCCAGGTACCCTCTGTGTAGGAAGTTCCGTCAACAGCAACCAGCGAGCCCGGTGTTTCGGGACGGATGATGACGTAGCTGTCCTGGTTGGAGCTGTATGCACCTGCGGGGCCGCCATCGTCAGTGACAACACCACCGCACATATAGAGAGTGTCGGTCTGGTTAGGAATCATGAACCAGCTGCCGGGGATGCTCATGACAGGGCCTTCCCAAGCCGAAGCGTCAGTAGCAGAGCAGACTGAGCGTACCCAGAAATAATAGGGAGTTCCGGCGACGAGGCCAGTGATGGTGGCTGCAGAAGTGCCAGTGACAGTGGTGTCAGCCACGGGAATGGCGTTGGGGTCTGTGTCATAGGCGACATCCCAGGTGGTTGCCGAGCCCAGCTCGTTCCATGCGATGCTTACGGAACTGCTGGTGTTGCCAGTGATAGCGAGGTCGAAGACATGCATGCACGAGGGGATGGAATCGAGTGTGATGTCATCCATGTAGCCATACCAATAGGTGCTACCGTTGAGAGGAGCAGCGCTAACCAGTGCTATATACTCACCATTGCCGCTATAGTTGCTAAGCGGAATCTCATATTTTGCGTAGCTGGTATTGGTGAAGGTAACAGTGTCGAGAGCCTGGAACGTTGCGATAGACTGAGGATCAGTCATGGTTCCGACAACAATCGTCGGTTCATTGTTGGAATAACCGTTGTATGCCCAGAAGCTGAGCATCATGTCGGCAATATTGATAACATTGGTGTCGACTGCCGGCAATGCAATCCAAGGATTGAAGTTGTCGTAGCTGTCCCAGTTCCAATAGAGAGACTGGCTGCCGGTATGGGCGCCGTAGTCAGATAAATAAGGATAGTAGTAGCTGTCGTTGGGGTCACTGACACGAGTCCAGCAAGGATAGAAGTTCTGACTGTAGTTAGAGCCCCATCCCGGAGCGTTGTTCTCGAAACTCTCGTCATAGGGGACAGAAGTAATCTTCACACAGTCGGTGCGGAAAGAAAAGGCGTTGCTCCAGTTGGAGGTGTCGCCACCGCCGCAGATTGCACGGACATAGATATCGTATTGGGTATTGGGAGAGAGATTGCCGATGGCAGCGCCGTTCACACTGGTGAAAGTGGAAGCGACAGTGTCGATGTCAAAGCCCGAAAGACCGTAGACGTATTCATATCCGTCGACAGCGAAGGAATCCCAGACCAGGATGGCAGAGTCGACAGTGGCATAGTCGAGCGAAATGTTCTCGACATCAGTGCAAGGACTGATAATGTTCACGGCGATGTCGTCAATATAGATGTCGACATAGTCGCTAGTGGGCGAAACGATGGCGATGCGGGAGCCGGTGCCCTGATAGTTGTTGAAGCGGACCTTGACAGGAGTCCATGAAGCGACATCCGAGACGCTGACAACACCAACATTCTGGAAAGTGCTGAAGTTCTCGGCATCGGACATCACTCCGACCATCAGTTCGTTAGCATAACCGCTATAGGAGGCATACATCCAGAAGCTCATCTCCAGAGTGTCGACAGGAGCATCCAGTTCGGGCAGCACGAGATAGGTGTAGGTACTCGAGGAGGAATACATGTAGAGAGCCTGTGAACCGTTGTGGACGGTATATGTGGTCACACTTGGGTAGCTGCTGTAAGAGTAGGAGGAGGCACTGTACCAGCACGATGGAGTACCGGTGGAGGGGAAGTTCTCGAAGCCATTCATGAAAGGCAGAGGCTCAGAACCACACTTGGTCATTGCACTGACATAGGTGTAAATCACAGTGTCGCTGCAGACAGCGCCGACGCGGAAATGGTAGCGCAGGTTGGTAGTGAGGTTGGAGAAGCTCATAGAGGTGGTGTTGCTGGTGCCTGCGGAGATCCATGTATCGGTGGTGTCGGGACGGTACTCCACAGCCCAGGAAGTCTCCTGATAGCCGGCAGCCCAAGAGATGCCGATATAGTCGGTGGCGACAGAGTCGACAACCACAAGAGGAGCGGCACAGGTGGCCAACTGTGTGCATTCAACGAATCCAAAGACAGCGTTCATGCGGTCGCTGGTACTGTAGCCTCCGGTGTAACCGATGGAATAGGGGCTGGCATCCTGGTAAACATAGTGCGACGCATTGGAGCCAGCGCTATGTACATACCAGCTGTTGGAGCAGGAGTAGGCACCGGTCAGGTCGCGGAAGATGACGAGGAGGTTGTCTGTGCCATTATAGGCAAAGGACTGGTCGAAGTCTATCTGGCACCACTGGTCGGCAACAAAAGTGGGCGAGCCACTGTAGACCAATGACAAATCAGAGGGATACACGAAATTGGCTGCTGACGAATCGGCGATGTGACCGACGTAGAGCTCGATGTTGCGGCTAGTGCCATTGGGGGTGGCGATGGAAGAAGGCATGAAAGAAATAGAGGACAGCGAACCGGCACCGTTCAGCTCAGAAGCCTTGTATATTTGCTGAGTCAGGCTATAATTGTAGCAAGTATACACAGGGAGATAAGAGGAGGTTGAGGTTCCGTTGCCGATGGTGTCGAAATGCGAGTTGGACATATTCATCTCAACACAAGCAAGAGAGAGTGTGGTGAAAATTACGCTGTCGAACGAGCCATAGTTGTCATCATCGCAGAGAGTGCGTACCAAGACGGTATAGGGAGAGGCCGGTTCGAGGCTGGTGATCATCACGTTGGGAGCAGTGGTGGTCTCGGTGAAGGCAAGGGTACCTGTTGAGTCATAGCAGTTCACCTCATAGCCTGTGGGGACGCCCAGGTTGAGGCCGGAGACAGACCAGTCGACGTATGCCGATGTAGTGGTCACGCCCTGGACTTGCAGATTCTGGATAGAGGCACACTGGGGAGCGGCGATGCAGGAAGTGTGGAGCTCAAAACCAGTGTAACCATAGTTATAGGAGCCGGCGTTGAAATGGATGGTGATGGGACCTGAGAATGAGGTGGTGAGAGGAATAGTCTCGTTATAGTCGGAAGATTCCCAGAGGATGGTGCCATTTGTTCCGACGCCATCATAGATACGCAGTTTTGCATAGTAGCTGTAGATGTCGGTCGAGCCGCTGAAAACTATCAGGGAGTCTTCGCTTGAAGGATAGAGAACCACCTTAGAGTTGGCGTAAACGGTGTATTCGCCTTCGGCGCCGCCGTCGTCATAGACCACCAGGCCGCAACCTCTGACGGTATCGGTACCCGAATAGCTCATGTTGACGGTTCCAGGGATGAAGTTGATGGGGCCGACCCAGGGGCTGTTGTCGCCGCCACAGTCGCCACGCAGGTAAGCGGTATACTCCATGCCGCCAAAGAGGCCTTCCAGTACGACGTATGTGTCATTGAGAGCCACAGGTGTGAGCTCGGAGGTAGCCGGATCAAAAGGAAGGGTGTCGAAGATGATTTCCCACGAGGTGGCGTTCGAGTCTGTCCAGCTCAGTCCAATCCAATTGGCGCCGATGCTGTCGACGACAACATGGCTGGGAGGCAGACAGCTGGGGATTTCTGAAACACTAATGTCGTCGACCATGATTGTATAGCTGCTGGTAGATGTGACACGGATTGCCATACGCTCGCCTGTGCCGCTGTACTGGTCGAAATAGATGGTGTAAGGATTGTAAGAGTAATGCCAGTTGTTACCATTACCGGTTATAAGGTTCACAGTGTCAACAGGCACAAATACAGAATCTTCATCAACAACGCCTACTTCAAAAACGAAGTTGTTATTCATGCAGGATGCATAGAATTCCAACTGGAGTGTGTTGATGTTTTCCATAGCAGGAAGCACAGCAATCTCGGTCTGACCGCTGTTGCTTTCGAACTCGAAATAGATGTCGCCATTGCGGGCATTGGTAGAATAATCATAAACCGAGGGAAAGATTCCGCTGCCACTTGTTCCAGTAGCAAAAGCCGACCAGCAGCTGGGCAACTCTCCATCGTCGTCATCCTCGAAACCTGTAGAATAAGGCACCGGGGTGTAATCAAAGCACTGCGAGCGGAAAGTAGTGGAAACAAAAGCAGAAGTGTCGTCAACACCGCAGAATGCACGGACGGCGACATCATAGACGGTGTTGGAGGTGAGGTCCGTCATTGTGTAGCTGGGGGTGCTGACCGTTGTAATGGGCTCTCCGCCAACATAAACAATCCAGCTTGTTTCCTGACCGCCGGCCGTCCAGTTCAATTCAGCCTGGTCATTGTCAGGAACAACGGTCAAGCCTGTAGGCTTCGGACAGGTGATGGTACCATACTCGAAAGTGGTCTTGGGCAGGAAGTTGCGTGCAGTGGCACCGCTGGAAGGCACTCCGTTGTAGTTGTAGGACTGGATGGAAGCGCCGTTAAGAGTAACCCCATAGAAGGAACTGGAGCTGTAGCTGCCAGTAGTGTTCCAAATCTGAATCACGAGGTTGTCGCCCGTATACATGAACGGGTCATCAAGCTCAACATAGGCAACGCCATTGACCACCTCAAAAGAACCTTCCCAGCAGGTTGTGAAGAGGTCGTCGCTCAGATAATCGGACAACGTGTTCTGAGTCACTGTGGCCATCTTGATGGTAAACACAGCACTGCCCCACGAACCGGTGGCATTGGCCGAATAGAAAGTAAGGCTGTTAATGGACGAGCCTTGCATCGCCGTAATGGAGTCGGCGTGATACAGAATCTGTATCCTGTTAAACGCATCGTTGTAGAAGCCATAAATCGGGACATAATCGTTAGTCTCTGTCCCGTCGGCAACCGTCAACGTTGACTGTGCATTCGTCACCCATGGCACGCATAGCAGTGCCACAAGCAACAATCTTTTTAAAAATTGTTTCATAAAAACAGATTTTTGGTTAATAAATAATTGAATTAAAAGGTTTCTAAACAAATTTTCCCAATCATAGGAACGGCAAAAATACACTTTATTTTTCATATATTAGTCAGTATGTTCAATCATTAGTCATTTTTAACAAAAAAATTTCATCTACACAATATAAAAACGGCATTGGCGTTGAATGGGTATTGTTTAGTGTCCAACCAACAAACCACACTTTTTCATCATGCAAATCGAAGTCATCATCGAAAACACCGGCGAGCGCCGCATGGTAGAGCAAGGCATCGAGCTCAGCGAGCTTGCAACCCAGGTGAGCCACCACTGCAAATACCCCGTGCTCTGCGCCCTGGTGAACAACAAGATAAAGATGCTCTCCTACCGCATCTTCAAGCCCAAAAGCATCCGCTTCATCGACATCACCCACCGCCAGGGCTACCGCATCTACATCACCTCGCTATGCTTCTTGTTCTATAAAGCCGTCCGCGACTGCTACCCCAAGGCCGTACTCACCATCGACCACTGGATGGTCAGCGGCTTCTTCTGCAGAATAGAGCCCACAGAGGAAGGCTACCAGCTGCCGCCACAACTCGAAATCGTGCGTACCGTCCGCGACCGGATGGTTGAACTTCAACACCAGAACCTGCCTTTCATCTCCAAATCGATGTTGGTGTCTGACGCCATCAAGCTGATTGAAAACGAGCCTATACCGGCCACGCGGAGACTGATGCAGGGCCTGCGCCAGCTCTACATCGAGATGTTCTTCCTTGGCGGCACGCCGCACAAGTGGGCCACCCGCCTGGTGCCATCCACCGGAGTCCTCACCCAGTGGGACCTGCGTTCCTTCAGCGAGGGGTTCCTCCTGCAATGCCCCGACCCCAACGTGCCGGAGAAGCTCGACATCTACCAGGAAGCCCCCAAGCTCTTCAACATCTTCCAGGAGCACCACAACTGGGCCAAGCTGCTCAAAGTGCCCACCATCGACGACCTCAACGAGGTGGTGCGCAACCACAACGAGAACCACCTCATCCAAGTCAGCGAGGCCCTGCACGAAAAGAAATATGCAGCCATCGCCGACATGATAGCACAGCGCCGCGACAAGGTGCGCATGGTGCTGCTCGCTGGCCCGTCGTCGAGCGGCAAGACCACCAGCTGCCGCCGACTGGCAGTGCAGCTCGCCGTGCTTGGCTTCGACGTCAAGCAGCTCTCGCTCGACGACTACTTCGTAAGCCGCGACCGTACACCGCGCCAACCTAACGGCGACTACGATTTCGAAGCCCTCGAGGCCCTCGACATCCCGTTGCTCAACGAGCAGCTGATGCAGATGTTCGAAGGCAAGGAGGTGAAGGTGCCGACCTACGACTTCAAGAAAGGCGAGCCCTACTTCAGCGGACGCACCATCAAGCTGGAGAAAGACAGCATCCTCGTTGTGGAAGGCATCCACGCCCTCAACCCCAAGCTGACAGCCGAAATCGACGACGAGCTTAAATTCAAGATATACGTCTCCGCCCTCACCCAGATAGCCCTGGACAAGCAGAACATCATCCGCTCCAACGACAACCGCCTGATCCGCCGCATCGTGCGCGACAACAACTTCCGCGGCTACAGCGCCTACGCCACCCTTCAGCGCTGGCCCAGCGTTCGCCACGGCGAAGGGCTGCACATCTTCCCCTACCAGGAAAACGCCGACGTGATGTTCAACTCCGCCCTGCTCTACGAGCTGGGCATCCTCCGCCCCTTCGCCGAGCCTCTCCTCAAGATGGTGCCGCAAAGCAGCGAAGAGTATGCCGAAGCCACAAGACTGCTCAGCTTTCTGGAGCTGATAGAGCCCATCCAGACCAAGTACATCCCCCCCACCAGCATCCTCCGCGAGTTCCTCGGCGACAGCAGCTTTGAATATTAATGGTCCAAAAGCCTCGTTATAACGTCATAACGAAATAACGTTATAACGAAGCCTCGAAATAACGAAATAACGTTATAACGTCATAACGAAGCCTCGAAATAACGTTATAACGAAATAACGTTATAACGTCATAACGAAAGAAAAAAAAATTTTCACCACCAAACAATAAACAAAAAACACCCTCGTTATAGTGGGGTGTTTTTATTGCGACAATAGCTCAGTTGGTAGAGCGGCGGCTTCCCAAGCCGCAGGTCGCGGGTTCGAGCCCCGTTTGTCGCTCAAATGTTGATAATAAGTCAATTAAGAGTGATTTTATAAAAATGGGTGTGACAGATGTGTGTCACACGGATTTTTCTTGGTGAGCCGGTTAGGTTTTTCGCCAAGAAAAAAAATGTCCTCAGTAGCAGCTCAAATTAAAATGTTTTTACCGGCAATTTTGAAGGAGTCCTCCTCGATGGGCTTCTATGCCGAGTATTACATTTATGATTCAATTAAAGAAGATATGGTGAGAAAGCGCACCAGGTTGTCTTCTGTCGTAAACCGTTATCGTACCGTCAGAGAGCGTAGGATTGCAGCTCAGGAGTTGGTGGAAGAGATAAATAGAAAGCTGGCAGGTGGATGGTCGCCGCTCCATCAGACCGAGGACAGCAGACTTTACACCCCCATTGCCGACCTTTGCAATAAATTTGTGGCTGCAAAAGAGCGGGAAGGTGTGAGACCTACCACTCTCACAAATTACAGAAGTTACACTGGTCTCTTCCTCCGCTGGTGTGAGGACACTGGCCGTTCGAGGAAGTGCAGCGGTACATTCCTTCGTGTGGATGCTGTGCAGTATATGGATAGTGTGTTGGAGAAGGGTAACGGAAACCGTCACTACAACAATACCATGAAAGCTTTGCGCTGCTTTTGGCAGTGGTCTCTTGAGCATTGCTATTGCCGTGAGAACCCTTTTGCCGGATTGAAACTTTTGCCAAAGACGGCAAAAAAGAGAATCCTTGTGGATCCTGTTTCGCGGCAGCGTGTTTCTGACTACTTCGAGAGAGAGAAACCGCAGATGCTCCTTGTTTGTCAGCTTGTTTACTCTTCGGCCATACGACCGAAAGAGATAAGCAACATCCAGTTGAAGCATATCGACCTGGACCGTCATTATATATTGATAGAAGGCGAGAATGCCAAGAATGGGAAGGCTCGTTGTGCCACCATCACACGAGAAATAGAGAAATACCTTGTGCTTTTGGTTGAGAAGTATAAGAATGGCGATTTTTACCTCTTTGGTACTGGGAAGCAGATGCTGCCATCTGTCAGTCCAGCCAGGCGTAATTATTTCACCAAGTGCTGGGATAAGATGAGACATGACCTTTTGCTGCCTGAGGAGATGCAGCTCTATTCCTTACGCGACACAGGGCTGATTGACTTGTTGCATGCCGGTGTCGACCAGCTGACCGTCCAGCACCACGCAGACCACAGTTCCTTGGCCATCCAGAACATCTACACCGACCACTACGATAGCGGACTAAATTCCAAGATTCGTGACCTTGCGCCACAATTTTGATGTAATAATTGTAATAAATGTAATGCAGCTCATTCTTAGGTGAATGGGCTGCATTGTAATCTTTCCAGTTTGTAATAAATTGGAATAAATTGGAAAGTCAGATGTCGACGTGTGGTGCTGCGCACTCGATAGTGGCCACCACGTATTGGCTTTCGCTGAACTCGAAGCTCATCTTCACAGGCAGGTATCTGTTCCCTCTGATGTAGAGCCAGCGGGTCTGTTGTGCCGGGCTTCCGTTCTGTGGTTTCAGCAGACTGTAAACCTTTTGGAACACCCATACTGGAAGGTGTGCTGTGAAGCGGTATCGTTCGCAGTTGCCAAGGAACTGATAGAGCGGATGCAGCCATTTCTGTCCGATGCTTCCGTTTCCGTCTGCCGACAGGTCCAGGAATGAGTTGTTGACGATTCCTGACACTCCGCTGGTGAACTGTGTCGGGTTGGCATCCTCGATGTAGGCTTGTGTCGTTGTCACACCATCGGGAAGTGCCAGCAGGCGGTGTCCGTGATACTGCTGCAGCACGAAGTCGAACTCTCCATTGTAGTCTTCATCCAGCAGCTGGCTGTTGCCACCAATATTCAGTTCGCACACGTATTTTCTTTTCGTTTTGTCGATTTCTTCGTCCACCATCCGCATATTCGGCACGTTGGCTTCTATACTCACTTCCTCAGTTTCTTCTGCGTTGGTTGCTCCTACTGACAATCTTCTGTCGTCCCCTCCTGCCTGGTCCCAGCGGAACCGTGAGGTTTCATCTATAATGGTGCTGCGTCGGTATGCTTTTTCTGCTTTGACAAAAGCGTGTTTGTTTTTGTTCACCACTGCCGGTGGTAGTTCGTCTGCTGTGTCGGCACTTTCGATGATGTTGTTTTCTGATACAGACTTGGCAGCCAGAGCCGGTGTGATTTGCACACGGTATTCTTTCGGCTGGAATTCCTGCCTCTCTTCTGTGCTCACCCATTGAGATATATCGAAGCTCTTGGCCTGCATTACATCGGAGAAGAAAGACAGCTGCACCTCTTTTGTCATCGGGTTGGCGAACATATTCAGTCCGAATAGTTGGCAGATCCGAGCGAGGAACTCGCCGTTAGATAAGTTCGGCACGTGGTCTTTCCAGCGTAGGATATTGGAGAATATATTGAGTGGCGTATCGGTCGTATCTATGGCCATTGATTCTTGCACTTCGTATTCTGTTAGGAATTCGATGTCGCCGTAGTTGCATTCTTCTATTCTGTCAAACTGCAGAGTGTTATATGTAAGAAGGATATCTGGTTTGTTGGTAGAGTTCACCTTACATTTCACTAATTGTATAAACAGATGATCCGTCGATGCCCAGTTTGGTTTCCATTGAGGAGCGACACTTCCTTCTGTATAGCCTCCGAGATTGCTGAGAAACCACACGTTCTTTGTGTGGCTCCTTGTGAGTTGTATTAGCGTGGAGCGTGTCTCGGTGTAGAATGGTATACTATGAATACTCATCGGAATAGGCCCATACCAGTAGTTGAATCTGCAGTTGCCGTTACCTGTAAACCACAAAGACCCCAATGATTCCGGGTTAACCTCAGCCCTGTTGATCAGCTCTGCGCCTGTTGGCATTTTGCCATACTTGTAGACCTTGGTACCGTCTGCCTCTGTGCTGCTTGTTTTCATCCTGATATTGGGGAACTCGGCGTTGGCCTCTTTGATGACAAGAGCATATATTTCGTCCTCCTTGCTGACTTTCACCGGCAAACTCCCTTGGTTGTTTCCTATCCATATCGTCTGAGCTTCTGATTTATGAGTCAACTCTTCCACTGGTAGTAGCAGGCGAAAGCCCACGCTGACACCGCCTATCCAACCGAAACACTCGTGTGTGTTGCTGTCTCCGTCGACGTTGAATTTTTGGTCATTCTCAATGCTTTCACCGTACACGTTGATGTTTCCTCCGACCTGTAGCCAGGTGTTCACGCCGTATTGGAACACGTCTCCGTCCATTGCGTTGAGGCTTTGTGAAAACAGATTTTGAATTTGTTTGTTGGCAAAGAAACTACCCATCGCCGACAGTCCTGCATTCTGTATCACTTTTCGCACTAGCCAGTCCAGTCTGAGAGCCGGGGCGAAGCAGTAGCCATTTCTCTTGCCTGGATCGTTTGTGTTGAACACTCGCACACCTTGTCGTACCTTGGCATTATTGCCGTCTCGGTCTGGGTTCTGGATTATGTTGCCGATGCTATCGAAAAACAGGCGGTTCACATACTTGTGGAATTGCTTTTCATTGTTCTTGCCGAGCAGACCGGATATGATATCCATATGATACCCGAAGTCCTCGTTGTCGCTGTAGAAGTTCTCGTCGGCGAAGAGAAAAAACTTGTAGATGCTTTCGACGGCCAAGCTCGACTGGAGGAAAGATATCCAGCCGCTCTGGTGGTTTGCCTCTGATGCCGATATGGTGATATCCGTACCGTAGTCGTTGTCCCTCAATAGCCGTTCCCCGAATCCAACTCCAAAGCTGTTGGTTACTATTCCACAATTCAGTCGCTTAGCGTCGATAGCGGATTGTACATACAGTATGCCCTTGGAGAACGGCACACCGTCTATTGACAATTCGCATTCGTAGCGTTTGCGTCCTCCGGTGTAGACGTATTGCACAGCCCCAAGCACTGCCTGATTGGGTTTGGCTGGCAGTTCGAAAGTCCACACAACATCATCCATATACCCTTCGTTGTCGAAGGCATTGTTTGACTGTTCCAACACAAGCGCTGTGTCCTTGGGTATGTAGAGCGGCTTTCCGCCGACTTTTATTGTTATCATTTAGAGTATGCTTTTATAATGTCAATGATTTCTCGCTGAGGGTGGATGTCGGAACGCGACTTGTCGAAGCTGCTTGCGAAATAGACTCCACTTTTTCCAGCCACCGCCCTGGGACATACCACGCCCAGTTGGTTGTCCCAAGGATAGCGGAAGCCCATTTCCGACAGCCACTGCTGCAGCACCTCTTTCATTGTTGCCAGCTGCTTGTCGCCCACATATTCATAGTGCTGGCAGCCGTGGTATGGCTTGCAGCTGCAGAACTCGTATGGCGCTTTTACAGGATATGCTCCTGTTATCGGTCGGTACTTGCCTTCTGCGTCCATCCTTGCCGGCAGCCACAACCCTGTTGTTCCTTGCACCACTGGACCGGCGTTCTCGATGGCCATTGTGTGCCCACCTCCGAGAGGTGTCTTCTCAATAGATCCGTCACGTCGTATAACGATGGCGGGTTTGTCATAGTTGTAGCGAACGGTGCTGTAGTAGTCGTTAAGGTCGCCGCTGTCGTAGTAACCTGTACCCACTATCACTATTTGATCAACACTTCCCATTCTTGTGTGCCTCCTTTACTCTGCTTTCCAGTTGGAACAGGACACTTGGTACAGATAGCTGGTAGTATTTCTGCTCCTCGTAGAAGTTGTCGCCCATCATATTACGTATAATTGTCAGCCAGTCTGTAGGTCCTTGTTTTTTCTTGTCTGCCTCAGTGGTTGTTTCTTCGTCGTTGTAGTCTGTGAATATATGGTAGTAGTGGTCTGTCATACGCTTGCGCAGCAGCAGGTAGTTCACCTTGATGCTTTGCAGCGTCAGCTCATCCAGTTCTGCCATCTGTCCGGTTCTGTCCGACGCTCCGAACTTTGAGAATGGAATGCGTCTGTCTGTCTCCCGATTCCAGTCTTCTCTCTCTGGCCTGTACAGTACGGCTGCCACCACATCCCAACGGCCACGGCTGGCGTATGTATCGGCGAACATCCATTCTTCCCACGTCACGTCGGAGAAGTCGCTGTTGTAGCCATAGCACACTGTGCCGTCTTTCAGCGTCACCTTGTCGACGTATAACTTTCCTATGCCATCTGTCACCTTCATCCATTCAAACTCCTTGCATACCATCCACCAGTCAGCTGTCGTCAGGCTGACGGCCACCACGTCGTCCATTCCGATGACACGGCGTACAAGATCCAAAGTGAAACTGTTTATCTCGACGTATATCCGGAACTGCCCTTCTGTTACCTCGTTCCAGTTCTCCGGTACGTTATATTCATACCGTTTGTCGGCCACAACAAAATCAATCTTCTTCATCCCAGACGCTGTTGTTGATTAGACAAGCCTGTTCTTTGAACGACAGTGCGATAAGGTAGCCCACGTATCTATCCTGCTCGTTCTGCAGGTATTCTCCGTGTATGTCGCTGGTGTCGATGCTGTAGAATGGAGACGCTTCGTCTACGATCATTCTTCCTAGGACCTCCTCGGCTATACGCTCGCAGAGGCTCATTCTTAGAAGAATTTCGTCGTAGTCGTCGTGTTGGTCGTATGAGTCCACGACCATAAAGGTTGTTGTGCGAGTCTTGGTCATCTGCCCTATCTGGCCGGAATAGTCGTTTTCGCTTCTCTCTGTCACCAGGCAGGGGAAGTTCACCACTGAGCGGAATTGGTCCCAGAACTCTTCCAGCTCGCCACGGAAGAAGTGTTTCTCTTCTTCCGTGTGGTGCAGGTCTCTATGCTTCTCGGCCAGCGACCGCATATAGGTTGTATAGTCAATCAGAAAGCTGTTCATGCCAGGAATGTTTTTTTACCTCTGTTGTCTCTGTGGTCAGCTGTCTTTTCGTGTGCGGTAGACAGTCCAATCTCTGCTATCTCAGGATAAGTCTCGATGTGCTGCTTGCAGTATGTCACAAGCTGACCGATGTATCTTTCGGCCATTTCGCGGTGCTTCTTCTGGAGTATTCCTGTCAAGTCAGGAGGTATTGGGTTATTGCTCTCGCCGCCATTACCACCATTGCCCTGGTCGCTCACAACCACCGGGCCATTAGGTGACATAATGACATTGAGAGAAGGCAAAGCCTCTGCCATCGTCCAATGGGCCACAAATCCTTGTGCGCTTCGTAAGATTGTTTTCAGTCTGGCCTCCGTTCTGTTGTTTCTTAGCAGTGTTGAAAGTGCACCTCCTACGCGGAATGGCAGCTCCATTGTCTCTGTCTCGCTGATGAACTGTCTCAGCTTCGCAAACAGACAGAAATCGTTGCCTATGGAGGTGATTGCCTCCATCTCTTTCATCGAGCGGATGACGCTGTCTTGTCTTTCGCTGTAGTAGTCACTTTCAGTGAAGCTGACAAAGATGTCTATATGCTCCATAATATAGCCAATGGCTGTATTGAGGTAGCCGAATCCTTGGCGTTGGAGAGACAGTTTCAGCCGATCCTCTTGGTAGCGGTAGGCGCGGTTCTCTCCATTGGTCACCTGCAGACCTCTGTCGCTCATCGTCACAGCTAGCTGGTCGAAACTCTCCCAATATGCCAGCCGTACAACAGCCATTTGGACGTATGATACCAGTTCGTTTTTCTCTGCGCTGCTGCCTTCTATTCCGTTCTCGGAATAATAGGTCGCCAGCTCGTTGAACAAAGTGTCGCCCATAAGTGGCCGCACGATGTTCTGTTCCGCCGTGGCGATAGCTGGTGCCAGTGTCACGAACGATGTGTTTACGTTCACCGGCAGGCAGCGTTTAAACTCTGCAGCGTTCTGAGTGTTGTTCTCTTTTTTGAAAAATTTCGGATCTGTCAGCATAACTATACATTTAAGTCGTTACCTCCTCTTTTGCTTGGCCTGTGTTTAACGTAGTGAGGATGGTTTCCTTATATTTTAGCACCAGGCCGTCATCGTGTCCGTTAAAGCGCAGCACCATCATAACTGGGTCAAGTACTTGCTGCTTCTCTATATATGTTGTGATTACCGACACCAGGAAACTCTCTCGGATGTCGGACCCGCTACCAGCGTTTCCTGCGTAAGCTCCACCAGGCATACCTGCACCGAGCACCGAGGGGTTGAGCATCATAGAGAAAAGTATCTCGCTGTTGGCGGCTGCAGAGGTCGAGAGTCTTTCCTTTGCGTCAATCTCGTTCTTCAGACGCTCAATCTTCCACTCGCGCGGTATCTTCGAATACTCCTCGATACCATATTCCGTGATAATTGTCTTGTTTGCATTCTCTTCGCCACAGAGAGAATCTTCTATCTCCTGCATTGCCTCGTTGATTTTGGCCGTCCGTTCTTCCTTGTTGGGGTATTCGTCTTCTGGATATTTGGTTTTCCAATAATCCTCCGGTATTTGGATGTGCCACATCAGCGTCATTGCGTTTGCATAGCTCTTGGCAAGGAACTGTGGTATGCGGTGGGCAATATCCACCCAGCCGCTTTTCCACGCAGCATCCCAATCGGGGATGCCGTAATAGTCGTTGTTACTGAAGTAATTTCTGATGCGAGGGAATGCGATCGGTTTGCCATTCAGTTTACCCTGTTCCCGCATCACTTCCAGATCCAGGAATGGGTCGTCTTCGTCGAGCATACGGATAACCTCTCCTTTGTCCGCTGTCGGCAGGCTATCGTCGAAGTCCGGGTAGACACACAGCCACTGTTTGTCCTTGCTGATTCGGCAATGGCGGGCATTGCGCAGCACCAGTCTAACAATCTTCGAACCGTCTTTGTTGAAATAAAAGATTGGGAAGCAGTTGCCGAACTTAAAGAGGTCGCGGAAGGCCTGGCTCATGTATTGCCGGAACTCGTAGGAACGGAAGTAGTGCTGCACCTCGCTGTCTTGGCATGGACGCAGGGTCATGTTGCCGTCATCGTCATAGCCTGTGATGTCCATGGGAACCACTCCCTGCCCGAAGCTCGTTCTCGCTTTGAAACCGATGGCGGTAGAGAGTACGCCTGTCGTGCCTATGACACGAACAGCCTCATCAGGATAGTTGTTGTTCGGTCCCCAACTAACAAAATCAATATCCTTGAACGAGAATGTCTCCTTAGGATTCTCGCTTGTCTGTTGGCCTTTCGACACACTGACGGCGAACAGGCGTTCGCTGCTCATCAGTACCGGGTAGCCTTTGCTGTTAAAAACGATATTCATTTTTCGACCTCCTCATTATCGTCTTTGCCTTTGTTGCTGATAAATCTGCGTAGTTTGAAGTCGAAATAACTGTCGACACCCAGTAACGCGCCTGCAAGGGTGAACAGTTCACCCGATGCCCAAAGAGCCATGTCGGGGATTTCTCCGCGAGGTGGTAGTAGCATTGCCGTAAACAATATGGCACTGCCTACAGCACACAGTGCTGCACCGAGCCAGAACTTGCGTTCCTCTTTCCTTTCCGTTGATGTTTTTTCTCTCTTTGCCATTGTTTTAAATTTTTAGCAAAGTTACACATGTTTCCATACCCAACAGGGGACACTACAGTCTAGCCCTATTGCGGAGAAAGTTCTCGTTGTTGTTGAAGTCATCCATTGTGCGGCGGCTGATGACGGCCTGACGGTTGCGTGGGTCTTTCTCGTATGTCACCAGCTCACGCATGAGGTTCACCATCTCGCGGCTATCGTTTCCGACGGCGGCTGCTGTCGGGTGTTCCCATACGGCTGCTGCCGACTGAGGCTGCACCACCACCCTGTTACGCCCTATTTGCTCCGATGCCGATATTGCCGCCGGCATGTCGAGTTGTGCCATGGGGATGTCAGCCAGTGCATGGCGGTTGCCCCGCTGGTAGTCTTCCAGCGTCTGGATGATGGGAGCCGTCTGCGGGTCGCTCAAAAGCTGGTTTGAAGCCACCCATTCGGGGCCAGCCTCGCCAGCCTGATACACCGTGCGACGTGGCACGTAGCCACCCTTTGCGTAAGGTTCCGGCTGACTAGCGATGGCGGCAATCTCTATTCCTGTTGCTGCTGCCACCATAGCTGCCAATGCAGGACCGAGATACGGACCGCCCTCTGCGTATGCTCTTACTGCTGCCAATGCGCCGTCTATTATAGCCTGTGTGTAGTCTAGTGCTTTTTGGCGTTTCCACTGTTCCAGCTCTTTCTCTTTCTCTTTTGCCTCATATTCATCATCAAGTGCTTCTTTCTGCTCGTTGTAATCCTCCTGGCTGATAAGCCCCTGCTCCAACTGCTCATCCAGATTCTCTATTGCTTCATTCTTTTCTCTCTCCATCTTTTGAAGCTCGCTGTCCGCTATGTTGTCGAGAAGGGTATTGATGTTGCTGAATATGGAAATGGCCTGGTCACTGAACTGCTGTATCTGGTCGCACCAGCTTTTCAGCGTCTCGCTCAGAGCGTCGAACCTGGCCAGTTTTTCAGCCTCTTCACTCAGCTCATCCAATGCCTCAGCCTCTTCCTTAAGGGCTGCAGCGTTTGCCTGATGCTCCACGGCAGCAGAATAGTCGCCGTTCTCACCTGATACCCTTGCTAGTTCCTCTTCCGCCTCAATGGCATCATTCAAGCTCTTCTCATACTCCTTCGCTTTCCTCTCAATCTCTTCGAGTGCCTTTGCCTTATTGTCAGAAAACGACAGGTTGTTGGTGCTTTCGAAAGGATTATTGATTTCGAAGTCTTTGATGTTTGAGTATGCGGAACTGATGGCTGCAGAACGAATCTCGCCGAGCTGTTTCAGTCTTTCCTCGATTTCTTTAAGCAGTTTCTTTGAGTCCTCGTCCGCCTTGCCTTCCAGCAGTTTTTTGTCGGTTCCCAGCTTGTTGATTTGGATGTCGATGTTGTTCAGTTTCTGGCGCAGTTCCTCTGTTGCCTGACTTACCTTTTCAAGCATCTTGTTGTCGCCGCTCTTAGCCGTATTCTTACGGAGGCGGTCTATCTCCTTATTCACCGAGGCAAGGTATTCCTCAACCTTGGTCTTTTTGTATTCCTCAGCCGCGGCAGACAGTCGTTTCTCTAAATCCTCGCTGCTCTCACCCGCAGCCTCAGCCGTTGCCTTCAGTCGCTCAACAATCTCGGCTGTCTTCTGGTCAACATCGTCTTTCACCTTCTGTAGTCCGCTCTCGGCTTTGAGCTTATACTGTCGGATCATCTTCTCTGCATCCTTTTGCGCCTTATCCCATGCCTTGCGATTACTCTCCGCTTCCTTTGCTGCATCCTTGCGCTGTTTCTCCAATTCTTTCGGGTCGGTGGTATCGTAGTCGCCGTTAGTGGTGGGTGTCTCCGTCTCATTCTTTTTGTCGTTCTGTAGCTTGGCAATCTGCTCGCGCAATGCTGCAATCTTCTTTGTTTCGCTGTCGAGTTTTTCGGCATAGCCGTCACGCCCGTTGTCAATCTGCTTGCGGTAGCTCTTCAGCAACCTCTCCGCTTTGGCAAGCTCACTGTTAAGCTGCTCCAAACTCATCTTCTGGACACCAAAGGGGTCGGGGCTGTTGGCTCCCATATCGACCCTGAGAGCGTCGAGGTTCTTTTGGGCAATCTTGGATTCACCCATCATCTGCATCAGCTGATCTTTGATTTGCTGCGAACGGAATCCGTTTGCGTCGATACCGTTCTTTACAAGAATGTCGTTGGCTCGCTTCATTATCTCGACAGTATTTGCAGCCCCTGTCGAGGCTTCGCTGAACAATGTGTTGAACTGTTGTTTCATATAGGTGCGTTCCGCCTCGCTGAGTTCTTTGCCGGCTTTGTCAATCCACTTACTCACCTTCTCTATACGTTTGGCCATCGAATTTGAGATGTCGCCCTGCGTCTCGCTAACTTTGTCGGCATACATGCGGTCGTAGACACTCTGCCGCGCGGCCGCCGAGAGCTCGTTGTATGCCGCTGACAGATTACGGATTTTTCCCTCTTCGTCGACATGCTTGGCAATAAGGTCGGGGTATGCGGCTTTCAGATCGTCGACGGCTCTCTTATAGGCTTCACTTCCTGCTGCTGCATCTTTGAGCCGTTCGAAAAGCACTTTCACCTTCCCCTCTGCCTCACCAGCCTCTTTGGCCGCGTCGCGCATCACCTGTGCCAGCTTCACCCGGTCGCTATTCTTCCAGATGCTGTAAAGGGCTGTACCGATACTGGCGAGAGAGGTTATTATCAATCCCCACGGGGTTGCCATCATGGCGGCCTTCTCCGCCTCGATGGCGGCAGTTTCGGCCTTGGTGGCGGCAGTGCGAGCCTCGGTGGCCACGGTGGCTTGTTTTTTCAGCGCCGTCTCCAGCTGCTCGGCACGACCCTGAGCCATGGTCTTTGCAGTCAGTGCGCTGTAGTCGCCCTCCTCGACCTTCATCATGGCAATCTTCTTTGCCTCGGCGAGTTCGGCTTTCATGATGGCTATGCGTTCCTGCTCACGCTCTGCTTTCAGCGTTGCTGCCACCGCCGCATTCCTCATTGTCTGCAACTCCTCTTTTTTCGCGATGGCGTTCTTTACCTTGGTAACGGTATGCTCTTTGATGATATTTGCAATGTTCAGCAGTCGGGCTTTTCCCAATGCTCCCAAAGCGGTGACTATAGGAATGATTATCGCTGGCTGCTCCCTCAGAAGCTGTATGAGTCCTGCTGCCCGGTTGGCGAGGTTGCCGCCAGCCTCGGTGAGGTGGATAATGACAGGGTACAGCTCATTGCCTAGTGTTTCGGTGGCGTCGTGTGCCACCTCGCGTGCTTTGTCCATGCGAGCCTGAAGGGTGTTGTTTTTGGTGGCAAACTCCTCTTCTATGCTGCTGCCTGTACTCATCTGGGTGTTGGCAATAGCCTGTGCGTCGTTCACCTTGTCGATGCTGCCTTTGAGGGTGGTGAGCATGGTGGTGACACCTTGGCCGGAAAGCTGTAGGTCTTTGAAGAGTGGAGCCAGCTTGGTCATGCCGCCCTCTTCGTTGAGTCCGGCAAGCACCGCCTTGATGGCTGCATCCATATCGGTCTCCATGAGTTGGCGGAACTCGCCTACACCCTGTCTTGCTATGGCGGCAAACTCGGCGGGTTTCTGCATCATCTTGGCCATGAAGTTCTGGAACGCCGTGGCCGACTTCTCCACGCTCACGCCGCTTTGGTCGAGGGCAGAGGCATAGCCCAGCACCTGCTGTGCCGACAATCCCGCCTGACTGGCCATACCGCCCAGTCGTGCCAGGAAGTCGACCATGTGAGGCTCGGCAGCCGATGAGGCTGCACCCAGCGAGTTGATGGCCGAGCCTATGCGGAGCATCTTCGCGCCGAGGTCGTCACCGGCATCGGAGAGTTCCTTGGTGGAGCGGGTGTAGACATCGGCCATCTTGCCGATGACGGTGGTGGCCTCCTCGCCGAGGTCTTCACCCAGTGCCACCTTGATTTTGTCGGCCGAAGCCGTAAATGAAACAACGGCATCGACCCCTGTTCTGCCCAGTTTGCCCGCCTCGCTAGCCAGTTTATTCAGTTCCTCGCGGGCCGTCCGTGTGTCCATCTGCTTGAAGGTTTCGTTGAGCTTCATCACCTCATCGTGAGTGAGACCGGTGGTCTTCATCACGTCGGCATAGACATCGTCCATCTTGGCGGCTTCGTCGCTCAGACCCTTTGCCCAACTGTAAAGATCACCCCCTTTCTGCCACAGGGTTTTAAGACCAACGAGGATGTTGGAGAGGTCGGCTGCTTTTTTCCGGGCATCTTCGGTGGTTTTGCTTAAATCTTTAATAGCCTGCTCCTGTGCCTTTATGACAGTCTTTATTTCAGCGATTTTAAGCGAAGCTTTCACGTAGTCGTCACTCCCTATGGGTAGTTTTTTCTGCTCTCTCTCAAGGTCGCGCACTGCATTGCTCAAATCTTTAAGAGTGTCTTTGACCTGAGTGCCGTTGATGTATATGGTTACCTTGCGTGATAATGTTTTTGATGATGCCATATCTTGTTAATTTTGACATGGCAAAAATAAAAAATCCCCGCCCATTGGGTGGGGACATGTTGCTATAACTAAACAGTTTTAATAACCACGGATACCATCGGTTGTACCGCCTCCGCCGCGTTCTCTGGTTGGTTCAAGATAAGTGTCGGAAAAGTCGGTTCCGTCGATGATAGCACCATCGATGCAAGCGCCCCAAAGATTAGCCATGTGGAAATTTGCATCAGTCAGATCCATATCGCGCAAATCGGCAGATGGCAAATCTTCATACGAGAGGTCAGCTCCAACCAAAGAGTCGAGATCTGGGTATTCTTTCAGTAAGTCACCGTAGATGTCATAGATTCTTACCATTGTATTGTTCCTTTCTTGTTTAGTCCGCTTGGGTGTGCATTTCTTGCATTTTGTCGGCGAATTGGCGGCGCACGACGCTCATCAGATAGGTGGTGGCGCGGACTTGCCGCTGCATCTCCTTCGAGTTGAAATCCTCGGGGTGTGCCATGTAGCCCTGCATGAGGAGGGTGTTGAAGCCGTCGATGGCATCGTCGAGGTCGCCGCAGGTCATGGTGATGTCGAGGCTCACTGGCTCGAATTCTTTCCATCCTTTCATCTTGCACCTCCTTCCTGTGCCTTCAGCACGCTGAGGACATTGATGGCATCCCTACGGCTGTAGCGGCCTCGGATCAGCAGTTCGGCCAGGTCGTCAATCAGGTCGTGGAGGTCGAAGGTGAGGGTTGCTGGAAGGGCGAACTCCACACGGACGATGGTCTGCTGGCGGTTGGCATATTGCCAGTTGCCCGTGGGCTGGTAGCCGCGCGAGGCATACCACTCCTTGGTCTTGCGGATGTCAAACACGTCGCACACCGCGACGATCACTCTTTCTTTTGCGGTCTCTCCCGCCGTCTTCTTTGTTACTTTCATTGTTTCGATTTTTGAACGGTTGATAAAAAAGGCCCGGTACGTGTCGTTCAGGACTCGAAACTGTCCTTGCGGGCATTACTGCTGCCGCACACGCCGAGCCTATGCTTTATGGCTCTGTCTTACTATGTCTGGACACAAAAAAAGCCGGCGTTCCATAGGCCGACAGTCTCAGTGTCGTTTCGATTTTTGAACACTGCAAAAGTAGTAACAATTTCCGATATGGCAAAATGTTTTTTGAAAATAATTTGCAAATTACTGAAAAAGAGAATAAAAAAAATACCGCCACAAGGGCGGCAAGGAATTAAATCTCCAACAAATACACCTTAAAGGGACACAAAAAAAATAAATTTGGTGGTTTCAAAAATTATGCGTACCTTTGCAATCGAAATGATAGAGATAAAAGACATACACGGAAAGCTGCTTGCGACAATAGATGCCGACACACTTGAGTTCGCCGATCTGAGCGAGATGAACCTATCATACGCCGATTTAAGAGGCGCAAACCTTGACCACGCAAACCTTTTTTTCACAAATCTTGAATTTGCTGACCTACGAGATGCAAATTTACGTCATGCTAAAACCTATGGAACCAAGTTTGGCGGTTCTAAATGTGAGGGTGCAAAACGTCGGCACAAACAATACTTCCCTTCATACTTATAGCAGAAGAGGGTCGCTCATCAGGGCGGCCCTCTCTGCTTTCAGCGTTTGAACTTCGTCTTTTTGTACGTCTGGAACAGGCGGCGGTCATCGTCCGTCACTCCCACCGATGGCGGGAACAGACGGAAGCCGATGAATGCGCCGCCGTATGGAACACACTTCATGACAGCCCGGAAAGGGAATCGGTCTTTCATGCTGGCCACCTGTTCGATGATTTTCTTCGAGCTGGTGAGGAAAGCAGACTCCGTTCCGTCTGGCATAGTCACGGCGATAAGCTGGCGGGTTCCGTTGCTGGTCACCCTTTCCTCCATGCCCTTGTAGACGACAACACTATTCACCACATCGTCTATGGAGCAGAACTCCACATCGAACATGCCGGAAGTCGTGTTGTCGTCTGCAAAGTCGTACATGGTCAGAGAGTGTTAGGAATACCTGCGGCCACGCAGTCGGCCTCAACCATTTCCTTGATAGCCTTACGGTCAGCGAGGAAGGCGAGATAGCCATCCTTGGCCGAGGTAGGCAGCACCTTCTCCTTGGCAGCCTGGTAGTCGTTGAACAGTTTTTGTTCGACGTGGCCGGGGTACTTCTCGGTAAGCAGCGTCTCGATGATGTTGTTCTGCGTCTTTGGGGCAGCCATCACCAGCGAGTTGTGGCGGTACTTGGTCACCGTCTCGGTGCGAGGTTCGTCGCCTTCCTCTTCCGGTTCCACGGTTACCTCTTCGGTGACAGTCTCCACGCCGAAGTTGTAGACGAAGCCGCCCTTGCCGTCCTGCAGCTCCACGAAAGTTTCGGGCATAGTGTCAGCGACAAGCCCTTCATGCAGTTTGATGATCTTTTTTTCCATATTGATTTAAAATTTTGTTGATTAAAAATTCCTTGTGTTGTTTGCTGCAGTGTATCAGCCATCCATACTCCGAAGGGTATGCGTGTTTGATATCGTCTTCACACTGCAGGTTGTACTTTTCTTTAGTACGTTGCATCTTCTCAAAGAAGCGGTAGAGGATGCCCTTGCGCAGACGCACGTCGAATGGAGATATGCGGAACCCCACGTGGTCGATGTCGCGGCTGCTGATAGGGAACACTTGCCAGCTGGGGTTTATCTCCAGATGGTCGTGAGTGGCCAGGAACATAGCCGAGCGTGTAAACACCTCGTGCAGACGTTGCTTATCGTCGCCGAGTATCAGTATATTATCCATATACACGAACAGGTAGTGGACGTGCAGCAGCTCCAGCGCGTAGTGTTCGTAGTCGGCCATATAGAAGTTGGCGAACATTTGGCTTGTGAAACGGCCTATAGGCAGAGCTATCTTGTTGCCGTTACAGTCCACAATCCGGTCCGTAATTTCCAGCAGATCTTCGTCGCCGATACGCTTTCGGTACTTCCTTTTCAGCACCTCGTGGTCGATATTGTCGTAGTATTTATGGATATCCATAATAAGTGCATATCTTGTACCGGCCGGGTCGCGTTGTATGGCGGCCACGATATCGTCGAGGCAGCGGTGTATGCCTCTGCCCTTGATACACGAATAGGTGTGCTTGATGAGAGACGGACTCAGGATTTTGTCAGCCACGCTCACCACACAGTGGTCCACTATGCGGTCAGGGAAATACGGAGGTATTTTCAGCAGCCGTTCCTTCGGCTCGAAGATACGGCGTTCCCGTAGTGGACCAGGAGTGTAGCGACGTTCTCGCAGCAGCCAGTACAGATAGTCAAGGTTTTCATAGAAGTTCTCGTTGAACTTGATGACAGCCTTGTTTCTGTGCTTTCTTACTTGCGACTTGGCTATGCAGTGCAGCAGGTTGTCCGGCTCGTACAGCAACCAATACACGTTGCGTACCTTCTTCGTCTTTGGGAAGAGGAAGAGGCAGTCTTCGAAGTCGCTGTAGAGGTAGTTGGGCATACTCTGTGTCTTATTTTTGTGCCGAATATTTTTCGAGGTCTCTTGCTAAAAGCTACTAGAACTCATTATATTCTATTTATACTATTTCACCAAGGGGTGAGGTCACATCCACATATAATATTTCAGATTATTCGGTATAGGCGGGCCCCGATATTCGCATTCGTATTCGCAGGACGGTTATTCGCATTCAGATAGCCGAAGCCCGCATTCGCTCCGTTATTCGCATTACCACCGAGCAAAGCAGCGAACCAGCCCTTTGTGGATGAAACCTTGTTATTCATAATTAATTCTTATCCGTTTCAGTATTTGGTTTTTGCGGATGGTGTGGCGGCACGCGCCGCGCGCCGCACACCGTTTTCCGCATTGCTTCGCCTTGCCGATTAATTACGGCACAGGCGGGCCCCGAGATTCGCAGACGTACGCGCAGGACGGAAAGACGCATTCAGATAGCCGAAGCCCGCATACGCTCCGCTATACGCATAACCACCGAGCAAAGCAGCGAACCAGCCCGCTCCTGAGCCGTGATAGTAGTAGTCGCCGACACCAGCGGCAGCACCGGCACCACCACCTTGTACCATCGGCAGCGACAGGCCGTTTTCAGCCATTGACTCGCGAGCCAGGTAGCCGTCGGTCATCGGCATATTGGCGATGTTCACATAGCCGTTGGCTGCAGCGAGACTTTCAGCGCCACTGTCGGCAGGCGTGAAGTAGTGCGTCGGGTCGTCGCACCAGTAGGCCTTGAAGGTCGCACCGTCATTGTAGGCCAGCAGGTCGTCGCAGTTATGCCAGATGTAGGCGATAGGCAGTTCCACTCCGAAGAGGCATCCGCACTTGATTGTCTTCTCGGTGCCGTTGGCCATCTCCAGTTTGTAGGTCACATAGCCGGTGATGTCGCCGAGGGGAGCGGTCACGCCGTTGGGGATGAAAGGCTCATAGGCGGCAGCACCCCAGTTCTGCCATTCGGCCGAGGTCAGCTTCTCGGTTGTACCCTCTCCGAATGCTGCGACATTCTGGATGTCGTAGTTGAGATATTTGCAGCGGGCACCCCAGGCCAGCTCGTTGAGGACGTGGAAGGAGCCTGTGTGCAGCACCTTGTCTTTGTCGCTCACGCTGAACGCCGTGTTGACGAGGTTGGCGGCAGCGCGGATGTCTGTACGGCTGATGCCGGTGCGACACATACCCAGCTCGCTGTGGAACGTTTCGTCGGTAGTGGTTCCGGTGACGTTGCCACCACGACACGCTTCAGCGAGCGTATGCCAGGCAGAGTCAGCCACGAGGCCTTCGTTCCCTTCGATTGTGCTGTCGAACTGACCGAAGTACGGAGTGCGGTAGTTTATGGTGCCTTCAGTGTTCTGCACGATATGGCGCAGGATAGGTGATTCGTCGCCGCTTGCGCACTGCATATAGCTGATGTTGTCCCATTTCAGCAGGCAGTTCGACACGAGGGCGTTCTGGACCAATGCACTGTTAGCTACCGTTGAGCCGGTATACAGCGAGGCCATAAACTTGCCAATCACCATACGAGGGATGTAGGTGAAGCCGGGCAGTTCGAAGTCGCTGTAGAGGCGATATCGGTCGCCGTCGCGGTACTCGACGCGCAGCCAGTGGCCGGGGATTTCCACCATCACGTTGCCGTCTTTACCCGTGAGGTCAGCCAAGGCAGTACCGCCTTCCTTGTAGCGGCTGTCGTTTTTGTCGAGGTAGTAGTTGACTGTTCCGTCACCCTTCTCGACAAACGAGCGGATGCGTTCCCACCACGGCTGGGCAGAAGGAGTCATCAGCTCCGGATTGACAGCCTCGAGCTCTTGACTGAGCGAGCTGCGCCAGTTTTTCTGGCAGATGCCGTAGTAAGGTTTGGAAGTCTTAAGGAAAGCCTCCAAAATTACGGCTGACTGGTCTACTTGCACTGTTTCACCGTTATCCTTACGGACACCGATTACCTGAACATTGCCTGCGTCGCCGTCGTAGACAGGCAGCGATGAGGCTCTTCTTACGTTAAATGTACTCATAAAGCTTTATGATTTAATGAATAAAATAGGTTACAAACACGGTATTTCTAGAGGCAAATTGTTCTCATCCGTCAGAACTACGCCGTTTTCATCAGCCAGCAGCCAAGCGATGCGGAACATCTCGACACCGTAGACGGGGTGTTCCGGGTACCAACCGCTGAACATCACACGTGGCATTGGGCAGTCGTATTCGAACTGCAGCGTGGCACCGTTCTGGTCCGTAGCCGCCTTGCCGCTGGTAGCCTCTGCGCCATCAGCTATGATGGCACCCCTATCGAGGTCGCCGAGGATGTGCCATTCGCCATTCTCCAGCTTTGCCAGCAGGATGAACTCCATATTGGCAGCGATGCCGAGGAAAGCCAGCACCTTACGGCGGAAGCCAGGATGGAACACCTCCAAAGAGACGTGGAATGAGCGGTTACCCTTCGTAGCTCCCTGAGTGGTATACTTCAGTTCGCCGAGGTTACGCTGTGTGTATATCTCCGCGAACTCGCATCCGCTTTTCAGTGTCACAGCTTTCTGTGTCATAGCCTCTGAGCCGATGACCACATAATCCTCGAAACTTTCCGGCAGAGAGGCGATAGCCGCATTGATAGCCTCCACGTCCATTTTAGGCACGAAGAGCAGTCTGTGCACACCGCTCTTCACGTTGTCGCAGAACTTCGGAGTGCTGAGGCTTGCTATTGTCAAATTACAAGATTCTTGCATATTATTAAGTATTAATTATCAAAGTCGAAGCTGTTCGAAACATCCGATATACATTGACCTTCCGTTGCATCGTGTATCGTCTTACGTCCGAATGTGCAGCCATTGTTCTCGAGCAGGATAACTGCGTTGGCCACAATATTCAGGCGGTTGATAGCCGAGATGAGACGCTGAGTAACCTGCGAGAAGTCGTTTTGTTTCGCTTTCGTGACAATTTCCGTCTGCAGCGTAGCCACTTTCTGCTGCTCGCTGGTCTGTGTGGTATGTATTGCGCTGTACCGTTGGTCGAGCAGGTCGATACGTCCGCTGTCTGTTGTCCTTTGGGTCTGCAGCGTGTCGATATCCGAGCGATCTGAGTTACGTTGCGAGCGCAGCGTGTCGACGTAGGACTTGTATGTCGTCTTGAAAGCCTCCAATGAGGTAATCTTTTCCAGCTGCTGAGTTTCGGCAGTCTCTGTCCCTGCCACTCGGCTTTCCATCGCCATTATCCTATTGACGGCATCAGCTCCCACGTCAATGTCAAGGTCAGCCTGCCGAATACCCTCTTCGAGTGTCACACCATTGATTGTCGGACGGTTTACCAGCTTGTTATAGTCTATTTTTCCATCCGTCAGGCTCTCCACTATAGCTCCATCAGTCTCATTGAAAGCGTCTATGAGTCTGTTGATAATCTCAAAGACCTGCCCTTGCGTCATTCCCTGCTGTATGTTGGGTATCTGTTCCATTGTCAGAAAATATTATTGTCTATCGGATCAGTAATCACGTCGAAACTCACCACTTGGTTCTCATCATCGCTGAACACCACACCTTCGGCGCGGTTCATCGGGCCGGTGGAGAGGTTTTCCTGCTGGTCTTCCACGAAGCGCAGTTTCAGTTCTACAGCCAGCATATCGTTGTCGGCACCCCTTACAGTGAAGCTGTTCGGTTCTATTGTTACACGTTCCCAACGGCCTTGGTTCTGTATATAGTGATACTCGTTACCCACCGAGCGGCCTATGCGAGCCGCCGCTTCTCGGGTAAGTCCATCCAATGTCGCAGCATATACCTCGTGCCTTTTCACGTCAAGATACCTGCGACGATCCATAACCAGTTCCTCGCCTTCTGTAGTCACTTCGCGGTTCAATCTCCCGCACACAGCCACACGAAGCAGTCCGTATTTATCCTGCAGCAGCAGGTTGGTCTGCTCATACATATCGGGAAGCACGTGGTATGTCCGTGACCAGCTGCCCCACGACGTGCTGACCGTCACCGTGTACCACAGCAGATTCTCGCTTGCCAATCGTGATGGTCTCACGTCTATGCGGTACACCTGTCCGTTCACCTGAGTGTAGGTGTTGCTATTGCTCACCGTTGAGCCATCCTTCTTTTTCCCTGTCATAGCCACAGTCACCCTGTAGCTGTTGCCGACAGGCGTTCCTACATCTATACCGCTTCGATAGAAGAGGCCATAGATCCATTCCGGCTGACTTTGTCTCACATACTGCACTTCACCAGTATCTTGGCCAATCACCCAGAAGATATTGTTGTCTATTCCCAACTGATAGTTTTGGCCGCTCTTCCAGTCTGGAAGATTGACTGCAGCATATCGTTCCGTCATCTCCCCACACAGAGCATAGAAATAGTCGGTCCAGGCCATACTCTGAACCAGCGGAGAGTCGCTGCCCCACATCTCGCCATAGCGAATTCTATACTTCATCAGTGCGTTAGTCAGCAGCTGCCAAGGAGAATTGGTGCCTGTTGGCAGGTCCGGTTGAGGGATAAATCCTGCGAGCATATCCATAGGCACCGACACGTAGTTGTTATCATCAGGGTGGAACACCATCGGATCCGTTGTGAGCGTCTTCAACGTGTTGTAGTCGTTCACCGTCACTTCCGCCATTGCCGTAACAGCGTAGTTGTCCTTGTTTTTCTTGTCTAGTCCTTCATAGTATGGACTGACAGAAGAGACAAGGCTTGCCTCTCCGCCGTCACGCTTTCCGCTTGCATTCGTCGTGTATATCTCCACCGTATGGTGGCCGACGGAGGTGCCGTAGAGCTGCAGCGTCATATTGTTCGTATCTATAGTCGTTGTAAACACTTCATTCACATAGAAGTTATTTCCCATCTTTGTGATGAGTGCCGATAGGCTGTTTGCCCGATATTGATCCGAGCCGCTGCCGATGGTATACACCAGTTCTCGACCATCGACCACCAGCACCACGTGAGTTCCAGAGCTGCCGAGTGTCGAGAAGTAGAACTTGAAGTTAGCGTGAGAGCCTGACGACTGCTGGATGCTGCTGCATAGCAGTTTCAGCCGGGCGCGGTTGCGAGCCCAGCCGAACAGGAAAGGAGTTTCGTTAATCGTCAGTGCCATATCTTGATTTCTTTATTGCAAAGATATACCATATAATATATTAAAGAAGGGACAGCTATTTTTTGACACCAGCGAACACACGGATAGCTTTATCGGCGTGTTGTTCGGCCACAATATCAGCCAATTCATCTTCTTTGCGTTCCAGAGTGCCGCTGAGCCAGTCCGATATCCTTCGAGAAGTATGCCCCACCATATTTCGTGGAGTCCCTCGCCCCACACCATATTCCCTGAAAATGCCGTGCACAGGAAACTGGAAAGCCACGCCTGCCACCTCTCCTTCGTCGCTTTTGAGCTGGTACTGGATGTGGTTGCGCAGCACCGGTTCCACGGTGCCCTTTTTCGGTCCACTCAGGTATGTGTGGCTTCGTTTCTTTCCCTTGCTGAAAGCAGAGGCCTTCGCCTTTGCCATCTGTTGTACCGATGTGCTCCACCGTTGCATTTTGCCGTTGTACTCCGAGTTGTCGAGAATACCACGGCGGCCAGTGTGCACATCTTTTACTTGAACCTTCCTTGCCATATTCTAAAACCGAGGTACAACAGACCACCAGCGACAACTATAATAAGGATCCATCCGGCACGGATGAGCAGCTGCTGCCAGAACGACAGTTTTTTCTCCACTTCCACAGGCACTTTCTGCAGCACAGGCACCTCGCGGTACATCCAGGCGGTGTCATTCTTGATGACACTGTGCCAGCGGTCGATGCTGTCGTGGATGAATACCGTGTCGCCGCTGAGCCACTGGGTGTGCCAGCGGTCGATATAGGTGCTGTCGTGCACCATCCGCACCGTCTCTGTTGTGTCGTGGATGTACACCGGCTCCACGACAGGTGCAACCGTTTTGCGGCTGCACCCCGTAAGAGCCAGCAACAATATTAATCCTAAAACTATGGCTGCGACCCAATTGAAATTACTACTTGTTTTCATATCGTTAAGCTCTACTTCTGGTTTCCAATGATAACCACCCTCTTCATCAAGCTTCTGATAAGGTTTTGGCTGAGGTGATTTACTCATACTATATATTTTTTAATTCCTTCCACGTGAACACGGGCACACATTTCCTTGGCTTCGTCGGTCAGCAGCCATTCGCACTCTTCGCGGCAATCCATAAAGAAATTCTCCGTCAGAACTGCGGGCATCGACGTGTGGCGAAGAACATAGAACCCCGCTTCCTGGTCAGCATCGCCGTCGCTGAAATCGCGTCGCAGACGTTTTTCCGCTGGGAAAATCTCGGCTGCTGCATCGTAGAGGCAGGTAGCCAGACGGTCGGCCTTGGTCTCGCCGCGAGAAGTATATGCGCTCCATCCGTAGGCCTTAACCCACTGCCCTTTGTTCCCTGCAGCGTTGCAGTGAACCGACAGAAACACCGTCGGCACCTTCGACTGCTTTGTGATTGCGTTGGCTCTCCGGCAGCGTTCCTCCAGCGACACATCCCACTCTTCCGGCGTGATGATGCTGTATGTTATACCTTCCGCCTCGAGCATACCTGCGATGAGGCGCACCACCTCGCGCGCCCACCGGTATTCCAGCAGCTGGCGGCCATCCTCCAATTTTGGGCTGCGTTTTCCGGCTGTATTTTCGCCGTGGCCATTATCAAGCAATACGTGTATCATAGCACTACTATTTGATTGTTAAACATTCTGATATTGTCGATACTCACCGGCACCACGTGCCCGATTTTGTTTCCAGCCGCGTCGCATTGCTGCACACCGCGAAGCCTTTCCTTCTTCATATTAGCCTTCAGTCCGGCGCAGAAGGCGTGGCTCATCGTCACAACTTCGCCATCCTTGTTGTAAAACTGGATGCTGAAAAGCACCCGCTTTCCATACTGGTCTTCGCGGACCTCCATCTGACGCACAGCGTCGACTCTGCGTATCGTTTTATCATTTTCCATACTTGCAAAAATAGACCTTTCAAGACGTTATACAGGGGACAGCCTATCTGGAAACCCGGAAAATCATCGCTCTATTCCATCGAAATGTTAAAAACTCCACAATAACTGTTCAAAAAACTGACCTGACGGTTCAAAAATGTGACGCTACGCGATTAATGTGCTTCGAAAGCGGGGGCTCGCCCTATCGAGTAGCGTTCGCACAAGAGCGATGCCATTACCGAAATGTGAATGGGGGGGGAGGGGGGGAGCGAGAGCCGACCCGCGCCTTTGCGCTGCCTTTGTGCAGCAGTTATTCCAGCAAGTGTGTTGCCGATAGGCGACACTCTTGCCTTCCACCGAAATTGTGTGCCGATGCAGCAAGAGGTTTCTGTGGTGTTAGCGTTCAGAGCTTGCTCCGAATAGCGAGGCACAGAGTTCTCGAAGCAAGACGGCACTCTATTTCGGACATATACATCCGAGACCCTCTCGACCGTCAGGGAGAGTGAGTCTCACCGCTGAGGAAGCAGCGACACGCCAGGAGCGCAGCCGTTGCCATCGCCGACAGATTGTGATGGTCTTGTGAGTGGCTTCTGTCAGCGTGAATGGCGACAGCGCAGCGACAAGTGTCGGTGCTTCCGTCCGCCGAAACGGTGTGCTTCCGACACTTCGGTGGCACTCCGTTTCGGTCATTCAATCACACACTCTCTCACTATCAGGCAGACACAACAGCAAGTAGAGAAGCGCTTGCCGTCGTGGATGCCAGAGTGAGAATGTGTGTGCTGCTCCGTGGCAATATCGGCAGCTCTTCGTAGAAGATGTGTTGATTTTGCCACACCTTATTACAGGTTGCCGGATAGAGAACCTGAGAACGTCCAGCAACAGCAGAATGGCAGACTGCCAGCGGCCAGGCTCTACATCACACACTCAGCAGTCCACGAAGTAGTCTGCCGAGCGAGTGACGTTGTGCCTGGCCGCAGCGTTAGGGATGGGAGCAACGTTACCGAAGGTTAAGGCGTACAGCCCGACGGCTATGCCGGAACGCCCCACGCATTATTATATATAATCAAATATTTCTACCGCCTATTCTTAGAATACCCGAGCCACCGTGTTTCTTCCTTCCCAGCAAATTGCCGAACTTAGTCCACATAATCTTATCGGCAGCGTCGGAGAAGTGGGTAGCCTCCTCCGGCAGCACACCCGAGTCTGGGCGCTCAGAGGACTTATCCTTCTCCAGTTTATCCTTCACCTGTTTCACTTTGGCGTTGTTCATACTGATGAGCGTATAGTGGCACTTGTCCCCGTTAATACGGAAGCGAGGGTAGTTTTCATCCTGCTCGCTTAGGATGATACCCCACAGAACATACTTGTCCGACTGAGGCGGCTCCATACCCTTGTGCTCCTTCATCACGACAGACCAGCCGTGACGGTGTAGCACCTCCACAGCCATATCGTTGTATGTCCGGCTATTCATCACGGCAGGGTTTTTATGGTCGCCGTATTTGTCTTTAAAGAACACAGCAGTCTTGCAGCAATGCTGCTCGTAGTACTTACAGAACTGGCCGATAAGGTTGTCAATGACAACATTGTCGCTTCCGTCCGGTTTACAGTAGAACTCGTTTATCATCGTCTGGCACACCTGGTCAGAAGCGCAACCATTCACGAAGTCCCAGTGGCGAGGTTGAGACACCTGCATCACGCAGATCTTCGAGCCCCAGTCGAACGACAGTTCCAGAGGTGAAGAAGCGTCGCAGTCCTTGTCATAGACAGAAGATTTGAATTCCTCCTCCGACAAGTCGAAGCCCGGCTGAGACATCACGCCGCGCAGCTGGTCGTTGTCGTAGTGATTGTAGTAGACGTGTTTTCGCTCCTGGATAGAGTAGAAGCAGTCCTCAACCTTATCGTAGAAGAGGTTCATAATCTCTGTCATAAAGATGAGCGACGGCAGCTGCTTCTGATTCTTCAGCAGATAGTCGAAAGTCAGCATCTCCAAGTTGTCGAATGCATTCGACAAAGTGAACAGCACACCGTCCTTCGACACGAATGGAGCCATCTGCTGTTTGAGCCTGACAATTTCGTTCCATTGTCGGCGGAACTCTGGCACCAGTTCTTTGTTTTTCGTCTGCTTATACTCTTCCACCACACGCAGCAGGTCCACCTGCATCATCACCACACGGTTCCATATATCGAACAGGCGCACACCGCGTTCCTTATAATAATAATCGCCGTACTCCAGCACCCAACGGCCTTCCTTTGTCACCGGCATAGATGTCGAGTACTTGAAGCCGTGGTGCATAGGTACCGGGTTGCCACTTTTCTTCCCGAAGAACTCATTGTTGCCACGGTTAGTAGGCGACACTTCGTTGTTGTATTGCTCTCGGTCTATAGTCAGAGCCTCATCCACAATCTCGTAGTCCGAGTTGGCACCACGTCCGCTGCCAGGTTCCGATTGTGATATCAGAACAAAGCGGGTACCGTTCCGAAACGATATCACGTTGTCGAACTTGTTCAGCTGCTCGTATGATGAGAGGAAGTCAGCCGGCGGCTTACGGCCAATCACATAGTCGTAGTCCTTTTGGTGTCCCATCTGGTTGAGCAGCTTCAGCGACGAAGGCAGCGTCCTTGTCAGCAGTTGTCCGAATGTCTTGCCTGTAATGGTGCAGATGCCTCGTGGCATATAGCGTATGATGGCATCCATCTTGAAACCGATGTCGAACGACTTACCCGTGCCGCGACCTTCCACCGACACCTCGCAGGGTGCCTGTAGCAGCAGCTTCGGAAGCTGGGCTTTGTTGCCATACAGATACACGTCAGCCATAGGCAATCAGTTTTCCAGCAGAGCCACAGCGCCATCGTCGTCGATGGTGCCGTTGTTCATAGCGTTAAGAATCTGTTGCCGCACCTCGACAGGCAGCAGAGCCAATGTCTTCTCAGGCAGCGTGAATGTCTTGTTGTTGAGGTTCACCTGGATGTAGATTTGGTTGGACTCAGTCAGGTGTGGGTCAACCTGTTTGTCCGGTCGGCTCTCGATGTACTTCTCCAATGTGGCAAGGTTCTTAGACCGGACCGCCTCCGAAGCACCCGGTCTCGATATCTCGTGCATCAGTTTCTCGATGAAGTAAGTCTCGAGGAATTCGCGGCTGAAACTGAGGTAATCGCCCCACGTCTTTCGAGTGAAGTCGACGTATCTTCTAGCCGTTGTTTCAGGCAGATTCTTCAATGCCATAAGTTTGCGGATGCATACATTCTTCTGTGGGAAATCCCGCAGCAAGCCATAGCAGGCCACACAAATATCCAGCATTCTCTTGTGGTCAGGATCCAAAGCCTTCGAGCTTCCATTGTTGATGTAGTCCTGCAGAATCTCGAAGTCAATATTTGTCACACTTTCCATTGGTAAGTACCTCATTAATATATCAGTTTTTCGTGTTCCTCATCTGTTGTCTGCAGTATATTCTGCAGTTTACCCAACATCGGCGACGAGCCGTTCTTAGCTTCCCGAAGGATAGTCAGTCTCAGATCCAATTCCGTTTGCAGGCGCCCTTTCATCCACGCCTGGTAGATTCTGCCTTCGTGATTCTCAAACTCTTCACGCACCTCACTTTCTGGAATAGATAGTGCCAAAGCAACTTCCTTGTAGGAGAAGCCCACACCACCCATCTTTTCTATGTTGGCCATATCGGCCTCGGTCAGTTCTTTCATCATTCAAAGCTTTTGATTCCGTCGAAATATTCCTTAAAGAACAGGCACACACCTTCGTCGATAGTGATGCTGCCTTGCTCTGTTCGTGGATTGGTGTTGATGTTCGCCGAGCATTCTATCACGAAGTGGAAGTCGTCGCCCCATCCCGCATATATCTTCGAGTGGTTACGGAACACGGCAACACGACCGCACTGTGTCCGCTCCACCAGATCCTTCAGCATACGGTATTCCACCCGGTACTGGTTAGGGAATATCTCTCCAACGTAGCAGTCTAGATGTTCAATGACACCTTGTTCAATCCACTCGCTGAACTGCAGGATATCCTCAGCAGCCATACACCACGTAGAGAACAGCAGGTAGTGCAGCTTTGGTTGGTGTATCAGCACCACCTTCAGAAACGACAGCGAGTCCACGTCGCCTGCCGTGATGAAGTGCCAGCATTGCCCCTTCTCAAATTTTTCAAGATTCATTGCCTCAAGCAGACGCGCCTCGGAGAAGCCGCGTCTATATAGATATTGCTTTGAGAATGTGGTGCAGGCCGTTGTTCTACGGTGCGAGTGATCACTGCTCTTTTTCTGCTGCTCATCAGCTGCCTGAGGTGCATCGTTGTTGAAGTTCAAATCCATTAGCACCCCCTTCTTTTAAGTTCCGATTCCAGTTTGGCCAGCTCATCCTGTTTCGCAGTAAGTTTTTTTTCAATCTCCTTTCGTTTCGGGCATTGCGGCATTGGATTTTCTTTTTTTGCGGCCGTGTCCTGCTGGTAGCGCAGCTGGTTCTTAGCCCTGTTGATGGCGGCTTTCGCTGCCTTGGCCTTTTTAGCCAGCTGCAAATCGGACATCTGCTGCATAGGCGTTTCGACTTTGTGCGTTTCAGGATGCAGCACCTGGTCGAGAGTCTTACCCTCCATAACCTCTTTCAGCTGTTCTTCAGACACCCGACCAGCGAAATACTCTTCCTTTGCCTCGTAGATAGAGTTATAGCGTTCGATGAGAGGCTCACGTTCCTTCATCAGTTCCAGTCTTTTTTTCACAGAGGCATCTTCGTTACTTTCCCCTGTCTCAAACATTGAGCGGTGAATCTTCGACAGCCTTACCCACGTATCGTGGATCATCTGCTTTGCGCTCTCAACGACAGGTGGTACGGCAGGAACAGCGGAATGTTTTTCTTTAACATCATAATTCTTTAACCTACCACCTACCTTTCGCAGTTCTGCCACGAGGTCGCCCATAGCAAAACGAGGCGAGCGGTTCGAGAAAACTCGTACCAGCTGACTGTTATTGGTGGCCATCTCCAGCATCTTGACACCAGCCTTGTAGTCGCGCTGAGGGTCAGATATCCATTGTTCTATATCTATATTCATACTGCAAAGATAAATATATCCGTTCGCACGTTCAGAGACAGATGGAAAAAAATTTTTTTTCAATCTGTAGACACACTTTTCCTTGTAATAATTGTAATATTTGTAACATCGTTGATTGTCAACGATATACAATATTACAACCCTCCAAAAAATGTTACAATTATTACAATTTGGGGTCAAAATGGCCCAAACTTACCACTTGAAGAGAAAAATATTACAGAATATTACAATTTATTACAATGTTGTAATAATGTAATTTATTGTATATCAATAATATTACAATTATTACAATTATTACAACGTTTTTCAGCTGAAAATATCAAAAAATTTTCACTCCAAAATTACGCCACTGGGCACAAAAAAAGACCCCGGCAATGCCGAGGTCTTGCGACTGTTTAACAGCTATGGCTCGAAGGCCGTGACTTAGGCTGCAGATATCATCGGCAGTCCGTTGGTGCTGTCTTCCGGGCTCCACTCGGGGTAGAACACCTGCGGCATCGGGGTGTCCCACTCGAACTGCAGGGTGGCACCGTTCTGGTCGGTGACAGCCTTGCCGCTGGTTGCCTCCACGCCGTCGGCTATCTCGGCACCGCGTTCGAGGTCGCCCATCAGGTGGATTTCGCCGTTGTTCTGGACGGCCACGATGATAAGCTCCTGGTTGATCATCGTGCCGAGGAAACCGAGCAGCTTGCGCTTCATACCCGGATGGAACACCTCGAGGGTGGCTTTCAGCGAACGGCTTCCGACACCGGCACCCTGGACGGCGTATTTGATTTCGCCGAGGTCCTTGGCACAGTAGAGCTTGGCGAAGCCCTTGCCGGTGGCCACGGTGAAGGCTTTGCCTTCCATAGCGGCGGAGCCGATCTGGACGTAGTCCGTGAAACTGGTTTTCGTGGTGGCCAGCACCGCGTTGATGGCGGTTACGTCGCTCTTCAGGATGTAGTACATAGTCTTCACGCCGGACATATTGTTCTGGCAGAACTCGGTGTTTGCCAGCGATTCTATAGTCAGTGTGCAATCACTCATTGTTGAATCTCCTATGCTTTAAAGGTTTGACATTTTATTCCTCCACGGCGCTGCCGTCGGTCTTCCAGCCGACGGTGTTGGTGGAAGCAAACACTAGGTCGTTGTCGGTGAATCCGAGACCCTCGAACCAGTCGCACATCACGTCGACATCGCGGTGGAAGGCCTGCATATCGAAGTTCTTGCTGCTGCGCTTGGTGAGGTGGAGGATGTTGCCCGGGGTTGTTGCCCAGATGTCGGTCGAACCGGTCATACAGGGAGCGCCCTGAACGAGGTGCTTGGTCTTGTCGACATAGTCGCTCAGACCGCTGGCGCTGCTCACGTCGTAGAAGCCGAGAGCGCGGAGCTTGCGGAAGTATGCCGTGGCCATCTCGGGAGCCATGAAGATGTACATATTCTGCTTCTTGAGGAAGCCAGGGATGGCATCCTCGAAGGCTTCGACCTGGTCGAAGATGTCGCTTGCGTTGAGCACACCGATGTCGGCAACCTTGTGGATGGGGTACACGTGGTCGGCAGCAGCAGCGGCGGTGAGGATGGCTTTGAAGCCGTCCATAGCGTTCTCGGCATCTCCGGCGGTTCCCTCGGTGGGTGCCTGGTACTGGCCGGTGTATGCCAGCTTCATCTCGCGGTCGTTCTCGATCTGAGCGCCCACAAGTTCCTCCATAACGTAGCGCACGAAGGGCCAGTCCTTCGGGTGCTTGTTGTCAGCGCTGAGGAAGCCAAGCCAGTTGTCCCAGCATACGTCTGGTTTCAGCTGCTTGTCGACCTTCATCGGGCGGAGGATGATGGTGTTGGGGTGGAACTCGGTGTCGCCCTTGGGCGTGAATCCGTGCTGGTAGCCCTGGATCACCTCGGTGGTTTCCACGTTGGCCGTCTGGTAGACGGTCTCCGTGCTGTTGATGTGGCGGATGCCGGGGAGGTTCAGCGTCTCGCTGCCCTGCATTAGTTTCTTGACCAGACGGTTCATGTTGTTCTGGCCTTTGATGTAGTAGTTACCGAAAGCGGTAACCAGCTCTTGAACAATTTCTGCCATTGTAATGATAATTTTGATTGTAATACTCAGTTCACTACTCCTCAACGCCGAGCTGAGCGCAGGCTTTCTTGTAGCTCTCGCTGTCGGTCCAGCCTGTCTTGTCCTCGGTTTTGGTGTCCTTGCCGAGCACCGAATTGGTGGCTGCAGGGATTTTGTCGAGCAGGTTCTTCAGCTCGCTGACGCGGTCTTCGGCGGCTTTCTTTGCGGCTTCAGCGTCGGCCTTGGCGGTCTCGGCGGCAGCCTTCTCGCTTTCGGCGGTGGCTTTGGCGTTCTCGGCAGCTTCTTTCTGCGACTTCAGCGTGTCGATTTCGTTCTGCTTGTTCTGCAGCTCATCGTTGAGTTTCTTCAGGGTGTCGTCGTCCATCAGGAACGCACCCTCTTTGTTGGCATCCAGTTCCTGGACGGCCAACAGAGCGGCAATGGCCGCATAGGTCATGATGCTTTTCTTCATGGGTCTATTTTTTAAGTTGAACATATTTTGGATCCTTGTCTTCAAATAGTCGCTGTCGGCAGCCGTAGCCGTGATTTCCTCCGTGATGAAGCCGTACTGCAGGCATTCGTCTGTGTTGAGCCAGGCACCGTCGCCGTTGTTTCTTTCCATCAGCGCCTCGATGTCCTCTTTCTTGCCTCCTGTTCGGTCGGTGTAGATAGACACAAGTCTGCTGTTGATGGCGCGTTGTGCTTCCAGTTCCTCCTCCAGCACATTCTCGTTGCCTACCACGCCGCTCCAGCACTTGTGGATGAGGAAGAGCGCGTAGCGGCTCATCTTTCGTGTTGCGCCTGCCATAGCTATTATGGTGGCTGCAGAGGCGCAGCGGCCGTAGCATTCGGTGGTCACTCTGTCGCCCATTGTTAGCAGCAGTTCGTAGATGGCCAGAGCCTCATCCACATCGCCTCCGAGTGAGTTGATTTTCACGATGACGTTCTTTTTCGTGCTGGCCACGTTGCCCAGCTGCTGCTTGACGCTGTTGAGCGTCACGCCATCGCTCCACCAGCTGCCGCCGATCTCGCCTTGTATCTCCACGGTCACGTCGCCGGGGTTCTCTATGATGTTGAATACTTTCATATTGCTGATTTTGCTGCAAAGATACAATCGTGTCATCTCTAAGTTGTTGACATTTTGCCGCGTCAGCCACAGCCCATCCGTTCCGCACCGGGGCAGCTCGAAGAGCCGGTTTGGTCGGGCCGGAATGCGGAACGGATGGGCTGTCTATACATATTATATATATGAAAAAAGAGAGCCGCCCAAGCGACTCTCTCCACTAACTAATAACACAATGAAAACTAACTCATCATCATCTGTGGAAAGGCTGTGAGTGCCGAGAATGCGATGTTGTAGGCTGTCTCTCCTTCAGGGCTTCCGTCGTTGTTGTCTTTCATCGTCATACGCATTGGTGCCGTTGTGTCGCCCATCAGCCACTTCACTCCGTTGTTGTCTGTCACTCTTACCAGGTAGCGGCCACGCTCCAGCGTCATCAGATCGCGTACCGGCACACCGCCTTTGGCGGGAACTGTGACTTCCACCGTGTGGCGGTAACACTCTCCCACGCTTTCCGTGTTCACCTTGGCGTTCTTAAAATGGATCCTGCTCCAGTAGTGCCCTGATGCCAATGTGACGTTCCAACCGTCCTCTGTTGGTGTCATTGTTGCAACATTCTTGATGTCAACATAATGCAGCGTTTTAACGCCCGCCATTGCGCTGCAGAACGGGTTTTTTTCTAAATTTTTTTCCATATAATTTGTATTAGGGACAATTTGACCATAAATAATTGTGCTAAAATGTGCTTTTTTAATCGTTTAATGTTTTGATTTCGTTTATTATTGCATCTTCTTTTTGTCGGTAGTGTCTTTGGTAGTGTTTTTTTAGTGCCTCGAAGCTAAGTTCGTCTTCTTCGATATCCTCTTTTTCCAGAAAATGGCGCATCAGTTTGTTTCGCTCTATGTCTGTTGCGATATGGAATATGGCCACCTGCAGGCATAGCTGTTCCCTCTTCTGTTTAAAAAGAACACGACTGATGTTCGCTTGTCGTGGCAGTCTCATATAGCGGCCATATCGCAGGCTATCCTCATAGAGTATGTATATCTTCCCTTTCACGAGGTTCTTCGGCATACGGCTTTTGTCGCGCATAGGTGTCAGCACCTGCTGTCTTTCCAGTCCTTGCAGTATGAGGTAGTAGAGCCATCCTCTGCCAACGTCCACGGCTTTGCCGTCGAAGTGGTAGTCCTTTTTCAGCATCTTCCACGCTATCGGGTGTAATGCTAGTTCTATTGTTATTTTTTCGCTCATAGGAATAATGATGTTTGTTTCTTTGCTTCCTCTTCGGCCTTGCGCTGCCGTTCGGCCTTCTTTTCCTCGTCCCATTCCCTCAGCTGATCGTCCACTTTTTTCTCGGCTTCCTTGGCGGGGCTCATATACCAATGGCCGCCGCCTTGCTTCATCCATTCCTTCTGTTTTGCCATCATATCGGCCACGTCGAGGAAAAACTGTTCTCTTTTGCTCTCGGCCTTTTTGCCTTTGGGTCTTATCATCATCACAAATTCCACCTCTTCGCGCACCTTGGCCTCCTGTTCTCTCATCAGCTCGAGTGCTTTGGGGCGGTCGGCATCGTCTTTCCGGCAGCGGAAGAAACGGCGCTGTCTGTAACGTAGCTCGCGCACCTCTTTTTCAAATGTCTCTTTATCCATCAGTCCGTACATTATCATCTTCAAAAAGTTTCAGTTGGTTCGGGTCTTCTATGTGTGGCATATCCGTCGGGCGTATTATCTCATAGATAGCAGCCATATTGTTTGCTGCCCAGCGCAGCTCTTTGTAGGCGCGCCGGGCATACTCTGCCACCTGGTGTTGTCTTTCATCATTCGCCATAGTCCACCAGCTCGTATTGTTCGTTGCATACTCCGAAGTTCAATGCCTGTGCAATGGTTATCTCCAGCCTTGCACCCTTGCTCTGCTCGAATCCTGGCAGCATATGGATGTAGTTGCAGGTGGTGAGGTTGACAATGCATTTCTTCATCGCATAGGTCCAGTCTTCTCCTTTGCTGCAGAAGTCGAATGGGTTTACCACGAACACAGCGTCGCCGTGCTTCTTTTTGATTTCGTTGGCTGCTTTGTCGAAGTCTGCCTTTGCCTCTTCAAAACTGCGACTTGTTACAGGTCCGCTGATGTAAACATATTTTGCCATTTTCTTTGTGTATTGGTTTGTTCTTAATAAGGTAGTTCTGCTTTTGCCTCCTCGCTGTCTTCGTCAATGTTGCTCTGAACGTTGAGGTCGATGCCGTAGAGTTCCACCAGCTTGGCGTAGTTGAACACCAGGCTTCGGTTGGCTTTCTGCAAGGCTGTGACCTGCTGTCCGCTCTCCGTGAAGCTCTTGCCTTCGCCAGGGTTGTCGCGCAGGCGGGTAGGCACTCTGAACTGTTTCACGCACTCTCCCATGTATTCGTCTTGGGCTTTCAGTATTCGGATCATACTGTCGGTGTCGGCCGTCTGTGCCTTGTTGCTCTGGGTGGCTTTCATCTGCTTGGCGTAGAGGCTGAACACTCGGCTGGTGTTGAGGTATATCACATCCAGCGTCTGCGAGTATTCCAGCTCCTTGCGTCCTGCACCGGTGCCCTTGTAGCACTTGATGTTGCTCTTGCCGAAGTAGAGCTTCAGGTCGTAGTTCGTCTCGATGTCGCCGTTGGTGAGCAGCGTTTCCACCACGCTCCAGAACTGGGCCACGGCGTTGCTCTCGGTCACGGCTTCCTGCTGCTGCTCCATGCCTTTGGCGAACACGTCTATGGCCTGTTCGTAGCTCCACGGCAGCGTCACTTTCTGTCCTATCGTCCTGAGCATTGCCAGCACCATTTTCCAGCTGATGAGGATTCGGTCTTCCATCCTTTTGGTGTTGACGGCTTGCCTCAGTTCCTCCTCGGTGTTGGCCAACTGCTCCTCGTAGTGTGCCAGGATGTAGTCGCGCAGCGTCAGCAGTTCGTTGGTGATGCATGTCAGCCCCCGCTTTTCATATTGTTTGAGGTCGTTGTATGCCTCTGTCTCTTTGTCGGTGTGCACCCGCTTCTTCACCGTGAGGTAAATGACACGTGTAAACAGGGCGTTGTCTGCCGTGGTGCTCTCCTGTCCGGTGAGGATGATGCCGCAGTCCACCGGCACCATCTCCTTCTTTTTGTCGCGGTCCATGTTCATGCGGCTGCGCCCGATGCCGTCGAAAGCGCCTTTCAGAATCTCAATCTTCTCGTATTCCATCGAGTTTTTGTATTCCTCGAGGTGTACCATTGCGTTACGGCAGTGGCTCAGGTGGTCGGCTACAGCCGGTATGGTGGCGGTGTTGATGTTGGGGCCGCTGCCCTGGTTGCCGAAGAGCTGCATCAGCGTGATAGCCATCTCTGTCTTTCCGGATCCGCGTTCGCCGAAGAGGTTGAGGATGGGGAAGTGGTTGAACTTGTTGAACACCACGTCGCGGAAGAGTGTCGTCATATAGTAGCCGAGTCCTACGATGGCGTTTTCTCCATACACCTCCAGCATCTTGCTGGCGAGGGTGTAGAGGTCGGCGCGTCCTGCCGTGTGTATGAATCGGCGCTCGAACTGGAACAGCTGCGTGTCGGCCTTGAAGAAGCTGCTCAGTGCCGGAAGGTAGTACCATTGTTTCCCCACTTCCACGCTGCCCAGCTCGTCGATGCTTCGCATCTCGCCGCTGTCGTCTATCACTCCGTTGCTCCACGCCCAGAAGCCTTCCTTCTGCCATCCCAGCTGCTCCACCTCTCGGCAGGTCTTTGTCCGCTCGTAGAGGTATGCCTTGATTTTGTTGAGGTCGGTATCGCTGCCGGTGAAGAGGAAGTTGCCGAAGCTCTCCACCTTGGTCTTGAATGCCGACAGGCTCACCAGGTCGCGCTGGGCAATCTCCAACTCGCGCACCACGCCGCGGTTGTTCATCAGGCGGTACAGTCGCTTGGCGTTGATGGTGCTCTCGATGTGGAACAGCGGTTCCAGTTCGAAGTTGCTCACCTGGCGGTAGCCTCCGTTCACGTCGCTTATGATCTGATAGCAGTGGTCGCGCACGAAGAAGCCGTAGTCGTCAATCATCTGCTGCTGCTCCTTGGTGAATCCCTGGCTGTTGAGCTCCTTGGTGGTCTTCTGCTGTACCTGCTTCAGGGCGGCATTCCATACCTTCTTTGGTGGGATGATCTTTGCCAGCTGGTCAATGTGGCCCATCCGTTCACCCTCTTCTCTCGACAGTAGCAGCTTGGCCATCTCTCCTGCCACCTGCGACACCTCTGCAGGGTCGGGTTCCTTGCCAAGTTCCTCCTTGCGCCTTTCGGCCACAAATACAAACCAGCTCTTCCTCATTTTCGTGAAGTCACGAAAATGGTCTGCGCTCTCAAAAAATGTGTCGGGGTCCTGCTTTTTCAGTTCTCCCGTTGTCTCGTCCACCGCCTCGGGTATGGTCAGCGTGTAGACCATCACGCCAGCTTCCAGCAGCACGCGACCGTTCTTCTCGGTGGCTTTCTGTCCGGCTTTGTCGCTGTCGTAGAGCAGCACGGCGCGTCTTACGCTCTTGGCCAGTGTCTGCGCCTGCTTCGTCGTGAGTGCCGTTCCGCAGGCGGCCACCACATTGGTCACGCCTATCTGGTGCATCTTGATGGTGTCGGGGTTGCCCTCCACAAGCACTACCTCGCCTTGTCTCGACGCTTCCGCCCTCGCGAAGTTCCAACCGAAGAGCGTCTCTCCTTTAATATATATATTGTCGGCTGCCTGTTCGTCGCCGCTGCTGTTGACATACTTGGCTTCTTTCTGTCCCTCCTTGGTTTCGTGCCACGGTACCAGCCTGCCGCTGAATGCCACCGGGTCGCCGCTGGGGTTGAGGATGGGGAACATCAGGCGGTCGCGGAACTTGCAGTAGTATGTCCCGTTCTTGGCCTTGCCGAATAGGGTGCTGCGTGTCAGCGTGTCGTAGGCCACGTGCTTCTCTTTCCTCAGCCAGTCGAAGAGGGCGTTCCAGTCGTCCGGTGCGTAGCCTATCTCCCATTGCTGCACCGTCTCGTCGTTCCATCCTCTCTCCTTCACGTAGGCCATTGCCTGGCTGTTTTTCTTCAGCTGCTGCTGGAACCATACCACGGCCAGCTTGTTGACCTCCACCTGCTGCATCTTGCGCTCCCTCACCTGGCGTTGTTCCGTGGTCTCGTGGTAGTCATCTGTGACTGTGTAGCCGATGATGTCGGCCACATACTTCACCGCCTCGATGAAGTCGCAGCCTTTGCGCTTCATCACGAAGTCTATGGCGTTGCCGCCCTCTCCGCACCCGTAGCACTTCCAGTGGTTGTTGCGTGGATGGACGGTGAAGCTGCCGGTCTTCTCGTTGTGGAAGGGGCATCGTCCTACCCAGTTGGCACCAGCCCGGCGCAGTTCCACGCCCAGGCTTTCCACTACGCGTTTGAGGTCGGCTTCCTCTTTTATATGTTGTATTTGGTCTAAGGGTATCATTGCTGTCGTGTGTCTATTGTGCCAATCTGAAGCTCATCCAGCTTGGCTTTCATACGTTCAATGCGCTTCATCCGCGCCTCGTGTTCGCGCTTCACCTTCAGCAGAGCCTCTTCGACGATGACGTTGCGACGCTCACCGCGAGAAACAGCCTGCACCAGGCTTGCGCTCACGCCCAATTCTGCCGCCACTCGGCTGCAAGCCCCGTGTGGTAATCCTTCAATCTTTGCCATTGCAATCCTCCGGGAATTTCATGAATGCCATCCATACGGTCTTGCCGCCGCCAAGCCTCTTATGCCCGAATAGCGGCTGCCGTCCGATGGCTTTAATAATAGTTTTGACTTTCAATTGGCTTTCAGCCCACTTGAAGATAAGTACTCCGTAATCGTCCAGCACCCGGAAACACTCATCGACTCCCTTTCGTAGTTCCTCTTGCCAGTTGTCGAGTTTTCCGTACCGCTTGTAGAGGTTGCTTGCCTTGCCAGCCCAAACGAGGTGTGGCGGGTCGAACACTACCAGTTTGAAAGATTTGTCGGGGAACGGCATTGCTGTGAAATCCCCCACAATGTTAGGGTGCACAATCACCGTCTGACCGTCCGATAGGGTACAAACCTCATCGCGCTTGTCCATAAACACAACATTGGGGTTGTCCTTATCAAACCAAAACATTCTGCTTCCGCAACAGGCATCGAGTATTGGTTTCATAACTCGAACTCCTTTCGCAATTTCTCTTCGCCGTACCTTTCCACGATCACGTCGTATGCTTCGCGTTCTGCTTTCGCCTTGGGCATCTTTCCCAACACGACTTTCATTGCCACGAGGCAGTACCAGAAAGCGTGTATCTTTTCCCCTTCCTTGGTCATCTCCTAACCTCCTTCCTAGCGAAGCTTCTACGGCTTATGCAGTCGGTTTCCTTGACCGTATAGACAGGCTGGACGAAGTAGCCTTTTGCATCCTGTCCGGCGATGCATACCATTTCCCTTGTCTTGTTGTCCTTGTGGCGCAGTGGACACTTCTTTGTCAGGCAGACACGCTCTTTCATTGCTGCACCTCCCTTCTTTCTTTGAGGGCGTTGCGCAGCTCCTTGCAGCGGTCGTGACTTACTGCGCTACAGTCAACCCAGTAGGGTGCCGTATCCGGCATTTGCTGGTTGCATTGGGCGAAGGGCTTTGCACCCTTGCTTGTTGTGGCTGTCACCAGGCGCGGACAACCAATGAATTTACAATATCTTGCTTTCATTGTGCTTGCTTATTAGTTGTTCCACCACGCCCCGCTGTGGTCGTAGGCAGGGCGTTTGCTTACTGTTGCCGTTGCAAACATACCGTGCATCTGCACGTTATGTTTGCGTACCTTCAGCTGGTCATTCTGCCTGTGGTTTCCCACTGGCAGTATGAGCCGGATGAGATACTGCTTCTCACTCTCGCCCAGCACGGTGACCTTTACCTGCTGGACGCTGAAAGTGCCGTCGAAGTTCGGCGACTTGTAGTTGTAGGTGTCCTCCTTGGGCGTGGCGTATATATTCATAATTCTAATCTTGTTTGTCTTTGTTTTGCTTTATAGGTCTCGATATTCTCCTTACTTTTCCACCACTCATAATACTCTTCGGCTGTTCCGAAACCTCTTGTTCCAAACCAATTCTTTCTTTCCAGATATTTGCTGTAGGATGTAATCAGTCTTTCCTTGAATTTCGGGTAGGCCTTTTCGTAATACTCTATCTGGTGCTTCTTGCTGAACGGGCAAAACATGCAACCAACTCTTCCGCTTTGCTGATAACATGGGTTCACATGCAGCCCATGTGTATAGATAAAATCCCACACATCTTCTTCCGACCATTGCAGGATGGGGTATATCATCAGGGCATCTTTGCCTTTGATACATCTGTGTTCGTTCTGCTCAATCTCTTCGATGGTGTGTTGTTTCTGTCTTTCAGCGTGTTCTTTTCTTCTGCTGAATATTCCGACTTCACTGTATTTGGCTCTTTTCCTGCTTTCGTCAGCCCTTACTCCTGTCAGCACTGCACTCCCCGCCCCGGCATGTTCTTTTAGCTCGGTACAGCAGAATCTGTGTACCATAGTCGGCATCCCTTTTTTTTCTACCAATTTGAAGAAATTTTCTTTGGGGTGAAGGAACGTCACTTCGGGATAATGCCGACGGATAAAGTAGATGTTTTCGGGCGGGTCGATGGTTGTTACGGAGTAATATGCATGGTATTTTACACCGGCCATCTTGACCAATTCCAAAAGCACTTGACTATCCTTGCCGCCACTGAATCCCACAAAGTAGCCCTCTGGGTTTAGTGCCAGTGCCAACTTCTCACCTTTGCGGATGAGTTCTATGCTATAGTCGATATGCTCGTTGCCTGTGCTCATTTCTCACATCCTTTCTTGCAGCTGTTTTCCACTATCCGAACCAGGCGTGCCACCTCTTCCCCTATTGGGTTGTCGGCATGCTCCATTGCGCCTGCCACCGACAGATGCACGGCTCTTTCGCTACCATGCTGGAAGACGGCTGTCCTCATCACGTCGCCCTGCTTCTCTCCGATGATTGCGCAGATGGTTCTGTTCTTGATGTCCTCTTCCACCCATGCTGCCATTAAACCTGTAAATGTCGCGACATTCATTCCTCATCCTCCTTTCTCACCTTGCGGCGTTTTGTCCATGCCTCGCACACATGGCGTGGCGGCACGATGGTCAGTCCTGTGTGGCGGCACTTGCCGCGCACCCAGTCGGCATACCCCGTCTTGTTGTCCCAATGTTCGCATGTCCTGCACTCCATCACCGGCTGTTTGTCTTCCGGCAGGAAGGGGTCTTTCTTTGGTTTGCTCATATTTCTTTGCTTTTAATGTTTGTGTCTTGGTGGATGCAGGTGGCTCTCGCCTACCTGCACCCTGCGGGCAGTTCTCTCAGGGCACCCGAAAATTTTTCGACCGCGCCGCTCAAACGGCGCGGTGCAATAATTCTTCAATCTGTTTTGAAGCGAGGAGCGGGCGCACCTGAAAACTGTTGTACTTGTAGCAGTTGTACAAAGCACCGACGTCGGGGCCGTAAAACCAGGCGATGTTGCCATCGTACTCACCGACGGCCCATTCCCAGCCTAACTTATCTCCACCAGCCTCTTCAAGTGCTGCGTCAATCTCTTCGTGATAGACGGCGATAATCTTGCCTTGCTTCTCATTGAAGCCGTCCTTACCCAGCTCCTTCAGGCGTTCCATC
>CACZUZ010000015.1 GCA_902784465.1 uncultured Bacteroidota bacterium
CCAGACCCAGTAGTCAGAAAAATAGTATTCATGGGTACTTGCGTTGAGAATCCTAAGCGATTAGCGGCTGTGGCTCCAGTTGGTATAACTTTTGCCTTATCTCGTTTAGCAATTTCTTTCACTAATTCGTAAGCCGAAGGGTAAAGGATGCCAAAACGTGTCTTACGTGCCTTGACATACACTCCTTTGGCTATACGCGTAACCAATCCTTCTTTCTCAAATATGGCGAGCAGTTTGGTGACGTACTCGACATCATACTGGGGAAAAGAAGAAACAAAGAATATCTCGCCAAACTTGCTGCGAGTAATCCTTTTCCTAATCTGTTGTACTACTGCATTCTCCATTGATTTTATATATAAATTATGGTCGGAATGATAACAAATATTTCCGACCGCAAAGATACAAGATTTCTTTCATACAACAATACTTTAAGTGTTGAAATTAAGTTTCATTGGCAAATTATAGCGTTTTTCTTGTTGTATAGATGGCATTCCTATATAAATAACTAAAGTTTGACAAGTATTTTTTTTATAAAAAATTGGCATGGAAATTAATATATTCCATTAATTTTTAGTGTTTCTGTAGTGTAAACAAATAAAAATAGCCACCATGCCACACTGCAAAAATACGAACTTTTTATCAGAGATTGATATTTTTTTCAAAAACAGTGAAGATTCCGCAATACAAGCCATGATCACCGCCATGAAAGCCATAAATATGACAGACAAAAGACTTGGTTTGGCCACATATCACAATGCACGCTGAAACATCGGCTAGCCCCCCTTGGGGTGTGGGCATCCACAGGAAAATCCCCCTGTGCCATTTAAGCTTATGGAGCAAACGATGTGTCTGAAAAACAAAAGAGGCGGCCGCGAAAGCGGCCGCCTCTTTTTAGTTATTGTTGTTGTTTGGATTAGAAGCAGTAGCGGATGCTGAAAGCCAGAGCTCCGAGATGCAGACGGTCGACATCGCTGTAGTGGTCGTCAGGGAAGATGAGGTAAGCCATAGGACGGTAGTCGAAGGCGAACTGGAGTGGTACGGCGTCCAATTTGTACTCTATGCCAACCTGTCCGACTACCGAGAGGGTGAAGTCGTTGTAGCTGCTTGAAGTCCAAATTCCTACATTGCCGCCAACACCGACAAACCAGCTGAGGTTGCCCACAATGTTGAACTGCCACTGGTATACACCTGTGATGCCAATTTGGTCGTAATGTTTGTGGTTGTTCCAACCGAAGTCCAGCTCGAGACGGTTGCGGTCGCTAAGGCCGTGCTGGAAAGAGAGTTCTGCACCGTAGCCGTAGCCGCCGTCGACATTGATTCGGGCGCCAAGTGCGTTCTGCGCGTTGACGGTAACAGCAAAGGCTACCAAGGCCATAATTGTAACAATTGCTTTTTTCATTTCAGTTTGTTATTTTAATTTTCTTAGATGTCTTTCAATGGTATAGGTAATGGTCTGGAACAATGTCCAATTCCAGATTCGGCAGTGCAAAGGTAACAAAAAAATGTGATATGGAAAAAAAAGTGTATTTTTGCAATTTCGAACTATCGATTGACTGTTGATACAAATATATAGATATGTTGCAAATATCTAATTTTACTCTTGACAATGTAGACCGAATTATTTTCGGTGGTGAGTGTTTTGAGGTCTCCGAAGCCACAATGGAGGGTGTCGGTGACTGCTATAGGTTTCTGGAGGGCTTTGCTGCCAACAAGATAATCTATGGCATCAACACGGGCTTCGGCCCCATGGCGCAATGGCGTGTCGACGACCAGTTCCTTACCAACTTGCAGTACAATATCATCCGCAGCCATAGCACCGGTGCCGGCGCACCGCTGGAGGACATCTATGTCCGTGCCGCCATGATTGCCCGTCTCGGCTCAATCCTCCAATGCCGCTCGGGTGTCCACCCCGAGGTGGCCTCTTTGCTTGTCGAGTTCATAAATAGGGGAATATGCCCGTTCGTGCCAAGTCACGGCAGCGTGGGCGCAAGTGGCGACCTCGTACAGCTTGCACATATCGCCTTGACGCTTATCGGCGAGGGCAAGGTGCATTACAGGGGCGAGTGGCGCAAGACTGCTGAAGTGCTGAAAGAGAATGGCTTGAAGCCTATCACCATGCATGTCCGTGAGGGACTTTCAATAACCAACGGCACATCGGTGATGACGGGGATAGCCTGTGTGAATCAGCATTATGCATCTAGGCTTCTCGATTGGTCGATACTGGCCAGCGTCTGGATGAACGAGATTGCATCGAGCTACAACGATTTCATGTCGGCGCCACTTAACGAATGCCGCCGTCACAGCGGTCAGATAGAGGTTGCCCGACGTATGCGCGAGCTCTCTGCCGACAGCCAATTGCTGCTCAACCGCGAACATGAGCTATACAATGGCGGTCATGTCAACGACACCACTTTTGGCCATAAGGTGCAGCCCTACTATTCTCTGCGTTGCACACCGCAGATTATGGGCCCCATCCAGGAAACACTGCAACAGACAAGCCGTCTGCTTGAGGAAGAGCTCCAGTCGGCAAGCGACAACCCTATTGTCGACCCTGTGACACGCAATGTCTATCACGGTGGCAATTTCCATGGCGACTATATCTCGCTGGAGGAGGACAAGGTGAAGATTGCCACTGTGCGTATGGCAATGACGGCGGAACGCCAGCTGAACTATCTGTTCCACGACAGGATAAACGGCATATTGCCCCCCTTCTTGAATATGGGTACGTTGGGATTGAATTACGGTATGCAGGCGTGCCAGTTCACGGCCACGTCGACTACAGCCGAGTGCCAGACGCTGGCGATGCCAAACTATGTGCATAGCATCCCCAACAACAACGACAACCAGGACATTGTCAGCATGGGTACCAATACGGCTCTGCTATGCAAACAGGTGATAGACAACTGCTACCAGGTGATGTCGATACTCTACATCGCTCTGGCGCAAGCCACCGACTGTCTCAAGGTGAGCGGAAAGCTCTCGTCGGCTACACGTCGTGAATATGAGGCTGTTCGCAAGATTATCCCTCTGTTCGTCGAAGACAACCCCTTCTACGAACAAATAGCCCAAGTAGAAAAATATCTGAGAAAATAAAACCTAGAAATACCAGAGATACTAGAGAAACTAGAAAACCTAGAAATCATGAAATACGCACTAGTAACAGGAGCTTCCAGAGGTTTGGGACGGGCAATAGCTATTCGTCTTGCCAAGGATGGTTTCTATGTCATAGTCAATTATAACCACAGTGAAGAAGCTGCCCGCCAGGTGCTCGAAGCTATAGAGCAGAGCGGTGGCTGTGGCGAGCTGATGCGCTTCGATGTCAGCGATGCTGCCGCTGTAGAGGCTGCCGTGGAAGCATGGGAGGCCGCTCATCCCGAAGAGTATATCTCGGTGTTGGTCAACAATGCAGGCATCCGTCAAGACAACATCTTGGTTTTCATGACCGATGAACAGTGGCATAGCGTTCTCAATACCACGTTGGATGGATTCTTCTATCTCACACGCCGCCTGGTCAAGAACATGATGACCCACCGCAACGGTCGCATCGTGAACGTCTCTTCGGTGTCGGGACTGAAAGGAATGCCTGGCCAGTGCAACTATTCTGCCGCAAAGGCAGGCATTATCGGTGCCAGCAAGGCTCTGGCTCAGGAAGTTGCAAAACGCAAGGTGACTGTCAATGTGGTTGCCCCAGGTTTTATCGAGACCGATATGACACAAGACATACCCCTCGACGAAATCAAGCGTGTCGTCCCTCTGGGCCGTATAGGCAAACCAGAGGAGGTGGCGTCCTTGGTCTCATTCCTCGCCTCCGACGAGTCTGCCTACATCACCGGAGAGGTGATCTCAATCAACGGTGGAATTGGATGAATGGTGAATGGTGAATGGTGAATTGACGTTACCAACCATATCACGTAACAACATATTAACGTAACAACGTATAAATAAAAAATCATATCAACAAAAATAACATGAAAAAAATAGTTCTTACAGCGATTGCAGTTCTGGCCATGTCCGTATGCTTTGCACAGGAAGGCAGTGCGGTACGTGTTCCCTCTGGCTATCAGGGATTCATCAGTCAGGGAAATAGTTTCAGGATGGCCCACGATTGGAAATCATCAATCTGTGTCTCTACCACGCATGGTTTCTATTTCAACGGCAACACCTATGTTGGTATAGGCATCTCGCTGGAGGGTAACAGCGACATGTTTGTTCTCCCCATCTATACTGCGCTGAAATACAATTTCTCGTATTCGAACAAGATTACACCCACCATACAGCTCAGGCTGGGTTCTTACACCGGCAATGGCACTGGTGCATACGGCGACCTCGCTTTTGGTCTCCGTTTCGGCTCTTCGCGCGACTTTGCCATCAACGTTATGGCTGCTGCAAGCTTGTTCTCAAACTACACAGAGGATTACTATGGTTATTATTTGAGTGATGAACCTGAAATAAAGAAGATTAATCCTTCCAGCATAGGTATTCGGATAGGTATCGAGTGGTGATGAGAAGAGTAGTTATAACTGGTGCGGGCATCTGGTCCTGTTTGGGATGCAACCTCGAAGAGGTGCGTAACTCCTTGTATGAAGGACGGTCAGGTATAGGTGTAGAGCCGGAGCGTATAGGCTATGGCTACCAGTCGTCGCTGACCGGTATTGTCAAGAAACCGGTCCTGAAAGGTGTCCTCGACCGCCGTCTGCGAGTTGGACTGTCCGAAGAGGCCGAGTATGCCTACATGGCTACCCGCGAGGCGTTGGCCAACGCCGGCGTGGATGAAGACTACCTGCTCAACAATGAGGTGGGTGTCCTTTTCGGCAACGACTCTTCGGCAAAGGCTGTTGTGGAGTCGGCAAACCTCATGGCTGAGAAGAAAGACTCCCAGTTGCTCGGCTCTGGCTGGATATTCCAGTCGATGAACTCGACGGTGAACATGAATATGAGCACCATCTTTCATCTGCGTGGCATCAACTTCTCGGTCAGCGCCGCCTGCGCCAGTGGGTCGCATGCCATCGGACTGGGTTACATGTTTATCAAACAGGGACTTCAGGATGTGGTGATATGTGGCGGCGCGCAGGAGACCAACTACTACAGCATGGCGTCGTTCGATGCCTTGGGCACTTTCTCCAAACGCATGGACGACCCCACACGAGCTTCACGACCTTTCGACCGCGACCGCGACGGGCTTGTTCCGTCGGGTGGGGCTGCCGCACTGATACTGGAAGAGTATGACCATGCTGTCGCCCGTGGCGCCAAGATACTCGCCGAGGTGGGAGGCTATGGTTTCTCGTCCAATGGCAGCGGTATCTCGCAGGCCAGTGCCGATGGCTCGGTGTTGGCTATGCGGCGAGCCATGGATGATGCCGGAGTGAAGGTGGGCGATATCGATTATGTCAATGCCCATGCCACCTCTACTCATCAGGGTGACATGAACGAGGCTATGGCACTCGACAGGCTGTTCCGCGGTCAGCGAGCCTGGATTAGCTCAACCAAGAGCATGACGGGTCATGAGTGCTGGATGGCTGGGGCTAGCGAGATAGTATACTCCCTGCTGATGATGCAGAACGACTTCGTCGCTCCCAACATCAACTTTGAGAATCCCGACGAATACAGCGCCAACCTGAGGTTAGCCACTAAAACCATAGAGACCAATGTCGACACCGTACTTTCTAACTCTTTCGGTTTCGGCGGCACGAATAGTTCGCTGGTGATAAAAAGAATTAGGAATTGACATTACCAAATCAGAATGTAGAATATATACAATTCTGTTCTATACAATTATATATACATATGCAATGAATATATCGCCCACATTAGAAAAAGAATACCTGCATGACGGGATGACCGCTCGCGAGGCGCAACGCAAGGCCGAATGGATTGCCTTTGGCCCTGTGGTCTTCCAGGCTTCACGTATCATGGTTAAATGGGGCATACTCGAAATGCTTCGTAACAGCGATAATGGTCTGACCATGAGCGAAATCGTTGAGCGTACTGGCAAGACGCCCTACGCCATCAAGGTACTCATGGAGGCCTCGCTATGTATTGGCACTGTTATGCTTGCTGACGACAAGGAGCATTTCTTGATTACGAAGACAGGCTGGTGCCTGCTGGTCGACAAGCTTACGCAGGTCAATATGGCATTCAACCACGACGTCAACTACGAGGGCTGGTTCCGGCTGGAAGAATCTCTTGACGAAGGCCGTCCAGTGGGCTTAGAGCATTTCGGCGACTGGCCTACCATCTATGAGGGATTGTCCAGCTTGCCTAAACAGGTGCAGGACAGCTGGTTCGGCTTCGACCATTTCTATTCCGACAACTCATTCGACGAGGCGTTAAGGGTGGTCTTTGGCCGAAAGCCACGCACACTGCTCGACGTGGGAGGCAACACTGGACGCTGGGCTCTGCGTTGTGTCGACTACAACGATGAGGTGGAGGTGACCATCATGGATCTGCCCCAGCAGATAGGGATGATGCAGAAATTCACTGCCGGCAAGAAGGGCGCCGACCGCATAGCCGGTTACGGCATCAACCTGCTTGACCCCCAAACTCCTTTCCCGACAGACAAGCATTACGACATCATCTGGATGAGCCAGTTCCTCGACTGCTTTGGCGAGGAGGAGATAGAGAGCATACTCTCGCGTGCCGCCGCCATCATGGATGGCGACAGCCGTCTCTGCATCATGGAGACATTCTGGAACCGGCAGCATCACGATTTGGCTGCTTTCTGCCTGACGATGACAAGCCTCTATTTCACCGCTCTCGCCAACGGCAACAGCAAGATGTACCACTCCGACGACATGGAAAAGATAGTGAAAAGGGCAGGATTGGAGGTCGAGTCTATTGTCGACGACCTAGGCTATGGCCACAGCATTATGATTTGCAAAAAATAGAAGAAACTAGAAGCTCTAGAAGTTCTAGAAACTCTAGACATTCTAGAAATACTAGAAACACTAAAAAAACAATAACATGACCAGAACAGAAATAGAAGAAACTGTAAAAGAATTTCTTGTTGAAGACCTTGAACTCAACGAAGAGAAGATTAAACCCGAGGCGCGCCTTAAAGAGGACATCGGCGTTGACAGCCTTGACTTTGTCGACATCGTTGTCATAGTGGAAAAGAAGTTCGGCTTCAAAATCAAAGCCGAAGAAATGCAGAATGTGAAGACTTTCGCTCAATTCTGCGACTATATTGAATTGAAAATGAAATAAGAATAAACAGCAAACGGCAAACAGTAACCCAAGACGATTGAATATGGAGAGGCAATGGTCGGGACGCACAGACGGCGGCACCAGAATGCAGAGATGGCTTATTGCCATTTTGCGTTGTACTGATGTACGTGTCATTTATTTCTTCATGGCTTTTGCTATCCCTTTCTATATGATTTTCAATAGACAAGGGTACAAGGCTATGCGGGATTTCTTTGTGCGTCGTGGCGATCGTGGATTGAGGATTGTATGGCACATTTATCGCAACCATTTCGTCTTCGGAGAGATTATCATCGACCGTTTTGCCGTATATGCAGGCCGTAAGTTCCAGTTCGACAACGATGGGAAAGAGCAGATAGATGACTGTTTCTCAAAGCCTGGCGGTCTGCTGATGCTTAGTTCGCATACTGGCAACTATGAGCTTGCCGGCTGTACTCTGATATCTGGCGACAAGCGCGTGCATGCCTTGGTATACGCCGGTGAGACAGAGGCTATTATGGAGAACAGGGACAGGGTGCTGGGCAGCCACAGTACTGTCATGATACCCGTCCAGAGCGACATGTCGCACATCTTTATGATGAACGCCGCCATTGACGAGGGTGACGCTGTGAGTATGCCGGCCGATCGTCTCTTTGGTTCAAGCAAGTCGTTCTCATGTAGCTTTATGGGAAGCGATGCCAAGCTCCCCGCAGGACCATTCATCTTCGCCTCCCAGAAGGAGCTGCCCGTGTTTGCAGTCTTTGTCATGAAGAAGAGAGCCACTCGTTACCATCTGATTGTGCGACGTGTAGATGATGCGAATAGCGCTGCCGAGACCTCTCTCCGTAGTCGTGCGGCAATGCTGGCCAGGAACTATGCATCTATTTTGGAGAATGTTGTGGAACAATACCCATATCAATGGTTTAACTATTATGATTTTTGGCAGGACAATTAACAAAAAAGTTTAATACTCCACATAAGAGCCTATGCAGTTATCAGAAATCGACATAATGAAATTATTACCGCAACGGCCACCGATGGTGATGGTTGACAGGTTGCTGCATTGTGACCCAGTGCTTACGGAGACAGAATTCCTCGTACGCGAAGACTGCATCATGGTGGAGGACGGCAGGTTGTCGGCTATGGGACTGATTGAGAACATAGCGCAGACCTGTGCAGCGCGCATTGGATACATCAACGTAAGCAGCGACAAGGAGGTACGCGTGGGAGTAATCGGTGCGCTGCGCGATGTTGTGATACACGCGCTACCGCCCGTGGGTGCGACCATAAAGACACGAATAGAGGTGAGCGACGAAGTGTTCGGTATGACGCTTGCTCAGGCAGAAAGCCGATGCGGCGACAGGCCGCTGACATCGGGGACGATAATAATAGCACTATTGTGAGAACATTAAGCATAAAGAAACAGTTGGACATCCGCTTCAGTGAGGTTGACTCAATGGGTGTCGTGTGGCATGGGAGCTATATGCTTTACCTGGAAGATGCCCGCGAGGCTTTCGGCGAAAAATACGACCTGGGCTACCTGCGCTTCTTCGATGAGGGCTACTATGCACCGCTAGTTGACGTACAGCTCAAGTACAAACACCCAATTATCTATGGCACACACCCCGAGATAGAGATAACATACACACCCACCGAGGCAGCAAAGATAGTGTTCGACTACAAGATAACCGACGGTGACAGCCTGCTGGCCACCGCACATACCGTACAGGTGTTCATGGACAAGCAATACAATTTGGTGCTGGGCAACCCGCCGTTTTTTGAAGAGTGGAAAAAGAAATGGTTATAAAACTGGCTGATAATATCTATTCCCCCTTGGGGGTAACCACGTGGGAGAACTACCAAGCCGTGATGGCCGGCCGTTGTGTCTTAAAGCAATACTCACTGCCAGACGGTTCTCTGTACACTGCATCACTGTTCCCAGAAGAGGAACGCAAGGATTACAACTACACTTTCTTTGAGCAACTGTGCATAGTATCGGCCGGCGATGCAATAGCGCGGGCAAATATTGACCCCAAGTCGTCGCACTGTCGCTTTTTCATCTCCACCACCAAGGGTAATGTACACCTGCTGGCAAATGGCGATACCGAAAGGGCTTTGCTTGGTTCATCTGCCAATATCATCTGTAGCCATTTCGGCAACCCAAACCCACCTGTTGTCATCTCCAACGCCTGTATCAGCGGCTTGAGTGCCCAAATTGTCGCCATGCGCAGTATCGAAGCTGGCCTTTGCGACACCGCCGTAGTGATAGGCTGCGACATACAGAGCGAGTTTATCATCAGTGGCTTCCAGTGCCTCCATGCACTCTCCCCCGACGAGTGCCGTCCATTCGACAAAGACCGCTGCGGCCTCAATCTCGGCGAAGCTGCTGCAACAATTGTTTACAGCAATAGCGGCAACGGCCAATGGGTGGCTAAAGCCGGTGCCATGTGCAACGACGCCAACCATATCAGCGGGCCGTCACGCACAGGCGAAGGTTCTTATCGCTGCCTGCAGGCCCTTAACCTCAAACCCGAAGAACTGGCTTTCGTCAGCGTCCACGGTACTTCCACGCTCTACAACGACGAAATGGAAAGCATAGCCATAGACCGCGCAGGCCTTGCTGATATTCCACTCTTCAGCCTCAAAGGCATCTATGGCCACACTATGGGTGCCGCAGGCATCCTCGAGACCATACTCTCCATTCAGGCCGTTGAGCACGGAATCGTATTCGGCACCCGCGGATACCATGAGCTCGGCGTCAGCCGACAGGTGAATATCTGTGCCGAAAACCGCTCCACCGATAAAAAAAGCTTCGTGAAGCTGCTTTCCGGCTTCGGCGGCTGCAACGCCGCCATGCTTTTCGAACAAACCGACAACTCAACAACTCACAATTCACAATTCACAATTCAACAACTCAACTCCCTGCGCATAAACCTTACCGCCGACGAACTGGTGGAGCTCTACCGTACGTATGTGGGCGACTACCCCAAGTTCTTCAAGATGGACCCCCTCAGCCGCCTCGGCTTCCTAGCCTCAGAAATGCTGCTCAAGCAATTAAGCAATCAAACAATCAAACAATACGGCATCCTTCTCTTCAACCGCACTTCGTCGCTCGCCGACGACAGCGCCTTCCAGGCCACCATACAGGATCGTAGCAACTGGTTCCCTTCCCCCGCACTTTTCGTCTACACGCTGCCCAATATCGTCACAGGAGAGATAGCCATCCGCAACCATTTTCAAACCGAGACTAACTTCATGGTGCTTGACGCACCACATACCGATATCATGGCGGAGCAGATAGCCCTCGCCGCACAGCACGCACCACAGCTGGCAGGCTGGTGCGACGTCGATACTGACGGACATTGCCTCGCCGCACTCGTCGCTGTACCACAGTACACATACAAAGAAACAATCCAACAAGAGTTAAACAAAATATTAAAATAAGTAACCATGGAAGAACTTATCCAAAAACTGAAGAAAGAAATTATCGAAGTATTGAACCTTGAAGACATCAAACCCGAAGACATCGACACCAATGCCCCACTTTTCGGTGACGAAGGCCTCGGTCTCGACAGCATCGACGCCCTCGAACTTATCGTCCTCATGGAGAAGAACTACGGCATCAAGCTTCAAGACCCCAACCAAGGCAAAGAAATTTTCAAGTCCATCAGCGTGATGGCCGACTACATCAGCAAAAACCGCACCAAGTAACAGTGTATACCGACATCCTCATCACTGGCGCCGGCATCGTGTCGGCCATCGGCATAGGCAAAACCGAGACGCTCTGCTCGCTGCGTGACGGGCGCAGCGGCATACGGCCCTTGCGCTACCTCAAGACCGACCACCACGAGTTCCCCGTGGGCGAGGTGCAACTCTCCAACGACGAGATGTGCGCCCTCCTCGGCATCAACCCTGCCTCTCAGCCAACCACACGCACCGCCCTCATGGGTATGTTGGCACTCAAAGAAGCCCTCGAACAAGCCCGGCTTATTGACCCAAAGACCCAAAGACTCAAAGACCCTATCCCTCTCATCTCCGGCACAACAGTCGGAGGCATGGACAAGAGCGAGCTCTACTATCTTGACTTCCTTGAGAACGACAGCCGCAACGAATACATACGCACTCACGACTGCGGAGCCTGCACCGAGATGATCGCCGACCACTTCGGCCGTTTCAGCATGCTCTCCACACTCTCCACCGCCTGCTCCTCCGCAGCCAACGCCGTCATCCTTGGCGCCGAGATGATACGTGCGGGTCGATCCCAATGCGTCGTCGTCGGCGGAAGCGAATGCATCACCAAGTTCCACCTCAACGGCTTCGCCTCACTGATGATACTCGACAAAGAGCCCTGCCGCCCCTTCGACCAAAGCCGCGCCGGCCTCAACCTCGGCGAAGGTGCTGCCTGGCTCGTCCTCGAGACCCGCGAACACGCCCATCGCCGCAACGCCACACCCCTGGCCCGTCTGGCCGGCTACGGCAACGCCTGCGACGCATTCCACCAGACCGCCACATCCCCCGACGGCGAAGGACCCTACCTCGCCATGAAGCAAGCCCTCGAGCGCGCCGGCATCATGCCCTCCCAGGTCGACTACATCAACGCCCACGGCACAGCCACCAACAACAACGACATCAGCGAGAGCACCGCCATCCGCCGCCTCTTCGGCAACCAGCTGCCCCCAGTATCCTCCACCAAAGCCTTCACCGGACACACCACCTCCGCATCCGGCACCATCGAGGCCGTCATCTGCCTCCTCGCAATCCAGCACTGCTTCCTCCCCGTCAACCTCCGCTTCAAGGCTGCTGGCGAATGCCTGACACCCATATATCAAGCCACTGACAAAAACCTGCACTATGTGCTCAGCAACGCCTTCGGCTTCGGCGGCAACGACAGTGCCCTGCTCTTCGCATCTCCCACCGCATCAGCCAATTCTCAATTCTCAATCCTTAATTCTAGATCAAAGAAAGTCTACCTCCTCTCCGCCTCCCAGATATCCGCACAAGAGCCACTCCGTGAGGACTGGATAGACAGCCCCATACCACTCACCCAGCCACTCACCCCCAGCCGTGAAGCCGACTACAAGCAGTTCATCCCTCCCCTAGAGGCCCGCCGCATGGGCAAGATACTCAAGCGGGCCATAGCAACAGCCAGGACAGCAACCGCTCAAGCTGGCATTGATACACCCCAAGCCATCATCACCGCCACCGGTCTCGGCTGCGTCGAAAACACCGAGATATTCCTCGACGCACTCTGCCGTCAAGGCGAAGACCAACTGATGCCCACCCGCTTCATGCAGTCCACACACAACACCATGTCGTCCATCGTGGCCATAAACCTCCACGCCCACGGATACAACGCCACCTACGCTCACAACACCGTCTCGTTCCAGAGTGCCCTCCTTGATGCACTGCTGCAACTGCGGCGCAGCACCATCGGCAACGCCCTCGTCTGTGCCCACGACGAAATGACGCCCTCCTATCATGCTCTCCTCTGCAAAGGAGGCTACCTCAAAGACAAGCACGCCACAGAGTGCGCCGTCAGCATGATGCTCTCCACAGAAAACAACGGCCATGCGCTCTGCGAGATAGCTGATATGCGCATCCTCTACCGTCCAACTGAAGCCGAGAGGCAGCAAGCCCTTGCTGAGTTTGGCGACGTCACTTATCACACTTCCGCAGAGAACATCTTCGGCACTAGCTACACCGCCCCAGCCCTCGACCTCTACGCAGCAGCACATACCATGAACAACCGTCCCATCGTCGTGCAGTATTCCGACGACAAGTACCTCACCTTAATATTCCTCCGCCCATGAACAATTTTTTTTGCCGAATGGGGGAAAATATGTATCTTTGCCATGTCTCATAGGAACAACCACGATGGTGGAATTTCACTGAAACAACAATAACACAGCATAATACACTCAAGCAATTATTAACTGCACAAACAAAAAAACAACATGTAGTAAACTGATAAAAATAAAAAACATATGAGCTGACGCTCTTGTTCTCCTGTAGAAATTGTCTGGTAAACATTTTAGCGATGAGAATAAGAAGACGTTAAGTTCACGTCAGGGGCGTGAATTTTCGTACACTTATTAATCGCACGGGTATTACCAGACACCCTCTACAGAAATAAGGCAGTTATTACGAAAGAATCACGCCTTTCTTCATGCCCCCTTATTTACCCTAACAGCGACTGCCGGCTCTACATAGTTCCTGCGGGGGTGCCGAAAACTGCATAACAGAGTAGGCAAATAACATTTTTCGAAATGAATCAATACGACGAAATTGTGATGTCTGTCTCAAAAAATCCAGATAGGGAAGCCTTGAGATATTTCGGAGTGTCTGTTAGTTATCGGCAGTTGGGTGAAATGATAGAAGCAGTGGCATCAGGATTATACAATATTGGCGTCAGACCTGGTGATAAGGTATGTCTTGCCTTACCGACCACCCCTGAAAGCATTGCCGCAGTTTATGCATTGAACAAAATTGGTGCCGTAGTCAGTATGATAGACGTGCGACTAACACCACGTCAAGTAGCGTCAATAGCCAACAACCTGAATGCCAAAATGCTGTTCATTATGAACTTCACTATAAAAGGCATATCCAAGGTGGCTAACGAAATGTGTGTTAAGAACATCGTTGTGATGAGAGGCTGTGAGCTATTCCCCAAAGCAGTATCCTCATGGTATTCGTTTGGCGAGATATTTAATGGTAGGCGTAAAGCCTATAATTCCACCGACAAGTTCATGCACTGGAACAACGTAATAGAGCTTTCTGGTGGCGATACACCCCGTCATGAATGGCTTTCAGATGCTCCTCAGATGATATTTCAGACGTCTGGAACGACCGGCAGGTCAAAGAGTGTAATGCTAACTGCGGAGAACATCGCCGTAGCCACAACACATGTTAGAAAGGGCAAATTATTATTTATGCCTGCTGATAATGACACCGTACTTTGTTTGATACCCATATTCGCGTACTCAGGTTTCGTCACAACTGTACATGCACCGTTGCGATATGGTATGTCTATTATTATTGTACCAATATGGAAACCCAAAGATTTCATAAAAACAATAGCCAAGCACAAACCGCAGCATGTTTTCTCCGTACCATCAAATTGGGAAACAATATACAATAAATCAAATTCCACCTTTGACTTGTCATGTTTGAAGACAGTTATGGTTGCTGGCGATGTAATGAATCCTGATTTTGAGCATGACATAAACAACTATCTCCATCACTGTGGGTGCAGCAGCAACGTTATCAAGATGTATGGCTTGACCGAAACTGGAGGCATGGTTGCCTTTACCCCGCAACTATCGCCACATAAATATTGTTTAGGGTTCTCTGGCAAAGTGGATTTCGGTTTTAAAGTAAAGATTGTTGACGGCGAGGTATGTGTGCTGCACCCGACAAAACTACTGGGCTATTATAACAACAAAGAGGCGACAGATAACCTTCTACGACAGCACGAAGATGGGCTGGTGTGGTTGCACACTGGCGATCATGGGCATTTCGACGAAGAAGGGAATTTATATGTGACTGGCAGAATAAAGCATATGCTGGTGCGGTATGACGGTACAAAAATATTCCCTATTGAAATAAAAGAAGCTTTGATGCGCCACCCAGATGTACTTGACTGTGCAGTTATAGGCTGCATAGATAAAGAACACCCACAAAGCAGTGTACCAATAGCATTTTGTGTTGTCGGAAACAAGGGAAGGCTGTCAACATCTATCATTGTACGTTATGTGAACAAAGAATTACCTGTCCACTTACGTCCTACGAAGATAGTAACAATTGACAAACTACCCACAATGGGAAACGGCAAAGTAGACCTTGTGAAATTGCAGGAAATGGCAGATTCGGAAAACACCAATACTTTAAGTTGATGAGCAGAACGGGACTCGCCATTATATTATCATTGATGGTGTGCATTCATTCACACGCCCAATGCAAGACAGATACAGAAATATATAAAGACAAAGTTTCTTATCATGTACTTAACATCAAAGACTATTCATTTGAGGAACTTCTTAATGAAGGAACAATTACAGCATCCCATCAATTAGATGTACTGCATATTCCCTCTCGGAACTTTCGGTTTGCCATTAAATGGTATATCAAACATCATCATTTCTCCCTCAGTAAGGATGAACGCAGGAATGCTATTTTTAGGGCAATTGCGTTCACTTATCAATCTATCACCCCCACCGGAGAGCCGACACTACTCTCTGGACTTGTAACCATCCCCATTCTAGACGGCAAAAAACCGCAACGAATGCTCATATACCATCGTCTTCTATCCACACTCAACAGTATTGCTCCATCCAACAGTTTACCTATAGAAGCCATATTGACGGCAGACAACTCTGTATGCGTTTTCCCCGACTATTATGGTTGTGGTGTCACAGAGGGAAATCCATTGCCTTTTACCGCACTTAATTATCATGCACGATGTGCTACGGAATGCGTTCTTGCCGCACTTGATATTTTGCAGGATAACAATATAGTATTTGACCCCGAGTTTTATACATGGAATACTGGTTATAGCCAGGCGGCTGGCTTCGCCATGGCCACCCATAGGTTTATTGAAACCCAATTGCCGGATACTCTCATAGACCGACTCAATATCCGTTGGAGTCTGTGCTGCGATGGTATATATTCTCCTGCCAAACTATTTGAGACTGCAATTATGAACAACAATCTGGGTAGCACACCTGCTGTCTACCTCCAAAGCATGCGTGGACTTTTTTATTCCAAGCCAAAACAACTGGACGGGCTGTCTGTTCATGATTTATTATCCGATAATGCAATAGAGTCTGGCATAGACAGCATATTGAATTTGCAAGACAATGGTTTTTGGGACTTGTATGACAGGCTTGACAGTCGAGACAAGAGTTCCAATCCCTCTCATTACTTTAAATCTCAGGTTATGGACACTTCATCAGTAATATACAAAAATATAATATCAGTATTAAAAAATGATGATTGCATCACTGGATGGCAACCAAAGTCTTGTGTTGTTTTTTGTCATTCGAAAAACGATAAAACAATACCCTACTCTCATTCTGAGCAGGTTTATCATCATTTTTCGGGCACGGGCGCCTGTTGCTTTTTGCATTCCATAAAATTCAACAGATCCCATTCAATATCTGGCTTTTTCTACTTTTATGTTCTGCTACGCTACAACGAACAAGAATTGTACAATATGTACACTAACACAAAATAGGAACGTATTCAATTTTACAAAAACCTCATTCCAAACTATTCCCATGCCCATAAATAAATTAGCAATCAAAGTTTTATAGTTGCAATTCATTACTAACACTTAAAAATCAAACAAAATGAAAAAAATTCTAATTGCAATTGTGGCCATTCTCGCACTCAACACTATGGCCAACGCTCAGATTAAGGACCTTGGTGTCCGCGGCGCTTTCGGTAGCGGCGCCGGTGCCGAACTATCTGCCCAGTGGGGTATGGGCAGCAACCGCCTCGAGACCGACCTCGGTTGGGCCGGCCATGAAGACTGGGGCTATGTAAACCTCAGTGCTATCTACCAGTGGACGGGTACCTTTATCGATAACTTCGGCTGGTTCGCCGGTCTCGGCGCCAATCTCGGCCTCTACAATGGCAGCAACAAGGACTATGATGGATTCGGTCTCGGTTTCGCTGCCCAGGCTGGCTTGGAGTACAACTTCCCCTTCCCCCTGCAACTCACTCTTGACGTGCGTCCCAACTGGGGGCTCGTTGGCCACAGTGGCTTCGGCTGGGAACTCGCTCTTGGCGCCCGCTATCGCTTCTAATCACTGCAATTTGCGATCCCCTGGAGATTGCCCCTGGATTTCGGGGCAATCTTTTTTACCTTACCATAACACTACTGGCCCCTAGTGTATTGTCGATAATGTCTACTAGTATTGCATTGCGAAAATGGTCAATGCAAAAAAAAATCCGGCCATATAGTGTCTGGTATCGTTTTTTATTTGTATTTTTGCATTCTTAATTATGGTTCTGAACGCATTCGAAAATTTAAATATTCAAATAGAAATGTGGCGATTGATACTATTGGTGGTCTTGCAGACTTTTTTTCTTTCTGGTGGACAGGTATTGCTCAAACAGGCAATGGTCCAACTGCCCAAGTTCAGCTGGTCGTGGAGCTATTTCCACGCCGTCGCCACCGACTGGTGGTTGCTCGCCTGCGGTGTCGTTTTTGGCATCGCTACAGTATTGTGGCTGTATATTCTTAAGCATTTCCCATTCTCTCAGGCCTATCCCATGACAGCGATGGGGTACGTCTTCGGTGTCGTCGCTGCCATCTTTGTCTTTGGTGAGACCGTGACGCCTTGGCGTTGGATTGGTGTCGCGCTGATAGTCCTCGGCTGCCTGTTTGTAATGAGGTGATTACAATGCCTACCTTGCCTACTTTGCCTAATATGCCTACAAATATTAAACCTTTTCAAAAATCTATTACAATGAAAAAGTCTTTATTGATCACGCTTCTTTCCTGTCTGATGCTGACAGCTCATACGCAGCAGTGGAAAGAACTCACCGCTGCTGATGCCAAGGTGGCGGCTACGCAGGTCATGGATGCTGTGAAGAAAGTGAAGACTTTAGACCGCAGGTTCGAGCAGGTGAAGCGAAGTCCCATGACCACCACGCCTACAGTGTCTAAGGGTAAGATGCACTACGAGAGCCCTGACGTGATGCTATGGAGCTACGAATCGCCTTACAGTTTCTCCATGGAGATTCGAGGCGACAAGATGACTGCCACTCGTGATGGCGAGGTCATGAAGTTGGGCTCCAAGCAGCAGATGGGGCTGAAGAGCATGATGAAGATGATAGTGGGCATGAGTAGTGGTAACAGCCTCTTCGATGACCGCAGTTTCGACTGGAAGATGGCGGAGAGTGCCGATGAATATAAGGTCGACATGACACCTAAGAACAAGAATGTCAAGCGCATGTTCTCGAAAGTCGTTCTTTTTTTCGACAAGAAGTCAAAAGACATTAAAAGCCTCGAATTGACCGAAACCGACAATTCCGTCACAACAATAACCTTTCTCTCCCTTTAACTCCCCCTTTAACCCATGAAAATTATTGGTGACTTATTCCAAACTGGTGACTTTATTTCCGATAACAGTGGCGCTGAAGGTACAGGTATCCATTGCTCAGCAACGCTGCTTCCTGTGATGGAGAGTGTCGTCTTTGCTGCTCACTTCCCGGGACATCCTATTGTCCCGGGAGCATGTATTGTCGCTGCGGTCGGTGAGCTTGCAAGTCGCGCGCTCAATCAACAATGCCAGGTCTCTTTTGTGAAAAATGTGAAGTTCATCTCTCTTATCGAGCCTGAAGCAAACATCCCCGTCAGGTTTGACTTGGATATCGATTTGGAATCAAAAAAGGTTAAAGCTATAGTACAATACCGTGGTGCAGTTTGTTGTAAATTAAGCTTAACACTATCCAATGACTATTAATTAAGTGGTATACTTACACCCTACACCCCTACACCATTACACCCCTACACCCTACACCTCACATTCGTGTCCCACTGTATTTTGATCCCGACATATAACAATGAACGTACATTGAGGTCTGTGATAGACAGGTCGTTGGCTGTGTGTAGTGACCTTATTGTTGTAAATGATGGGAGTACTGATGGTACTGGCGCTTTGTTGGCGGAATATGGAGAGAGAGTTGACGTGTTGTCCTACTCTAAGAATAGGGGTAAGGGCTATGCTCTGAAACGTGGATTGCGTCGAGCCAGCCAGTTGGGATTCCGATACGCTATAACGTTGGATTCCGACGGCCAGCATTTCCCCGAGGATGCGCTGCTGCTCCTGGATTGTGCACGTCAGAATAAAGCACTCGCGCAATCAAACAATCAAACATTCAAGCATTCAACCCTTATTGTCGGCAGCCGCAACCTCTCGGCCGATGGGATGCCCCGCGAGAACAGTTTCGCCAACCGTTTCTCAAATTTTTGGTTCAGGGTGCAGACCGGCATCGATATGCCCGACACTCAGTCCGGCTACAGGCTCTACGATTTGGAGGCGTTGCCCTCTTTCGTTTTTGTCACCAACCGCTACGAGTCCGAATTGGAACTCCTCGTCTTCTCCGCCTGGCGTGGTGTCCGCCTGCAGAGCGTGCCTGTGAGGGTCTATTATGCTCCTCTTGGGGAACGTGTGAGCCATTTCAGACCTTTTATGGACTTTTTCAGAATCAGCGTTTTGAATACCATACTATGCTTTGTGGCGTTGCTTTACGGTTATCCGAGGATGCTTTTAGGCAAGCTGTTTGGTAAAGGAAGGAGGATGGGTGTATGAAAATTTTTTTTGTTAAAATTCATGACTTTCTGATACGCCACAGAGCGATGGCATTGGTCGTGCTTGTGCTACTTGTTGTGACACAGGTGCTTGTCGGGTTGCGGATTGGCTACAAAGAGGATGTCGCCGACTTCCTGCCCCAGGACGAAGAGGCTCAACGCTACATGTCGGTCTACGAGAACCTCGGCGGGGAAGGCACCGTCACCGCAATTTTCGAGAGCGATGCAGACGACCCCGTCGAGGGACATTATGCCATCGTGGAGGCCGTTGAGATATTCGAGTCTCTGTGCGACTCGTTGGCCAAGGCCGAAGGTGAAAATCTGCAACTCCGTTGCCATGTCGACGAGAGTCTTGCTCTGGACGCAATCTCCTATACTAGAGACAATATCGCCCTCTTTCTCAGCGACGGCGACTACAGGCGTATCGACTCATTGCTTTCCATTGAGGGATATGTCGATTCAAGCCTTGTGGGCGTCAGCAGAATGATGGCTTTCCCTCTCGGCTCGGTGGCAATGTCGGCCATCTCCAGCGACCCGTTGAACCTTTTCTCTCCTGTTTTGCAGCGCCTAAGTCTGTTGGGTCCGTCGGACAACTTCGAAATAGACGAAGGCATCCTCTTCGACACCGCTGGTAGGGGATATGCCTTTGTCGACAGCCCCTACGGTGGTAGCGACACCAAGGGCAATTCGCGTGTTGACAATGTTTTGTCGTCGGCAGTTGAAGCAACACTTCAACAGATAGAAGGAGTTCGGATAACCTGCGTCGGCGCACCCATCATAGCTGTGGGCAATGCCAAACAGATAAAACGCGACAGCCTCACGGCGATGGCTATCAGCGTCCTGTTGATAGCTGCCATACTCTTTGTGGCTCTCCGCAGAAAACGCAACATCCTCTTGTTGGCAATCTCGGTTATTGCAGGTTGGCTCTTCGCGTTGGCAGCCGTTGCCCTGCTCAGCACCACCGTGAGCATCATCGTTATCGGCATCGGTTCCGTCCTCGTAGGCATTGCCGTCAACTATCCTCTCCATTTCCTCGAACATTTCGAACACCATCCCGACCGCAGGGAGACACTCAAGGAGATGGTTGAGCCCCTTGTCACTGGCAACATCACCACCGTGAGTGCTTTCGCCTGTCTGCTGCTGATGGACTCCGATGCCATGCGCGACCTGGGGCTCTTCGGCGCTCTCATGCTCATAGGAACCATCCTTTTTGTCATGCTGTTCTTGCCTCTGATGCTCAAGGAGGGCGGCAAAAAGATGCCCGCCGACGAAGCCCGAAATGAAGAGGCAGGCCCTCGTCGCCGGTCTTTGGCCCTCGGCCGTTGGTCGTTGCCCTTGTTTGCTGTCGTCGTGGGTCTTACCGTCTGGCTCGGCATCCGAAGCGTCAACCCCACGTTCGATTCCGACCTGCACAATATCAACTATATGACCGACGAGCAGCGTAATGGATTGGCGTTGCTTAACGGCCTCATGGGCGACAGCACATCCCAGGTGGAGTATGTGGTCTCGACAGGTAAAACCCTCGATGAGGCATTGCACAGGCAGGAAGCTTTCTGGCGTCGCTATGCTATGTCCGACACCTCCTCGTCGGCGATAAATATCGACGATTGTCGCCTCTCTGGGGTCTCCGGTGTAATACCCTCCCTCAGTAGCCAGTCTCGCTCCTTGCGGCAATGGAACGCTTTGGTCTCCCGCCACCCGGCTCTCCTGGATGAAGTCAGGCGTAAATCCAGCAGGTACGGATTCACCGATAGTGCCTTCTCCGCCTTTTTCAAGGCCTTCGAAGCCGACTACTCCGTCGTCGACCCTTCTCAGATGCATCCCCTCACATCGTTGGCATCCAATTACATCAGTCCCCAAATCCATCAATCCGAAAATCCGACCATCCAAAAATCCGACCATCCGACCATCCGACCATCCGAAAATCCAGTCTCTCTTGTCACCATGCTGAGCGTCCCGCTACGCCAGTCGGCCTCCTACAAAAGCCGTCTGCACGACATCGCTAGCGGCATAGGCTCCACCGACGAGAATGCCACCTTCGTGTTCGACATGGACGATCTGGGAAACAACCTCGTCAGAAGCCTCAACCTTGACTTTAATTATATTCTGTATCTCTGTGGTTTCGTGGTCTTTTTCTTCTTGTGGTTGTCCTTCGGTAGGCTGGAGTTGGCCCTGTTGTCCTTCTTGCCCCTGGCTGTGGCGTGGCTTTGGATATTAGGCATAATGGATATCGCCTCCGTCAAGTTCAACATCGTCAATATCATTCTGGCCACATTCATTTTCGGTCAGGGCGACGACTACACCATCTTTATCACCGAGGGCTTGATTTACGAGAATGCCTACGGCGAACGCCGCCTCAGGAGCTACCGTCGCAGCGTCATCGTCTCGGCGTTGCTCATGTTCGCTGGCATTGGCTCCCTCATTGTCGCCAAGCATCCCGCCATGAAGTCGTTGGCTCAGGTGGCCATCATCGGCATGGCAGTAGTGGTGGCTATGGCCTGCTATTTGCCCCCGTTGGTGTTCCGGTGGTTGGTCGGGAAAGAAGGAGCCCGACGTGATGTACCCTTGACCTTGAAGCGTCTCGTCCGTACCGTCTATGTCCTCATAGTCTTCGTGCTTTTCGTTTTCCTTGTCTTTACGCCTTATACGTTTGTATACAGGCTTATTGGCCGTGACAGCGAGGCGAAGCGCATGAGGTTTCATGCTATGATACAACGGTTCATAGGGATAGGAATACGGCATATTCCGGGAGTCGGGTTCAGATACGACAACAGGACTGGAGAGACTTTTGGGCGTCCCGCTGTGATTGTGGCCAACCATCAGTCGCACCTCGACCTGCTCTGCGTGTTGCAGATGTCTCCGCGGCTGGTAATACTGACCAACGACTGGGTGTGGCGAAATCCAATATACGGGGCCATAATACGTTATGCCGAGTTCTATCCCGTGCATGACGGGTTTGATGCGTTGGTGCCCAAGTTGAGGTCGCTGGTTGACAGAGGCTACTCGATAGTTGTCTTCCCCGAGGGGACGCGCTCGCCGGATGGCGAGATTGGACGCTTCCACAAGGGGGCATTCCAGTTGGCGCAGCAGCTTGGTGTGGACCTCCTGCCAGTGATGATCCATGGGGCGAGCCATGTAATGCCCAAGCGCGACTTGGTGCTGCGCGAAGGCCTGCTGACGGTAGAGGTGAAGCCCAGGGTTGAAATATCGACATTTGCCGAAGAGGATAGTCGTTTGTTGGCCAACAAGATGCGGCAGTTGATGAAAGTATATCTTGAAGAGATGCGGACGGAGATTGAGGATGAGGACTATTGGGAGTCGTTTGTGCTTAGCCAGTACCTGTACAAGGGCAGAGAGGTGTGGCGCAGGGCCGCCCGCAACATGAGAGAGTACAAAAAGAGCGGAAAGTATGGCGCTGGACAGGGCGAGGTATTGCTTCTGAAGGCATTGTCGCACAGGGACGAGACCTATAGTGGTGAGTTCGACGACTTGGAAGACTTCAACGTCGCGAAGACTATTGTAAATCGCCTCGGTGTCAGCAACCTTACTATCACAATACAACAATAACCATTCACCATTCACCAATAACTTATGTATGAATCAATAATTTGTAGTGATCAATTAGAGGCTGACCGTCGGCAGACCATCGTTGTTGTCGGCGGAGGACTGGGTGGACTGTTCACAGGGGCGTTGCTGGCCAAGAATGGGCGGGTGGTGACTGTGTTGGAGAAGAACAGTGCCTTAGGTGGCGGCTTGCACACCTTCCGCCGGGGCGGTGTGGAGTATGCCACGGGGATGCATGTCTTTGGAGGCTTCAGCGAGGGCAACATCATGGACCGCATCTGCCGGTATCTGGGTATTGATAAGAGTCTGCATCTCGTGGCTACCGATGCCGATTGCATGGATGAGGTCTTCACGCCCTATGGTCGATACCGCATCCCACAGGGCCGCGAGAACTACGTTGGCTATCTTTCCACGCTCTTTCCGCACGAAGCGGAGGGGATAAGGCAATATGTCGATGCCCTCTACAGGCTGGCGTCGGCCGAAATGTCGTCGTTCCTCGACAATGCAAGCTCCAGCGGGGCGCTTGGAGAAGACCAGTTTCTGTGGCCTGCCGACGCACTGATTGATTATTATGTCGCCGACCCGCGCCTAAGGTCGTTGTTGTCATACCTTGCACCCTTATACTCAGGCATAAAGGGAGAGACACCCGCTTTTGAGCATGCCATGGTGAATACGCTGCATATCGACGGCTCATCGATGTTTGCCAGTGGCAGTCAGAGGATGGCCGATGCGTTAGCCGGTGTGATTAGGGATGCAGGAGGCGAGATTGTTACAGGCTGCGAGGTGGAGAGGGTCGTCGTTGCGGAGCGTCGTGCTGTCGCTGTTGAGACTGTGGAGGGCAGAAGGTTTGAAGCCGACCAGTTCGTTTGGGCGGTGGATCCTCGCCAGCTGGTCGAGAAAGCAAGTGGCGGCACCTTTCCACAGTCGTTCTGCAATAGGGTAAAAGAGGCCACTTATAGCTATTCGGCATTCAAGTTATACTTGAAGCTTGGGCATGGAATGATTTCATACACAAAGCATCCCATGTATTTCTTTAATGGGGATGACGAAAGGGGTGCGTGGAATGCCGCCGATGTGTCGATAGGGGATTGGCCACGCTGTGCTATGGCGGTGATGGGCGGAGAGCAGGGCGCGGTGAACGGTGAGCAGACGGCAGAGACTATGACGGTGGTGGCACCCATGTCGTATGACTGGTTCGGGCGGTGGTCGGACAGTGTGGTCGGTCATCGCCCTGAGGACTACTATCTGTTCAAGAAAAAGCTTGAACAAAAGCTTTTTGCGCTGTTAAGGCGTTATATGCCGGAACTGGAGGGAAGCGTGGAGTCGGTGTTCTCCTCAACGCCATTGACCATAAGAGACTACAATGGCATACATAGGGGCAGCATGTATGGATTCCACAAAGACTGCAACCATATCATGTACACCAAGATGTCCGTCAACACCAAGGTGGGTAACCTGTTCATGACCGGACAGAGTGTCAATCTCCATGGTATGTGTGGTGTAGCCATCACATCGGTCATGGCAGCCGAGGCAATCATGCCCGAAAAAAAGCTTTTGGAATAATAAAAAGGCAAAAACATCGTTGTAGAAGGTGACTATGGCAAGTTTTTTTAAATATTTGCTTATCATCTTTTTTGTGTTGCCTTCTGTGCTTATGGCGCAGAAAGGTATAGATGTGTCACGATTTCAGGACACCATCAAATGGACGAGGGTGGCGACGAACAAGAGCATCGAGTTCGTTTACGTCAAGGCATCGGAGGGGGCGAGCATTCGCGACAAGATGTACAGTTACAATATGAAGAAAGCACGCGACGCCGGTCTTTTGGTGGGCAGCTATCATGTCTACAGCAGCCGGACTACTGCCAAGGAGCAGTTCGCCAACTTCAAGAAAGCGGTGGGGAAGACGAAACAGGATCTGGTGCCGGTACTGGACATCGAAGCCGTCCATTGCCACAAGCTGTATATGGCCAGGGTCGACAAACTGCTTCAGCTCATGGAGGAAGAGTATGGCGTTAAGCCGATGATTTACACTAGTGAGCGGCTTTACAAGACCCATTTCAACATCAAGAAATACAAAAAGTACCATTTCTTCATTGCCAACTACAAGCGCGAGCCAAGAATGGCATACACAATATGGCAGTATACGCAGCATGGCAAGCTGAAGGGCATCTCGGGTTTTGTCGACTTCTCTCGCTTCAGCAAAAAGTACGGTCTTGATGACATCAAAATCAATAAGAAAAAGGCAGAGCCTGCAAAACAACCCGAGAAAACGAAGACGAAAACTAAGAATAAGACAGCAAAAAAAGCATCCGCAAAACCAGCCTCAAAGCCTAGGGCAAAACAGACGGTAAAAACTAAGAAAAAACCTTGAACAGGCCTGAAATGAGATGAAACGCGACTAGACCCCTCCGTCACCGTCAGCACCACCCTCGGCGACAGCTGGAAAAACTGGAAATTAAAGTAACTACTTGAAAAATATGAAATACCCGATAGGCATACAAGATTTTGAGAGTCTCCGGACTGACGGATACAGCTATGTGGACAAGACGGCTTTTGTCTACAAGCTGGTGTCGGAGGGAAGGTACTATTTCCTCTCGCGGCCGCGGCGTTTTGGCAAGAGCCTGCTGCTCTCCACCCTCAAGGCTTACTTCGAAGGCAAGCGTGAGCTCTTCGACGGCTTGGCCATTGCCGGGTTGGAGCGGGAGTGGAAAAAATACCCTGTGTTCCACCTCGATTTGAACGCCGGGAAATACACCACACCAGAGGCTCTCTCCGAAAGACTTGGAAATCAGCTTTCCAACTGGGAAAGTGGGTATGGGATAAGGCCTGACCAGACAAAGTCGCTATCGTCGCGTTTCTGCGATTTGATAGCCAGCACTGCTGAGCAGACAGGCAAGAGGGTGGTCATCCTTGTCGACGAATATGACAAGCCACTGTTGGAGGCCATAGGCGATGCAACACTACAGGATGATTATCGTATGACGTTGAAGTCGATCTATGGTGTCGCCAAAACGATGGATGCATATATCAAGTTTGCCTTTTTCACAGGTGTTACCAAGTTCTCCAAGGTTAGCATATTCAGTGATTTGAACAACTTGAAGGATATCTCTTTGGACAGTCGCTACAGCGAGATATGCGGAGTGTCGGAGAAGGAACTGCATTCTGTTTTTGACGACGAGGTTTTTTTGATGGCTGAGGCAAACAGTATGCCGAAGGAGGATTGTTACCGGCGTTTGAAGGAGAAGTATGATGGCTATCGTTTCGGGAAACAGGCCGTAGGTGTTTACAATCCTTTCAGCTTGTTGAACGCGCTGGATGGCAGGGATTTTGATGATTTCTGGTTTGCCACCGGTACGCCTAATTTTCTCGCGGAGGTGTTGCAGCATACCGACTATCCGCTCGACCGTATTGGTACGGAGGATGTCGATGTCGGTACACTCGACAGTGTCGACATGATGTATTCAAATCCGGTTCCGTTGCTGTTCCAGAGTGGATACCTGACAATAAAGGACTACAATGAGCGGTTCAAGACATTCCGTCTCGGCTTTCCTAACGAAGAGGTGAGTCAGGGTTTTTCGCAGTTTTTGGCCACCTATTATTTCGGTGGTGGTTGCAATGGCAGCTTCACTATCAACAATTTTGTTGGCGATGTCGAACATGGCGACGTTGAAGGTTTTATGGCACGGCTTCAGGCTCTATTTGCTGACGGCGATTACCAGATAACAGGCCAACTGGAGGTTTATTTCCAGAACTCGCTGATGACCATATTCAAGCTGATGGGTTTCTACACGCAGGTGGAACGCCACACCAGCCGTGGACGCATGGATGTCACCATACAGACACGCGACTATGTCTACATCATGGAGCTGAAGGTGGACAAGAGTGCCGACGAGGCACTTAGGCAGATAGAGGAGAGGCAGTATGCCCTGCCTTTCGCCGCCGACAAGCGGAAACTCTTCAAGGTCGGCGTCAGCTTCGGCAGCAAAACCCACTGCATCGACGAATGGAAGGTGGGGTGAAGCACTACTTCTGCAAAAATCCAAATAAAAACCAAAAATGCAAGAGTTTTAATTGGTAATTAACGGAAGTGTTAATTACCAATTAAAACCCTGAGGCTGTCAACTTATCTCCTGACGATCTTTTTTTTATTTACACTCTCACATTATTTGTTCGACACTACAAAACAAATATTTCAATTTTTGTTCTGTCACATCGAATACTTTTTGTATATTTGCATTTTGAGAACAGAAAAAAAATGATAAATAAAGAACTAATAAAAAGCATAATATCAGAGGGATATGAGTATATACCTCAAGTTGATATTGTGCCAAGAAGTGTAACATTGGAGCCGGCCGGCAATTATGTGTTCGTTGGTGTTAGACAGGCAGGCAAGTCCTATACGCTGTATCAGCAGATGCAACGGAAACTGGAAGAGGGGAATCCTGTCGAAAATCTGGTGTATATCAACTTCGACGATGAACGTTTGCATGGTATGTCGGCAGACCAGCTCGACTTGATATTACAGGCCAATTACAGTGTCCGAAACACAAAACCCACATTTTTCTTCGACGAGATACAGAATGTGGGAGGCTGGGAGAACTTCGCTCGCAGGCTTGCTAACCAAAAGTATCAGGTGTATATAACCGGCAGCAATGCCAAAATGCTGAGCCGTGACATTCAAACAGTTCTTGGTGGACGATACATAGATGTGCCGGTTTATCTTTACAGCTTTGCGGAGTTTCTTTCTGCAAATGGCGTAGAGCTAGGTTCGCGATGGATGTACGGGCAGAAACGCGGCGAGGTGGAACGCGCCTTCAACGTCTATTTCCAATGGGGCGGTTTCCCGGAACTTACAAGGTTCAAGGAAAAACGTGTATGGCTGAATGGTTTGTACAACCGCATTTTCTTCAATGACCTTATTGTGAGAAACAAGGTTAAGAATAAAGAAGCGTTGAGACTTGTATTGAGGAAACTGGCGGAAAGCGTGCGCCAGCCGGTGTCCTATACAAGGCTATGCAATATGATTAAAGCGGTCGGTGTATCGTGCGGAACTGCTACTGTTATAGAGTACATCAACCATTTCATGGATGCATGTCTCATATTCCCGTTGCAGAACTACGCATCACGCTTTGTTGAACGAGAGACCACAAAGAAGTTTTACTTCGTGGACAATGGTCTGCTCAACCTGTTTCTTCTCGAAAACCAGTCCGCATTGATTGAAAACCTTTGTGCCATAGAAATGCGGAAACGTTACGGCGAACAGCTGTACTACTATCTCCACAATATAGAAGTCGATTTCTTTGTGCCGGGAGAGGATCTGGCAGTCCAGGCCTCCTACCGTCTTTCCGATGAATCCACTATAAAACGTGAAGTCGATGCGTTGGTCAAACTTCACAAGGTTCATCCCCTTAAAAAGGCTGTCATTGTAACAAGAGATGAAGAAACAACACTCAATGAAGGCGGATTGTCTATTGAGATAGTTCCAGTATGGAAATGGCTTTTATTATAGCACGAAAAGGTCGTCCATGACTACTTCGTTTTGAACAATGCCGGAATGGATTCCGGGAAGTACGCCGAAGGTGGTCACCAGGGTTGTCACCAGGCTTTTGCGGGTGCCAGTTGAGGCCTTGAATAATGCCATGCGGTTACGCAGCTGTTCCTCGTAGCTCTTGTTAATGGTGTACGGTGTTTCCGAAAACTCCATCTCGCAAAGGTTGATGATCCTGTCTGAACGGTCGATGACCAAGTCAATCTGTGTCCCTTTGGACTCTTTGTCGCCCAAAAGTCGCCAAGTGCTTGTATTGGTGGATATTCCGCTAATGCCCAGTTTCCGTTTGATTTGGTCGAGGTGCAGCATACAGATGGTTTCGAAACTGAACCCTTCCCATGCTTCCACGGAATGAGAGTGCATGTTGTTCGTCCACCAATGTTCATCTTTTGAGTTCTTGGCATTGATGAATTTGAAGTAAAACAGTGAGTAGGGGTCACATATTTTGTAGAGGGTGTTGCGAACAGTAGCCTTATAATGAGCATATTTCATAATAAAATCGCACCGTTCGAGGTTGTCCAGTATTTTGGTCAGAGGACCTCCGGAGAGCCCCGTTTTCTCGATGATGTCGGCTCGCAGCAGCCCCTCTTTCGTTGCCGCCAAAGTTTTCATCACCGCTATGTATTTTTCAGCTTGTGAAAATAGAGCGTTGAATAATTCGTCGAACTCCTCTATCATAGGTGCGTTCTTCGCAAAAAACAGGCGGTCAATATTCTGAGCCAGACTCTGTTTTGGATTCAGCAGGCTCATGTAGTAGGGCACACCGCCGAGAGCCATGTGGCATTGCAAAACAGTGTAGCGATCCCATTTGCAGCCCAATCCGTGAAGATACTCTTCGCATTCCCCCAACCTGAACGGTCGCAGGTAAATCTGTCCCGTGATTCGGTTGTGCAGCCCACCTCTGTTCTTTACGAGCTTGTTGACCATCCACGATGTTGCAGAACCGCAAGCGATGAAGAGGATGTCGCTGCGTTGTGCCGCCCAGGCATTCCAAAAATATTCAAGAGCTTCCACAAACGAGCTGCGAGGCGTGTCAATCCATGGCATCTCGTCGAAGAAGATGACTTTCTTTTTTTTCTTAGGCTTGCCTTCGACCAAAGCCTTCAGCTCGTTGAAGGCCTCCTCCCAGTTCTTCAAGGTGGGAGCATATCTGGAGCCGCTGTATTCTTTCAACTGTTCTGCAAAACGTTGAAGTTGTTTCTGCGGTTTCTGTTTTCGTGAGCCGACGTATGAAAATGTGAACCTGTCGGCAAAAACATTATTCACCAGGAACGTTTTTCCGATACGTCGCCGACCATATACAACAATAAAATCAGATTTATTAGAGTTGTATAAGCGTTCAAGAGTCTCAATTTCAGCACTTCGTGCAATTATTTTGCTCATATAATCCTCTATTTACTGAATGCAAAAGTACAATTTTTTTTGAGATATGGACAAATATAAAACAATAAAAGTGTCCATAAGTCGATTTTTTTGTGAGATATGGACAGATATAATTATGCAAAAGTGTCCATAACTCGATTTTTTTGTGAGATATGGACAGATATATAAACGAAAACGAAGACGAAAACGAAAACGAATACGAAGACGAAAACGAAGACGAAAACGAAAACACTAAAGTGTCAATAGCTCGTTCGTGGTAGTGTTCTGCGTCCTCGCAGAGCAAGCCAACATATCAGCAGTTGTTGTCGTTTTGTTTGATGCTGATTTTCAGCATTAAGCGTCATAGTGTTGGTAATTTGTGGTATTTTATTTTTAGAAGTTGTTACTATTTCACAAAAAATCACTAACTTTGCAAGTTGTTTCATTGTGTCCACACAAACCATAAATGTGGTGAGTGTGTGTATGATACAATCTGATAATGAGTGAAATAATAATATAATGTAATTCTATGCAAAAAAGTAAAATTGGTCTCGATTTTGAGAAAGTAGAGCATGCAAGGGGTATAGCACGAAAGATTGCTGACCAGGTTCAGGATTTTGTGGAAGGCTACACCACGGTGGCAGTAGAACGCACCATCTGTCGCCTTCTTGGCATTGACGGTATCGACGAAAATGAGGTGCCGCTTCCCAATGTTGTAGTCGACGAGTTGAAGTCGAAAGGTGTTCTTGGTCAAGGTGTTGCCTTCTTTATCGGTAACGCAATCATTGAGACAGGGAAAAACCCGCAGCAGATTGCCGAGGATGTTGTCGCCGGCAAGCTCGATCTGACCCAGTTGCCGATGCATAGCGTCGCCGACGCTGCCAAGGCCATACAGCCCTATGTGGATGAGAACATCACGCGCGTCCGCAACAACCGCCTGCGTCGTGAGAACTATATCAATACCATTGGAGAAGGTTCAAAACCATATCTTTACATCATCGTAGCCACGGGTAACATCTATGAGGATGTCGTTCAGGCTCAGGCCGGTGCCCGTCAAGGTGCCGACATCATCGCCGTGATCCGTACCACTGGTCAGTCGTTGCTCGACTATGTGCCTTACGGCGCCACCACAGAAGGCTTTGGTGGTACCTTCGCCACTCAGGAGAACTTCCGCATCATGCGTAAGGCTCTCGACGAGGTCGGCGAGGAGGTAGGCCGCTACATTCGCCTCTGCAACTACTGCTCCGGACTCTGCATGCCTGAGATTGCTGCCATGGGTGCCCTCGAGGGTCTCGATGTCATGCTCAACGATGCCCTCTATGGCATCCTCTTCCGCGACATCAACATGCAGCGAACCCTTATCGACCAGTATTTCAGCCGCATCATCAACGGCTTTGCCGGCGTCATCATCAACACCGGCGAGGACAACTACCTGACCACCGCCGACGCATACGAGGAGGCTCACACAGTGCTGGCTTCCGACCTTATCAACGAGCAGCTGGCCCTTATCGCCGGTCTTCCCGAGGAACAGATGGGTCTCGGCCATGCTTTCGAGATGGACCCCATGTTAGAGAACGGTTTCCTCTACGAGTTGGCTCAGGCACAGATGATTCGCGAGATATTCCCCAAGGCCCCGCTCAAATATATGCCTCCCACCAAGTTCATGACTGGCAATATCTTCCGCGGACATATTCAGGATGCTCTTTTCAACATCATTGGACAGTGGACTCATCAAGGCCTGCAGCTTTTAGGTATGCCTACCGAGGCTATCCATACTCCCTTTATGAGCGACCGTTACCTCTCTATCGAGAACGCCAAATACATCTTCAACAACATGAAGGACATCGGCGAAGAGGTTGAGTTCAAGGAGGGTGGCATCATCCGCAGCCGTGCCAAGGAGGTTCTGGACAAAGCTACCGAACTGCTCGAGAACATGGAACGTGAGGGCTTGTTCACCGCCTTGGAGAAAGGTATCTTCGCTAATGTGAAGCGTCCCAAGAACGGCGGCAAGGGTCTCGACGGTGTCACCTTGAAGGCAGAGAACTATTTCAATCCCTTCATTCCGCTGATGAAAGGAAAAAAATAATGCTTGAATGAGTAAATGCTTGAATGTTTGAGTGGCTGACGCACTTAAACATTCAAACAATCAAACAATTAAGCTAAAAATACTCATTCATTAAAACATTCAAACATTCAAACACTCAAACATTAATAAAAAATGAGCGAAGGATTGTATTCGATGGAGGCAAAGGATTACGACAAAACCTTAGACCTCACCAAGATAAAACCATACGGCGACACCATGAACGACGGCAAGGTGCAGCTGAGTTTTACGTTGCCCGTCCCCGCAGGTGCCGAGGCTGAAGAAGCCGCCAAGCAGTTGCTGAAGAAGATGGGTTTTGAAAACCCGCTCGTCGTCTACCAGAAAGAACTTACCGAGGGTTTCTGCTTCATGAACTGCTACGGTTCGTTGACCCACACTGTCGACTATTCGACCATCCATGTGCCTAAGGTAGAGTCCACTACTATGGACATGCACGAGTGCGACGACTATATCCGCGAGAACATAGGCCGCAAGATTGTCATCGTAGGTGCTTCGACGGGTACCGACGCCCACACCGTTGGTATCGATGCCATCATGAACATGAAAGGCTATGCCGGTCACTATGGTCTTGAGCGTTACGACATGATTGATGCCTACAACCTTGGCAGTCAGGTGCCCAACGAGGAATTTATCGCCAAAGGCGTTGAACTCCACGCCGACGCTCTTATTGTCTCCCAGACTGTCACCCAGAAGGATGTTCATATCAAGAACCTTACGGAACTTGTCGAAATGCTTGAGGCCGAAGGCCTTCGCGACAAGATTATCCTCATCTGTGGCGGCCCCCGCATCAGCCATGAATTGGCCAAGGAGCTTGGCTACGATGCCGGTTTCGGTCCCAACACCTACGCCGACGACGAGGCTTCCTTCATAGCCCAGGAAATGGTGAAGAGAGGGATGAAATAAACGAAAACGAAAACGTTGTCAAATTAATTTGATTAATTACTTAAAAACAATAATAACATCATGGAAAAAGAACAGATTAAACCCTTTATCGCAAGACGTGCAGCACAGGAGCTGCATGACGGCGATGTTGTCAATCTCGGCATCGGTCTGCCGACTCTGATTCCCAACTTTTTACCAGAAGGTGTCAATGTCATTCTTCAGTCGGAGAACGGCATGATTGGCATGGGCCCCACTCCCGAGACTGGCAAGGAGGACCCCTGGATGATTAATGCCGGCGGCGGCTACATCACCCATGTCCCTGGTGCTTCTACCTTCGACAGCGCAACATCGTTTGGCATCATCCGCGGCGGCCATGTCGACGTGTCGGTGCTCGGCGCAATGCAGGTCGACGAAGAGGGTGACCTCGCCAACTGGATGATCCCTGGCAAGAAGACCCCCGGTATGGGTGGTGCAATGGATCTCCTCGTTGGTGCCAAAAAGGTTATTCTCGCCATGGAGCATACCGCCAAGGGTAACCCCAAAATCTTGAAGAAATGCACGCTGCCCCTCACCGCTAAGGGTCAGGTGAACATGATTATCACCGAGATGGGTGTTATGGAAATCACCAAAGAGGGCATCGTGTTGACCGAAATCAATCCTGAATTTACCGTTGAGCAGGTTCAGGCCGCTACCGAGGCCAAGCTCATTATCTCTCCGAACCTGAAGAAGATGGAGTAATGAAAAAATTCTTTTTTTCACTATTATTGCTGGTTGGATTATCAGCCAGAGCTGCTGTGGTGCCGGTGACTGAGCCGGCACCAGCGCAGCAACCAGGGTTCATGGCTCCTGCCAGAACCATGGACCATATCGAGTTTAAGTACTACGGCTTCTATTGTGTCGTGGACTATACCAATATGTTCTGTTTCACCCATTTCTCGGGCCAGTACATGGAACCCAACACAGGACAGATAATCGGTTTCCACGACAACTATCACCTGAATGGTGTGACCGCTGTCGCCGGATGGCAGTGGCGCAAGGAGACAGCTTTGGGACTGGGTTTCTCCTATCTGAACGATCCGATGAAGTCGTTCTCGCAGATTCCCGTCTTCCTGGAGTTCCGTAGCCATTTTTTGCGTAGCCGTATCACTCCCTTCACTTCGTTACAGTTGGGATATACTATTCCCTTTGGATCGAAGAACCTTGCCGAGGAGTACACCAGAATTGACAGGGGTGGCATAATGTTTGCCTTCAACATCGGTGGCCGCTTCGCCATCAGGCCTAAGTTCGGCATCAACATCTATGTGGGGTACCAACTGGTAAATCTTGACAGCGTGGAGCGTGGTTTCGGTGGTGTCGCCAGCACACGCATGTCGGAATTGTATGATAATATCCGTTTCGGATTGGGTGTCAACTTTTAGTCGACGCTTCGCGGTTCACTCCCCCAGTTGGATAGCAACACCTTCCTCCCCATTCCTAATTCCAAATTCCTAATTCCAAATTCACAAGACTTTTGTACAAGAGATTTCTAACTACCGTCGTGGCGTTGGCTCTTCTGTTTGGCGCCAATGCTCAATCCCGAAAGGGAAATGATGCAGCTCCCGTCGTCAACGAATGGGACGATGCGGAGATTTTTGAGCAGCACAAGCTCTATCCGCGTGGCAACGTGGTACCTTACGGCAATGAGAATGCCATAGAGAAAAACCGCTACGATGAATCGCCATACTACATCAGTCTCCGCGGTGACTGGCGGATGAAGCTGAGCTCCAGCTTCTCAAGCCGTCCGACCGACATCGAGCAGAAAGGCTTCTCTGCCGAGGGATGGCCCCAGGTGACTATACCTGACGGTGCATGGCACGAGAGAGGCAAGGGTGTCTTGTCCAAGAAAGTTACCAAGCCCAGCGACGTGGGTGAGCAGGGTAACTACGTGGCAACATACTATCGTGACCTCAATGTGCCTAAATCATGGAAAGAATATAAAGCATACCTTAATATACAGGCGCGGTCGGCATTTTATGTGTGGGTGAACCACGAATATGTGGGATACAGCGAGGATTCGCGCGACATGAGCGAGTTTGAACTCACAAAACACCTCAAGCCAGGCAAGCCCAACCATATTGTGGTCCAGGTGATAGGGACCACGGATGGCAACCTGCTGGAGTCGCAGTATGCCCGGTCGTTGAACGGCATCACCGCTGAGCCCTACATCATTCTGAAACCACACGTCAACATAATGGACTACAACATTATAGCCGACTATAGTGCCAGTTCCAAGATGGGTTCATTGGCGGTCAATATCGACGTCTTCAACGAGATGAAGAAAGGGCAGTACTATGTAGAGATGGAAGTTTGGGATCCACAGGGACATCAAGTCGAGAAGATGGGTCGCTGGACAGTCTTCGACAAGAAGAACGAGTTGACAATGAAGATGGAACGCTCTATTGCAGGCGTGATGCCCTGGAATGCCGAGACCCCACACATGTATACTCTTGTGTTGCGTTTGCGCGACCAGAAGATGAATCTCGTCGAGACTGTCGGATGCCGCTTTGCATTCCGCACGGTGACTCTTAAAGATGGCTTGCTTACCGTCAATGGTATGCCTGTCACAATAAACGGCGTCGACTATGCTTTCTACGACTACGAGACCCACAGCCTTCCCACCAAAGAGAAGGTGAGCGAGGATTTGAAGCTGATGAAACGCCACAACATCAATGCGGTACGTGTGTCGTATTATTCTCCCGCAGCCCCCTATTTCTATGAGCTCTGCGACGAGTATGGACTTTATGTGGTGACCGATGCCAACCTGCAGCCCTTGTCGACAACAGCAAAGGCTGTAGCCACCGACAAGACCTACATCAACATGTTCGTCTCGAGGATGCAGAACATGTACGAGCGTCTGAAGAACCATCCTTCGATAATAGCATGGTCGCTGGGTAACACCCAAGACAACGGCATTTGCATGGAGAATGCCTACCGTGCCATCAAGCAGAAAGACAAGAGCCGTATAGTGATTTACCCTGGTGCCGGCTATTCCGACAACAGCGAGGTTGTAACACCTTTGTTTATAGAGTATGACGACTTGAAACTATATGCCGCCAAGCCGCAGACTCGCCCCATGATAATGGCCGCTTTCGGTTCGTCGAAGGGCAATTCCTACGGCAATATGGAGCCGTTGTGGAAACTGGTGCGCGACAACAGGTCGTTGCAGGGCGGCTTCGCATGTCATTGGAATGCTGTTGAGTATTTCGACCCCATTGAAGGAAACGACCTCCACACCGAAGGTCTGCTGAGTGTCGACCGCAAGCCGTCGCCCATGCTTGCCGAGCTCCGCAACATCTACCGTCCCTTTGACGTCAAGCTTGTCAACATTAGTCCTGATGCCGCAGAATTCAATGTTACCAACTACCTGTCGTTCCTCACCCTGAACGACTATATATTGGAATACAATATATATAGTAATCTAAAAACCCGCATTATCGAAGGCGAGGTCTCGGTAGCCCTAAATCCAGGGGAGTCGAAGAATTTCAAGCTCAAGATTCCCGGTTTGACCTTATATGCCGGTGAGGAGCTTTTTATACGCTTTACCATCAAGCAGCGTACCAACAGCGATGTGGTGCCACGAGGCACGGAATTGGGCGTGGTGGAGTTCCCGCTTCCTATGAAAGGTGTCCGCAAGGAGCAGTTGGCAGATTATGACCGCGAGGAGTTGCTCATAAACCGTTCCAGGACCGGATCGGATGACGTAGATGTGAACCTTAAACCAGAAGATGGAGGCACCTTGAGAGTATTCAACGACAATATTGACCTTGTCTACGACCTCGACCATGCCGACTTCCAGAGCTATACGTTCCACGACAAGCAGATGCTTGTCTCGTCGCCGAGAATCAACTTCTGGCGTGCTGCCACCGATAACGACCGTGTCGACAAGAACGGACTGAAGATGTGGCAGGGTCTAAACCCCTCTGGTTTGACACGTACAGTCATCGCAACCAATTATCGCCGTGTTGACAACAACAGCGTCTGCATCGATGCTATGCTGCGTTATATGGACCGCAACGGCGCGGTACTCTTCGACGTGAAGCAGTCTATCTCGGTACTCTTCACAGGCGATGTCATCATCGACAACGAGATTGTTGCCAGCGAGCAGGTGAAGAGTCTCCCCAAGGTGGGCCTGCAGATGTGCGTGCCCAAGGGGATGGACAGTGTACGCTGGTTTGGCCTTGACAAGGAGAGCTATATCGACCGCCGCCAGTCGGGGGTGGCAGGAACCTATAAACGCCATGCCTCCGCATTGTTCCATCGCTATGAACGTCCGCAGGAGGCTGGCAACAGAACCGGAGTACGCTGGCTCTCTGTCGAGGACAACAGTGTAGGATTCTTTGTCGACATGCTCGACTCGAATTTCAACTTCAGCATCTACCCGTTCACCGATGTGGATCTCTCCGAGAATGAGACATATACCTCCGTCAAGGAGCGCGATTTCTGGACGCTGAATGTCGACTACCGTCAGGCAGCCATCGGGAGCGCCTTGGCCGGACAGGAGGTCTCTGACGACCATTTGGTCAACGCACGCAGATACCATTTCAAGGTGCATCTGAGAGCCTACGACCTCAACGACTACAACCCATACGATTTCTGTAGGGTAGAGTACCCGCAGATAGTGTCGAGCGTGTTGCCTATGCCTGTTATCAGCAAGGACCGTGACCGCTTCGACCAGCCCATGACTATATCGATGAGTACGGATGTCCCCAAGGCGGAGATTCGCTACACCACCGACGGCTCCATGCCCAACGAGAAGTCTGAACTCTACAAGAAGCCCTTCGTCATCAGCAACTCCACCTACGTAAAGGCCAAGACCTACCTAAAGGGCGCTACACCGTCGTTCACCACCATCAAGCGTTTCAACTTCGACTACATCATTAACGCCACATACGCCAACAAACCCAATACGCCTTACAACTACAACCCCGAATCGATACTCTTCGACGGCGAGACGGGCGATATCAGCGAGTTGTCGCATGGCTGGCTTGGCTTCTCAGGCAACAACCTTGACGTTGTCCTGGAACTGAGCAAAGCCATCGAGCTGCAGCAGGTGGTGGTAAGCTTTGCACATGTGCCTGATGCATGGGCTTTTGCTCCTACGGGAGTGCAGGTCTTTGTGTCGGGAGATGGTGAAAACTACTCGCCAGCCATCAATGCCAAGTTGAAATATGCCTCTGAGGAGCAGTCTATGAACAGTCCGCAGAAAGTCAAGGTAATCGTTGAGGTGAACCAGAACAATGTGAAGTATGTACGTCTCGTTGCCAAGAACATGGGACGCATACCTTCATGGCACAAAGCCCGCGGTCTGCGACCCTGGATTATGGTTGACGAGATTGAGCTGGATGAGGCAATTAGGTAATCGTTACAATTCACAATTAACCATTGACCATTCACATTCCTAAGAATGAAACATTTCAAGTCATATCTTCTCATTCTAGCAGCTTGCATCCTTTTCACCTCTTGCGAGGTGGAGTTTTCACCCAATGACAGCTGGCGAGAAATCCCCGTGGTCTACTGCCTTCTGGACCAGGATGAGGACACCACATACGTGCGTCTGCAGCGTTGCTTCTTGGCAGAGGGCAACCAGCAAGACTATTTTTCGGTGCGCGACTCAATCTACTACCCTCAAGGGTCGATGAAGGTTTTCATCGAAGAGTGGGCTAACAGTGGCAGTGGACTGGCTATCAAGAAGGTCTACGATTTCGACTATATGGAGAGCGACAACAAAGAGGATGGCGAATTCTATAATGGATCTGTGCCGCTGTATGTGTGTCGCACTGCAGGTATGCTCGACACCAACAGCCTGTATCGTCTCCGTGTCGTCAAGACTGCAACGGGCGACACTATTGTTAGGGCTGAGACCCGCCTGATCTACGGGGAAACGAAGCTGAATACACCCAACAACAACACGTTTTTCCAGTTCAGCGGAAGCTCCAAGGACTGTAGAATAGAATGGACTACGATGCGTCAGGCTCGCCAGTATCAACCTATAGTGCGTTTCCGTTACCGCGATTTTGTGGTCAATTTCGACCATACACCGATAGACACGACAATTACCTATCATCACATCGACATACCTGGCAACACTGTCAACAGCAACCTGGATGAGAGGTCGTTGTTTACATCCATGGATATGAATTATTTCCTTTCTACCGTCAGGAACAATATCTCGGATGTTACGACACCCAAAAACATCATCGATACCGTCGACATCTTCATTGTAAGTTGTACTGAGTCGTTGAATGCCTATCTCTATGCCAATCATCCGGCAGGTGGCATCAACCAGGAGCCCTTCGAGTATACCAACATAGAGGGAGGTCTTGGGATTTTCGCGGCACGCCGCCGGCATGTCAGTTTCAAGATTAACACACCCAACTCGGCTTTAAGTCTCTATGTCAAGTCGCTAAAGGAATTGGGAGTTGGATTTTGATGGTTGAAAGCTTTATATACATTTCTTGTAATTTAAAAAAAATTGTGTAATTTTGCATTTTCTTAATAGAATATTATAAAATTAAAAATCAATAAATTAAAGCATTAAAATGAATATCACAAGAGAAAATTTGAGTGAACTGGACCTCCTTATCAAGGTCGAAATCGTAGAGAGTGACTATGCCGAAGAGGTGAAAAAGCAGCTCAAGAACTACAAAAACAAGGCATCTGTACCTGGTTTCCGCAAGGGTATGGCTCCTATGGGACTGATAGAACGTATGTACAAGGGCGCAATTGTCGCCGACTCGGTTCAGAATTTGCTTGCCTCATCGCTGTATAAATACCTTGATGATGAGAAACTTGACATCATCGGCAGCCCCCTCAGCAATGATGAGAAAACCGGCACAGTCGATTTCGAGAACAGCAAGGACTTTACATTCTATTTTGATGCAGCCCTGATGCCCAAGGTTGATTTGGCATGGGACAAGGTGGATGCCAAATTATTCCAGATCAAGGTCAACCCCAAAGATATTGACAAGCGTGTTGATGACATCGCCAAGCGTTTCGGCAAATTCGAGACTCCCGAGACCGTTGGTGAGAACGACTATGTGTACGGCAAAGTCGAGGAACTCGACAAGGATGGCAACGTGAAGGAGGGTGGCGTAAGCACTTTCGCATCATTCCAGCTCGAAAGCCTCAAGAACCATGATGAGATTTTCCCCCTCTTTGAAGGGAAAAAGGCCGAAGACAAGATTGTCTTCAATGCTGCAAAGGCTTTCACTGCTAGCGACATAGAGATTAATTTCCGTATGGATGCTGCCGCTGCCAAGAAATTCAAGTCGGATGTTCAGTTCACCATCAGTGGTATTTCGCGTACTACTCCCCACGAGGTCAATGATGAACTCTTCAAGAAGGTGTTCCCCAAAGAGGAGGTCAAAGATCTCGCTGCTTTCCGCAAGCTGGTAGGCAAGGACATTGAGAAGCAGTACAACGAGCAGTGTGAGATATTCTATGTCAACGAGGTTCATAAACAGCTCTTGGACAATTTCACCAATGAGATGCCTGAAGCTTTCCTCAAACGCTGGATCCTCAGCCGTGGAGACAAGGATGTCACCGCTGAAAGTATCGAGGAGCAGTGGGCCGACAAGTATGTCCCCTCGTTGAAGTGGGAGATGGTAGACTCGGCTCTCAACAAAATAAAGGTGCTCGAACCTACTCACAAGGAGATTATTGACTATATCAAGGGCATACTCCGCGATGGCGACACTCTCCATGAGGGCGAAGACGAGAAAGCACAGGATGCACGTCTCGAGCAGGCAGCCCAATCGATTGCCAAGGAGCGTCAGAATGTTCAGAACATCATCGACCGTCTCTACTCCCACAACTCTTTCCTGCTTTACTCTGAACAGCTCAAGCCCGAGGCTGAGAAGATCACTATTAAAGAGTTTGGCGAGAAAATAAAGTAAACATTGAGAAAGACGCTGATATTGACTTCACTATTCATTGCGCTCTTCCTGCAACAGGGGAGAGCGCAATTTGGTGGTATTTTCGAAAATACCTACTTTTTAGTGAAGGCCGGTCCCAACTACTATCTCAACGATGCTAATGGAACGTTTGGAGGCGGTGTAGACATAGGTTACGGCAAGTGGCTGATAAACACTATGTCGCTCAGGGGATTCCTGTCAGCAGAGTACGCCAATAGAGGCTATAAGTCCGAGATGATTTTCTACGGACGTGCCGATGCCGTTTTTGACTTTTATACATCGATAAAAGGCCGCAACACGAGCGATTTCCGCAGCTATCTTTACTTGGGCATAGGCGTGGTACATACCATGTCGAATGACAACGATTTCAGTGGTACCATAGGAATAGGCGGCGACTGGAAGATGAACTCAAACTGGCGTCTTGTCAGCGAGTTGGAGATGAGGATCCATCCCTCAGATTTCGACGATAACAAGAGGAGTTCATTCATGCCTGCCCTTTCGTTGGGTTTGGAACGAGACATCAACAATAACCCTACCAGAAGCCGTTCGCGCGATGAGACTAGGCGGTTCGGTAACGATTGGTTTTTCCTAATTGGTCTTGGCTTGAATGCCATGAACTATAAGGGTATAGGTTCTTTCCAGGATAGGGAGAAGCTTTTTACGCCCATTTTCGAGTTTGGAATCGGCAAGACAATCACAAAGTATTGGTCTGGACGATTAATAGCATCTGGCCTTTATGGAAAGAGTCACGTAGAACTCTTTTCCTACTACAACGTCTGCGGCGACATGTTATTCGATTTTATGGGGCTGTTTGTTCCTAATCCGAAGAACACTCTTTTCGATGTAAAACCATACGCAGGAGCCTGCATCGTGGCACGATTGGATAACCAGTCCAATTTCCTCTTCAGCACTGATTTGGGATTGCTGTTATTGTGCAGACCTCTCCCGAAGAACGAGTTTTTCATTGACGCGCGTTATATACTTACGCCTCCGCGTTTTGCGCATGTTCCGATACGACAGAACAAGTTCTCTGTTGGACTTGCAACCCTGATGGTTGGCTACAGTTACACTTTCACCCACAGCAGCTTCTGACCACAGATTACACGGTATTTTTTTTGCTCACACTGATTTCACCTATTACACGGATTAATTAAACTTTCTGAGGGAAATGCTACTTCTTGTCACTCCCCCTCTTACGCAGCTCAACACCCCTTATCCGGCGACAACCCAGTTGAAGGCATACCTGCAGCATCAGGGCTTTTCTGTTGTGCAGGCCGACATGGGGATAGAGTTGACGGACAAGATTTTTAGGCGTGATTTCATTGCTGCCAATCTGCCTAAAGGGCTTCCCGATGCTGATGCGTACGCTGGTTCTATCGATTCGGTCATGAGGTTTTTGCGTGGCGGAGACTCCACGCTGGCGTCAAGAATTGTTGCCGGCAATCTGTTGCCCGAGGGGAGGCGGCGGCGCGACGATGAGGAATTGGAGTGGGCTTTTGGTGTCGCCGGAGTCGAGGACCGTGCACGATACCTGGCAACGCTCTATTTGGAAGAGCTTGCCGAGCTGCTGAAAAAGCATGTGGATCCTCATTTCGAGCTGGTACGCTATGCCGAGCATTTGTGTACATACGCCGCAGACTTTGACGAGGTGGAGGCAGCGCTTGCAAAACCGCCGAGCCCGATAGAGGCAATGACAATCTCGTTGCTGGAAGGGTATATGCAGAAGCATCGTCCCGATATGGTGGCGTTTACAGTGCCATTCCCAGGATGTCTGCTGTCGGCATTGCGCTGCGGACGATATATAAAAGAGCAATGGCCTGGAGTGACGGTTTGCATGGGTGGCGGCTTTGCCAATACCGAGTGGCGCCAGTTGAGCGAACCCCGAGTGTTTGACTATGTCGACTATATCACTCTCGATGACGGCGAGCTTCCGCTGTTGAGACTGCTGCTCCACCAAAAGGGAAAACTGGATGGGGACAAATTGCTTCGCACCTATTGCTGCAAGGATGGCAACGTTGCTTATATCAACTACATGGGTGACGACATGCCGGTGCAAGTAGACAACGACTCCATGCCGGCTCCCGATTTCGAGGGGTTGCCGATGGATCTCTATATCTCCACTGCCGACATGACAAACCCCATGCACAGTCTGTGGTCGTGTGGGCGATGGAACAAGATGATGATGGCACATGGCTGCTATTGGGCGAAATGTGCATTTTGCGACACTACGCTCGACTATATAAGCCGTTATGATGCCCCTAGTGCGACGACAGTTGTTGACCGTATGGAGCGCATAGCTTCGCAGACGGGAAGCACAGGATTCCATTTTGTCGACGAGGCGTTGCCGCCACGCCTGCTGCGTGAGGTGTGCGATGAGATTGTGCGTCGCGAGCTGGTGTTCTCTTTCTGGGGCAACATAAGGTTTGAAAAAAACTATACGCCGGAGTTCTGCCATCTGTTGGCCCAAGCAGGCTGCATAGCAGTCAGCGGAGGGCTGGAGGTGGCATCAGACCGGCTGCTTAAATTGATGGGGAAGGGGGTGTCGGTCCAGCAGACCATGGTGGCGGCTCGCAACCTCAGTGACGCCGGCATAATGGTACACACATACCTGATGTACGGGTTCCCTACCGAGACTCTACAAGAGACCATCGGAGCGTTGGAGAATGTGCGTCGCATGTTTGAAGAGGGGATAGTCCAGTCGGCTTTCTGGCATCGTTACGCCATGACGGTGCATAGCCTTTCTGGATGTGAACCAGAACGTTATGGCGCGCGGTGCGTGCAACGCAATGGCTATAACCGCTTCTGCAACAACGAGGTGGCTTTTGAGGCCGATTTCGACTACGACCTCGATGCTGTCGGCGAGGCTTTGAGGGTAGCCACTTACAACTATATGAACGGTTTGGGCTTAGACCGTCCAGCGTCCAAATGGTTCAAGGGTGTCAGGGCTTTGCGGTAGAGGTCTTGGATGACGAGTCCTGCAAGGGTAAAGCCAAACAGTGCGGTGATGTGAGCCGTGGTGCCGTTAATCTGCGCTTTTGCTGAACACCATTCGTGATTGAGGAGGTCGGCGCGGCCATCGCCGGATTCGTTCTTAGGGCAGAGGCAGGCGTTGGTGCCGCAGGTACGTGCCTGCCCCAGGTTGGGCAGCACTTCGGGACTCCAGACACAGAGGAATTTGTGGCCAGGAAAACGTTTCTGTTTTCGCATGCGGCGGCGTAGCACGGCAGCCAAAGGGCATCCGTCGACCTGCCAGAACTCGCTGACCTTCACCTGTGTGGGATCCATCTTAAGGGCTGCACCCATAGAGCTGAAAAATGTGGCATGAGATTTGGTCGGGGTGTCCGACGTTGGTGGCTGAGGCTTCTGTGTACAGCGGATGATGAGTTCCAGCTTGTCTTTTAGGCTGTCGATGGCATCGATAATATAGTCATAATCATCGAGATTGAAGTTGTCGGCAGTCTCGGCGCAGAATATTTCCTGAATGGCGTTGATGTTGGCGGCGGGATTTATCTCGACGAGTCGTTCTTTCAGTGCATCAACCTTGACACGCCCAACGGTGCGGGTGGTGGCCATGGACTGGCGGTTGACGTTGGTGATGCATACCCTGTCGGAATCGACAATGGTGAGGTTGCGTATGCCGCTTCGAACCAGACTCTCTGCACACCATGAACCTACGCCGCCAACACCAAAGATGATGACATGGGCAGACGTGATGCTTTCCATGGCGGCGTCGCCGACCAAGAGGGAGGTGCGATTAAGTATTGCTTTCTCGATGGTTTTCATGCTCACACAGATAATTATTTCTTCTCACACAGATTTCACAGATTACACAGATTTTTTTAGTCGAAGAAGCGCCAGATGAGTCCCCAGTAGAGGGTGAAATTCTCGTATGGGTAGTGTGGCATGCTGAAGTAGTTGGGTTGCAAGCCAGCGAGTCGTTCTATTGGTGCGTTGAGGTGGCTGGCACGAGCGTAGATTGTGGCACGTTTCACCTGAAGGGTTAGCCATAGGTCGGCGATTAGATAGTTGCCGACCTGAACTTCGTCCTGCCGATAGAAAACGCCCAGGACGGGGTTCCATGAATCGCAGTAGAACTTGGTATGGTAGCGAAGGTCGACACCAATCTGGGCACGTAAGGCGTTGTGGAAAAGGTTGAAATCGGCGAAGATACTGTTCTTTGATGCAAGGAGTGGCACGCGAATCACGTTGTCGTCGCCGCTGTGTTGCAGCATCTGGTGTGTGCGAATGTTGAACCATCCCATCCTCAGATGTGCGCCGAGGTCGGCCTGTAGGAGCAGCGCGGTGGCATTGCCTTGTGTTGGTTGCATTTTGCTGTCAAACCATACGTTGTCGCCCAAAATGGAAGAGGAAATCTGGAGGTTGAACGACAAAAGATGCGCATTGCGAATTGAAGAGTCGGGAGCCTTATAGCTGTATTCTGCGGTGAGACGCTGGAGCTTAATCTTGTTGTAATCTTTTATGTCCCAACTATATACGCCTTCGTTGTGATAAAATATCATGTCGGGACTCTGGGCTTGGCTGAGGGCAGAGACCTTGAAATCGTTGCTGCCGACATTAAAGCTCAGCGTCCCATCAATGCGATAGTCTCCCAGTCGTCGAGGGCCATTGGTCTCCTCGGCATTGGCCACAAGGAGGAAACGGCCTACATGAAGCCGTGCGGAGGCAAACTGTATGATGTTCAGTTCCTTCATTTTGGCATCATAATCGGGAGAAATGGTGTCCCAATAGCTGGCATATCGCACCTCGTCGTACTGCGGTCGAATGCCGCCGGTAAGCACCACGGGGTTGGAGTAGCGATGCTGCATGTGGGCGTCGTTGGTCCAGTAGAGTTCCGCGGCAAATCGGTGGTGTGCCGTCGAGTCGAAGAGTACCGAGGTGTTGAGGTTGCTGTAGTTGTAGAACCAGCTTGAGGGCTGGTTGTCATAGAAGATGCGGCGGTGACGGGCGTAGGAGAGGTCGAGGGCGAACACGCCACTGTTGAAGGTTGAAGGTTTTGGTGCCGGAATGGTGTCGGAAACCGGATTGTTGATAGTGGGATGCTGAGAGCGGAGAGCCATCGTGTCGCTCACAACCGTTGAGTCAGCCTTTGTTGTCGTGTCGGCTTTTGTTGTTGTGTCCGTTGGCGGAGCAGGACGCTCCACAATGCGTTCAAACTGGCGTACAGTGTTGTAACTCTGATGTATTCGGAACTCTAAGTCGCGCCATTGGTTTTGGGCGGAATACATGTTGACGGGGACACCCGACTCGCGTGTGTATTCCCAGCAATTGATGTCGTTGGTGACGCCACCATTCTCCTCGTGGCGGATGCGGTTGTAGGTTATAGAAGCCTGCAGTTGGTAGCGTGCATCCTGCGAGTAGTAGTTGGTCGACAAGTCGAGGTAGTGGCTTGTGCCTCCGCTGTTGGTATAGAGTCCTTCGCGGCTCACGAGGTCGTAGAGCATGGCAAAGTTCCAGCGGGGACGTATGTTCTGCGTGTGTATCGCATGGATTTGGTAGTCCTTGTCGAGGGAGCTGCCGTAGCCAAGCACCGTGAATGGGGTTTGCGTTTGGAATAGGCGCGAGCCATGGTTCAGCTTCCGGTAGTAGGGCAACGGGTCGGCGGTGTGTTGAAAGATTGAAGTAGAGATGAGGGAGTTGAGAGACAAGGGTTTATGTACCTGACCGAGGAAACCCAGTGAGGCATAGCCTGTCTGCTCGACAGCGGCGATGGGGTCGTTGCTCTGGATGCCTGTAGGGAGCAGTGATGGATTCTGGATATGACGTATTTTCACAGCCCTCACCGTCTCGCTGAAGTTGAAGACATGACTACGCAGCACCGAGTCGGGCACAGACTCGTTGTCGAAAATGATGCCTTCGGGAGCTCTGTTGGCTATCGAGTCTTCGCCATCGGGCAGTTCGCCGTCAGAGTTGGGGTCGTAGTTGTTGAACGACGAGTTGCCATTCCTATTCCCTGTGTTGGGAGTTTTGCGAATGGTATTCTGAGCGTGGACCGAGGCGGAGAGGACGAGGGCTGTGAGAAATAATATGGTTTTGAACCTGATCACTTATTAAGGAAACGTTCGACATCGATGGCGGCGACACAGCCTTTGGCGGCAGCGACGCAAGCTTGGCGGTAGTTGGGGTCGCAGACATCGCCGGCGGCGAAAACACCAGGGATGTTGGTTGCGCTGGAGGGGTTCTGGACTTTGATGTAGCCAGCCTCGTCGAGTTCTATCTGGCCGTCGAGGAAGGCTGTATTGGGCTGGTGGCCTATGGCGACGAAAAATCCGGCGATGTCGAGTCTTTGGATTTTGCCGGTCTTGACATTCTTGATGTCGGCGCCGGTGACGCCATCCATGTCGTTGCCGATGATTTCATCAGTGACACTGTTCCACAGCACCTCGATTTTGGGGTTGCTGAGGACGCGGTGTTGCATTGCTTTGGAGGCGCGAAGTTCGTCGCGGCGTACAATCTGGTAGACCTTGCGGCAGAGGGTGGCGAGGTAGGCAGCCTCTTCGCAGGCGGTGTCGCCACCGCCAACCACGGCGACATCGAGGTTCTTGTAGAAGAAACCGTCGCAGGTGGCACAGGCGCTGCTCGCCTTTGTCGTCGGTGGCGACGAAGGGGCGATGGCTGAGGTCGATTTTCTCGATGGTGCCCTTGCGTATTTCGGTGCCGAAGCGGAGGGCCTGTTTGCGGAGGTCTTCCATCATGGCGGTGCCGGAAATGCCCTCGGGATAGCCCGGGAAGTTCTCTATTTCGGTGGTGATGGTCAGCTGACCACCGGGTTGCAGACCCTCATAAAGAAGAGGTTTGAGGTCGGCGCGGCCTGTATAGATGCCTGCTGTGTAACCTGCAGGACCAGAGCCAATGATTAAACAACGGGTGTGTGTCATATAAGAATGGGGTTAATGGGTTTGAAGGATTTGATGGTTCATTAATGGCTTTAAAGCATTCGTTTAGAGAGGGCCAATTGTTGACTAGAATGAGAGGGTGATGCCGGCTTGTATGAGGCGGTTGAACTGGCCTTTGTTATCGCGGAAGATACGGTACACGCCGCTGCCGTTCTCTTTGGCGATGTTGAGGATAGAGTTGTAGTACCGCAGGTCGACACCGAAATTGTCGGTGAGGCAGTAGCGGATGCTGGCAACGACGGGGAGGGCGTCGAATCGTTTGTAGTTCTCGCTTTGCAGCCGGTCGAAACTCTTGTCGGTGGTGACCTTGGCTTTGGCGAGGATTGCCGGGGCTACACCAGCGGCGACGCGCAGCTTCCGGCTATCGAGAAAATCGTAGGCAGCCATGATAGGTACCTCGACATAAAGCAGCGATATGTTGCGGTCAATGTAGCTGTTGGCAATTCGTGAACCTTTTTGCGTGAGTCCTATCTCGACACACAGGCGTAATCTGTCATTGTCGGAGAGTGGCATTGAGGTGCCCACTCCGGCATGAAATCCCACCTTGTTGTAGTTGCCCGAGGCATCGCCGTCGATCTGGCAGAAGTTAAGCCCTCCTCGCAGTTGGTAGTCAAAACCGGATGAGCGGCTTTTGCCGCGCCGTTGAGCCTGCATGTCGTTGACAGCCGAAAGAACCAGGAACAGAAATAATAAGGTGACTAATCGTTTCATTATCATTTGTTAGTTTTCGATTTTCTTTACCAGGTTGGTGGTTGACTCGCCAGGGACCAGCGGGATGAGTTCCAGTCTGCCGCCATAGGATTCGACGAAGTCGGCACCGACAACGTTGTCGTGGCTGTAGTCGCCACCCTTGACCAGTATGTCGGGGCGGATATGTTTGATCAGGTTTATTGGGGTGTCGTCGTCGAAGAGAACCACATAGTTGACAAAGGCGAATGCCGCAAGCACCGTGGCGCGGCTTTGCTGGTTGGAGATGGGGCGTTTGTCGCCCTTTAGTCTTCGCACCGAAGCATCGCTGTTGAGTCCTACAACAAGTATGTCGCCGAGGTCGCGGGCCTTGCTGAGGTAGTCGACATGCCCGCGATGGACGAGGTCGAAGCATCCATTGGTGAAGACTATAGTGGGTCGGTTGCCATTGTTGCAGTCTGGCTGTCGCAAAGAGGCGAGGATAATGTTCAAGTCGTTTAGAGACACGATTTTGAGCTGTAAACCTTTATTGAAGCTGGTGTTCATTTTTCTCTTTTTTAAGCAGTGAGAAGTAGATGAGGAACGCCAGGCCGACGACAACGACGATGGCCTGTTGCGACCCCCACAGCAGCCAGCCGCAGGCCAGTCCGGTGGGTTCGCTGATGCCATAGAGGGTCAGAGCCTGCCACACAAGCACAGGGTATGCCCCAAGGCCGCCCTGCGAAATCATCATGCCCACCGAGCCGAAGAGATAGATGACGAAAGCCGTCTGGAAACCAAGAGTTTGTGTCTCGACAAAGGCTTTCAATATCAGCCATCCGCCGGCGATGTAGAGGAGATAGATGATGACGCTGTAGATGAGGAAAAGCACTGTGGACTTGGGTCCCAGATGGAGAATGCTCTTTACGCCCGAGATGCATCCCTGTATGAGGTCGAAGCCCTTGCGGTAGAGGCTGAACTTCATGAGCTTGTCGTGGAAGAGCTTGTAGATGACCAAAATGGCGACCAGAGCGACAACACCGGCAACTGCAATGCCGGTCATGGTAGGCAAGGAGCTCATTTTCTCTGAAAGGCTGTCGTAGAGGAAGTCTTTCACGCTGCTGAACATCAGCAGGAAACCCAACAAGACGATGAGGGCGAACATCAGTGTGTCGAAGAGCCGTTCGGTGACCACGGTGCCCACCGATTTCTCCAGGGGGATGTTGTCGCTGGTGCGAAGCATGGCGCAACGCATCACCTCGCCCAGCCGCGGGAAAGCCAGGTTGGCCAGATAGGTTACCATGACGGCGCCGAAAGTGTTGCGGAGCGATGGGGTGTGTCCTATGGGTTTGAACAACAGCTGCCAGCGCAGGGCACGCACAAAGTGGGAGAGGAGGCTGACAAAAACAACGACTGCGACCCACCCCCATTTTGCGTTCATGAATGAGTTCCAGATAGCTACTTTCTGCTCATAGTCAAGTTTCAGCAGGAACCACCATATAAAAAAGATGCCAATGCCGAGAAAGATGGTGAATTTCAGCAGGTTGAAAAGCCTTTTCCTCCTCTTGTCGGTCATTGTGGGTGGTTGTTTTTGGGGAAGATGACTGTGGGATGCCACTGTTTGGCTTCTTCGAAATCCATTGAAGCGTAGGAAGCGATGATGAGGAGGTCGCCGACATGGGCTTTGTGGGCGGCGGCACCATTGATGCCTATAACACCGCTGCCGGCATCGCCCTTGATGGCATAGGTGGAGAAGCGTTCGCCGTTGGTGATGTTGTAAATATCCACGCGTTCGTTCTCTATCATGTTGGCAGCATCGAGAAGTTGGGAGTCAATTGTGATACTTCCGATATAGTCAAGATTGGCTTCGGTGACTGTAACTCTATGTATTTTAGATTTTAATACTTCGATAAGCATTGCGAAAAATTTTTGCAAAGTTACATCTTTTTTATAAATAAAGCAACATTACTCGACGACGATTTTCTTTATTGCCTTACCGCTATGGTTGATTGCGACGACAGAGTAGATTCCGCGGGGGAAAGATCTCACATCTACAGTGGTTTGAGTGTCCCCTACGGCGACGACCCCAGTGAAGAGGGTGCGGCCCGAGAGGTCGAGGATTGTTATCGTCGTTTCGCTGTCCTGCTCTTCGAGGAAGAGGGTTACACTGTTTTTGGCGGGGTTAGGATAGACGGAGAGTTGCGAGCCCAGTGGCTGGGGTTGTGTGGTTTCAATCCCTAGGTTGTTGGAGAAGAGGGCCTGAATCATCCAGCTGAACTTGGTGTTCTCGCGCTCATGGAGGTCGTCGCCAACCAGCATGCCGTTGGGATTGCCGCCCCAAATAGAGAAGACCCCTGGCGTGTCGACCTCGGTGCATTTCAGCTTGATCCATAACGACTTGGTTCCGTCGAGGGAGATTGGGCTGTTCAGTTGATGTGTGTAGAAAGTGAAGTCGTAGTCGAGCGAGTCGAAGAAAAGGTCTTCGTAGATAACCTCGTCGGGAGTGTCGGTGCCGCTAAGGATGGTGAGGGTGTGGTGGGCCTGTTTGCGGCCATGCAGGCGTATGGCGTTGAGGGTGCTGCCGGCCTTGATGGCAGATGCGTCGATTTTGATGCCCCATACCGAGTCGGTAGCCAGACCTTCGGGGATGTTGGCGGCACGGTTCATGGCGTTGCTGGTGGTGAAATAGCCAATGGTGTCGAGAGTTATTGGTTCAAACAGGGCTGTGAAACTGACTTCGCCGCCGGTGGCTACAGTGCTGCGTGGGTTGTAGCGGCATCCGTCGCTCCACTGTGCGAAGCGAGTGTGGTGGTTGTTGGCAGTGGCGGTCATCACAATGGTGTCGCCGAAGTTGTAGGTGCCGCTGCCGGTGACGGTGCCATCATAGCTGGAGGCACCGTGGAGGCCTTCCACAGCGGTGTTGACCACCGTGGTAGCCTGGCCGAATGCGTCGAATGGGGTTATGCCAATGGTGGCTGTGGCGAAGAGGTTGAAGTTGTAGCCCTGCGGATTGAGGTTGGTGATGAGGAACATGCCGTCGGCATTGCCACCCCAACCCCAGTTGAAATGGAAAGTGCCGTCGGCACCGCTGTACCCGTCGATGACGAAGGCATGGCCGCCCTGCATCTCGTCATAGCCGGCATAGAGTATGGGACGGTCGTTTTTCAGCTCTTCGAGCATAAGGTTTTTCCAGTCCTTGTCGGTGTAGTCGATGCGGAAAGCAGTCCATACGTAAGGACTGTATTTGAAGTTGTACTTGAACGAGTTTTCCGAGGCTGCGTCGCCGCCATAGCCGTAGGCTGCTGTCTTTCCGCCACTGCCATTGGGGTCGTAGTTCATGTGGACAGCCACTCCACAATGGTAGATGAGGGTGGCGATGGCATCGATTTGGTTGTCGCTGTTGCTACTAGTGAGGCTGTTGGGCATCGAGTCCCACAGGTAGGTGCCATAGTCGGCAGAGATGAGGCCATATTTTTTATGGATGTATTCGCCGTGGCCATAACCCTCGGCAGGGTGGTTGAAATACTTCATGATCTGTGCCGTCGCGGTGGCTGTGCAGCCCGAGACGGAGCGTTTTCCCACCACAGAGTCGAAAGGACAGAACTTGTTGTAGAATGGGCTCTGGTCCCATTTTGTTGTGAGTTTGGTGGGTATTATGAGTTTAGGGCCGTTGTTGGCGATGGCATTTTGGTCGCCGGCTTCGAGGCGTTGCCATTTTGTGCGTGCTTGGCGTGACGAGGGCAGGTCGGGGTGGCTGCGGTTGTAGCGAACAGCGGCGGCGTAGCCTTCAAGCCAGAGACGTAGATTGGACGGCATATCGGTCAAAGAGATAGGGTTCTCGGTGGAGTAGCCAAGGATGGGCTCGGTGTTTTTGTCGGCAGCGACGATAACAAAACCTTTGTCGGCCGCGGCGAGGACGTGAAGTTCATCGAATGGGCATTCTATGGGCGTGAAACCGCTCTTGGCCTCTTGTCCAAGGGAGAGGAAGAGAGTTCTTGCCACCTTTTGTGCCTCCTGGGTCGAGGCGCTGTAGTTTTGTGCCTGAATTGAGAATGGTGCGGTAAAGGCTAATAATGATAATGCCAGAAAAATAAATCTATGAATCATTGTGATTGTATTATATTGTTTTACAGATGGTAATTTGCTGATGATGGGTAACTATAAATATGCAAATGTAAACATAAATTTCAGATAATCGAGTTGTTTGATTTTATTTTTTAATTTTGCAGCTGCAAAAACAAACAGAGGTACTTGATAACCCTCTTTAACAAAACAAGATACATCAAAAACTATGTCACGCGAAAAGGAACAACTCCGTGCCTTGGGGCACGATACCGACTACAGCAACGATTACAATCCGGCGTTGCTGGAGACTTTCGAGAACCAGCATCCCTACAACGACTATTGGGTACAGTTTCTCTGTCCCGAGTTCACCACTCTCTGCCCCATTACAGGGCAGCCCGATTTCGCCGAGATACGCATCATGTATATCCCCGACAAGCGTATGGTGGAGAGCAAGAGCCTGAAACTCTATCTCTTTTCGTTCCGCAACCATGGCGACTTCCACGAGGACTGCGTCAATATCATCATGAAAGACCTCATCAAGCTGATGGATCCCCGCTATATAGAGGTGCTTGGTCTTTTCGTTCCGCGTGGCGGCATAGCCATCCACCCCTACGCCAACTACGGCCGCCCCGGCACCAAATACGAGCAGCTTGCCGAGAAGCGTCTGAGTGAATACAAGGGTTGATTAAAAATACGCGACAACGGTGGCAATGGTCATCGCGATGCCGAAGATTAGCTTGAGTCCTGTGCCGGTGAGGAATCCCAGAAAAGCGCCCCATGCAGCACGCAAGGGTTTGCTGTCTTTCTTGCCTCCAATCAGTTCGCCTGCCAATGCGCCGACGAACGGCCATACGATGATGCCGGGCAGACCCAGGGGGCCTGTGGAGAGTCCGAAGAGCGAAAGCACCAGGCCTATGTTGCATCCCCACACGCCCGCTTTGCTTCCTCCGTGCCGCTTGGTGCTCCACGAGGGTATTATGAAGTCCATTACAGTAATGACCGCAGCCAGGATGGCGGTGATGATTATGAAGGCGTTGGAGAATTGGGCAACTCCGCTCAGATGGGCAAAGAGGATGCCAAGCCAGCTGAGTGGAGGTCCAGGCAGACCAGGGGCTATGGAACCTATGATGCCGAGAATGAGCATCAGTAAGGCAAGGATTATGAAAAGGGTGGTCATTTTGAGGTTTTACAATTTCGGTTTATAGTTTAATCTCTTCCAGGCGTTCGAGGTCGTAGCCGCGTAATTGCATGACTATGGTATGCAGCCGGGTGTCGGCGAGCATCTGCCTGACGCTGGGCGACTGGGCGTAGGAGAGGATTTGCTTGCGGACGTTGGCGTTTGGAATTATCAGTTTGGTAAGGGCTCCATAGCTTGAACCGATGGTCAGCATGCCGTAATATAATTGAAGATTAAGAAAAGTTTAGAAATTAGTTGGATTTATGAATTTTCGCCGTATTACTCAGATTCGTACATCGTGCGTTGTCTGTCAAACTCCCAGTACAACCTCGGGTGGAATATTAAGCTTCTTGCAGAGGGCGCGGGAAAGGCGGTAGGAGGGTTCCATCCGTCCGTGCACAAGATCACTCATACGCGATGGGCTGATGCCGAGGAGTTCGGCTCCGGCCTTCTGGGTAAGACTCATTTCAAACAGGCTCTTTTTGATAGCGTTGCCTAAAATATCATCAAAGATTACATGTTCGTCTTCCCAGTCGGCTACAAGATTGGCAAGCAGGTTTAATTCCAAGCATGCGGGGTCATCTTCTTTCACATCATCACCCCATGTCCGCGGGAGTAATTCTTCAATGCGGTTACAAATCGCATTGTACTCTTGTTCTGTCTGTATCTTTGTCATGATTCAAATGTTTTTTATGTCCTTGATTCGGTCGTATTCACTATGTGTACCAATGAATCTCACAAACACATTTTGTGGAGTAAATTGAATGACAACAACTAATCTAAAATCGTTATGCTGAATATTAAACACATAGTGCTGCTGCCCTACATAATCGACGCTGTTAAACGTCTTTTTGATATCTTCAAAGCAAGTCCAATGAGCTTCTTCTGTCTTTTTCATCCATTCCATCAAGCCGGATGTCGCTTGCGGATGCTTTGTACAGTATTGTTTTATAGTTGTTTTCTTAATTATTCTCATTGTCACTTGTCATTATTATCAATGCAAAGATATAAACTTAATTCCATTTAGCAAAATAAAATTTCATATTTTGTATATTTTTGTCGGAGCAATAAACACAAAATCATGAGCAAAAGTTATCTTAATAACTTAACCCAACTTCAACCCTAAAAATTTTTTTTGAGATTTTTTAATTTTTAAATAGTTGATTTATAGTGGTGGGCTGTTGAAATATTGCCGAAATTTGGTTTGTACTACCCAGGGCGGTTCGGATGGACTTCGTAATTTTGCAGCCATGTATTTCATGCCAAAACCGCGATATAATCCTACCACACAGAAAGATGAGGACTATCTGACCCTCAAGGAATCGTTCCGGGACAAGTCGGGGCGCGTACACACACGGACGCTGCTCACGGTTGGGTTCCTGCAGGCTTTGTCGTGCCGTTACGACAGCCGCGGATATGCGGGAGACATGTTCACGTGCGACGGTTTCGGCGAATGGAACGAGACAGTGTTGCGCTATGCTGCCGAGTTTTGGGAGAGGATGGTGAAGAACGGTGTTATAGACGCAAGCGAGGAGGCCAGGCGGAACGCAGACGGCAAGTGCCGGAAGTTGGTGGATGCAAGCACGATGAATCATACCGACGCCCGCGAGTGCGGGGCGGAGTGGCTCTGTCTTCAGGCTGTGGAACAGCTCGGCCTGAAAGAATTCCTGAAAGGGCTGGGCTGGTCGGAATCGAAGGTGAATGCCGCGCTGTCAGTCCTGATAGCGAGGACCGTATACAGTCCCTCGGAGCTGAAGACGCGCCGCATCATGGAGGATAACTCTGCCGTATGCGAGCTGGTGAGCGGGGACTGCGGCTGGCTGCCCTCTATGCGGAGCATATATAATGTGGCTCCCAGTCTCTTCGCAGTCAAGGACAAACTGGAGAGCCACCTGTGCTCGGTCACTGACGACCTCTTCAACCAGAAGAACCGCATCGTCCTCTTCGACCTGACCAACTTCTACTTCGAGGGTCGCAAGGAGGGGAGCCTCAAGGCCAAATTCGGCCGCAGCAAGGAGAAGCGCAGCGACTGCCGCCTGCTGGTGCTTGCCCTGTGCATAAACACCGACGGTTTCATACGCTACTCCTCGATACTGGAGGGCAACACGCTTCCGGACATGGTCGACGGACTGATGGCGAAGAGTTCCGTGAAGGATGAGGACCGCACCCTTGTGGTCATCGATGCAGGCATCGCCACGGAGGACAACCTCGCGCTGCTCAAAAGCAAGGGCTACAACTACCTGTGCGTGTCCCGCACACGCCTGAAGGACTATGAGCTCTCGCCGGATCACCAATCCGTCACCGTTCTTGACAGCCGCAAGCGGCCCATAACACTGCGCGAGGTGCACACGGACCCGGACGGAGACTACTATCTGGAGGTGACATCCCCGTCAAAGGCAATGACCGAGGCATCGATGAACCGGCAGTGGAAGGAAAGGTTTGAGTCGGAGATGGAGACCATCAATGCCGCAATCTCAAGGAAAGGCGGC
>CACZUZ010000016.1 GCA_902784465.1 uncultured Bacteroidota bacterium
AATCAAATAACAACACATTAAAAATCAAGACACTTATTTACGATATGAAAAAATTCAACTTATTTACAATCGCAGTACTGCTGGCACTCCTCGCAACAAGCTGCTCAAAGGAGGAAGGCCGCTTCAGTCTCGTCGCCAACCAGATGAGAAGCCACTCAAAAATCCTGATGAACGACGCCTACAACGGATCTTGGGTCGCAGGCGAAAAGGTATTGCTCAACGGTGTAGGACGCACCATCGCTGTCGAAGATGACAAATACTACCTTGATGGCGACGCCCCCGTTTCAGGCACCCCCTATCAGGCCATCTATCCATTCATTACTGGCGGTAGCGATGCCGATGGCAATGTCGTCTCCATCGTCGGTAACACCATGACAATAACCAACCTCGTTGTCGACTTCGTAACCGGCGGATACAAGGTTATGTTCCCCATGGCATCGTCATCAGTTGAGGCTACTTCTTCCGGCTGCCGATTGTTGTTCGACCACGCCACAGCAGCCCTCAAACTCACCCTCAAGAACAAAAATATGAGTGAAGGCTGCACCCTCTCCTCCATCAAGGTCTTCACCCAGGCATCCTCTACTGTTACTCCACTCTCGACAAATTCAGTCACAGCTTTATGGAAGGTTCAAGGTCCTTCTGTTCCCGTGGGTGAAATTGGCGGCATCAACGGCGATCAAACCATCAGTAACGGCTGCGAGATGAACTTCACGCTCAAGACCAACAACGTCCCCAACAAGCTCTTTGAAAAGGATACGCCTGTCTCCTTCTGCGTACCTGTGACGGTCAACAAGCTGAACAAGATTTCTGTCATCGGCTACGACCAGGACGGCAAGCAGGTCTTCACCAGAACCAAAGAGCTCGGTTCCGACCAGACAATCAATGCTAATATCATTTATCCAGTACCAACCATTGAATTCTAATAGCCATGAAAAACGATAAAAAACAATATTCAGCACCCGAACTGACTGTAGTTTCTTTCCGAATCGAGCAAGGTTTCGGTATTAGCGACGAAGCAGCAAGTACATTTCACATGTTTTTCCTGGATGAGACTCCAACAACTGGCTACAACGCCCAGAGCCAACAATTGTGGGATGAACAAAATTCCAACGACAACATTTTCGGCGAAACCTGGTAGTAGTCAGTTCTCCACAAGAATCTAATTGACAAAACGAGCCACCTGCACAAGGCGGCTCGTTTTGTATTTATGAATTCCTTTTGTAGAGGCTTGGATGTTCATCAACATGATTGCCATGCATTGGTACTATGAACTAAGGCACAAGATGATTGAATCCGGCCTCATAAAGAAATACTCTCCTAGGGATATGCTCAGGGTGCTGGGGCGATTGAGAAGCGTATACGTCAATGGCTGCTGGTGTACAACAGAGGTCACTGCCAAAGAACAAAGGCTGTTTGAGGCTATTGGTGTCGATATTACGTGAAAAAAGGGATTTCCTTGTGCTCCACCTTGGCTCTCAAGTAAACCGTGTATTTTATAACTTATTGTTTTTGTAGGTCAATAAAAACGTTGGCAGCTTGATTACTAATAAAGGTTGAAGCTGTTTTAGACGTTCACCCATGAAACTATTTTGCTGAGTACGTAGTGCCATGCCATTTGATGACCGCTTTGCCGTTGCCGCCTGCTGTAGCGCCGCCGGCGGTGGTTGAATAGCCCATGCCATTGGTGGTATTGCCCCAGCTGCTGCCGCCGGCACCGCTATAGCTTTCGTAGGTGGCATTTGCACTGGTAAAGTGCCAGGTGTTTCCACCGATGTAGCCACCTCCGCCTCCACCGCAACCTTCGCATGATTGCGCTCCGGTTGACCGCGTCGCGTTCTCAGCGCGACAAACGGCTCTTTTTTAATTTGTAGTGCCATACCATTTGATGACCGCTTGGCCGTTTCCTTCCCTCTGTCCGGCAGTGGTGCTGAAGTTGGTGCTGAAACTGCTATTGTAGTTGCTGTTTCCTCCGCAACCGCCAGCATTATTGCTATTACCCATGTAAGGAAACTTTGCAAAAACAAAAAACCCACTGCCGGAAATCCCGATAGGGGTATGGCATTTAAGAGCCTCAGCTGACTACGTCTACGTTGCTGCACTTCTGAATATCAAACAGATTTGTTCTTCGCTCAGCTTTCGCAACTTCCAATATGTTTTTATATCTATTCTAATTCTTTTCCCTCGCCTTGTCCGCGAGTGGGGTACTCGCGGGGCTCACGCTCGGAATGCCATAATTATCGTTTTGGTTTTACGGTGCATAATGCACATTTATTACATCGACTCAAGAATGTCCATGAATTCTTGGCGAGTCATTCCGAGGTCACGGATGGCATTGCGTACAACGAATTCAGGAATTGGCTCAACGTGTGTCTGAAACACGATGGTACGCCGCAAGCCTGGCTTCATCCATATCTCATGACCACCAGCGGTGCGCAAAGGCTGCAATCCCAACCGCATCAGCAGGTCGCGGAACTCCTTGACGGTGATGTTCGACAGCTTCTTCATAGCCCTATGCCATTGCCGCTATACGCATCGGTGCCGACACCTTTTCGTAGTTGATGTGACCACCGAGCAACTTGGAGACTTCGGGTTTGCGGACAAGACGACTAAACGATGGCGGGGTGAGCTTCTTCTCGGTCACTTTCCAACCGTGCTCTTTGAGGTCGTCCCACAGCGTTCCCATCTCGAGGCAGGTCTCGACATATATCTGGAACCGTTCGTAGAAGTTCTTGACGGCATCGCCATAGTCCTTGCCCGAGGTGCTGATGTCGAGCGACGGACAATAGGCTATCAGATTGTCGCCCTCGCGAAAGATGTAATATTCTATCGCAAAGCGGTATTCTTCGTTGCTTTTACTGTTCATCGGTATAATGTTTTTTTAATTTGCAAAAGTACACATTTTATTTTGATTGGCGAAATTTAGTTTTTAAGCGCAAAAAAAAAACGCCCCTGCATTTTCTTATGAGGGGTGGTATAGAGTATCTTTTTGTGATAGGTTAGAAAGACATACGGCTTGAACGGATTATGCGGTTGACTATCTCGTATTCGCCCTCGATGTGAAACACAACCGTCCAGAGGTGATTAATAATGTTCATTGTTTTGGCAATTTACCGTTGGCCGTCCGTCAGACACAGCTGTGGCCCCGCCGAATGGTGGAGCCGCAGCTGTTTGTTTTGTATGTTTCTCCGCTGAAAGGGGCTGTCACGTCCTGTTTTCCCCGTTTTCAAAACCGATTGGCGTTTTCACGACCCGTTTTCCCCGTTTTCAAAACCGATTGGAACATTTTGTCATCTTGCGGCCTGGCGGTACTCGGTGGGGGACATGGAATACTGGTCGCGGAAGAGGCGGTTGAAGGTGCTGCGGTTGGTGATGCCGCACTCGGATGCTGTCACTGCATCCATTGGCTGACATCGGCATCTGCACCGATGACAGGACGCACCCGCTCGATGAGATTATCACTAACCCCACCGGATGGTATGCCCCGCGACCGAAGTGGAGCGAACCCCGGCATGGGCGGCATGACAATCAAATCAAAGCGATTCCAGCAGGGCGATAAACTCTTTCTTTGTCATGCCGAGGGTTTTGATAGCATTCTGCACAACGAATTCAGGAATTGGTTGCTTGTGGGTTTGGAAAACGACAGGCCTGGGCATTCCTTCCTTTGACCACATCTCATGACCGCCTTTAGTGCGCTCAACTGTTAGTCCACGCTGTGCCAGAATTGCGCGTAGTTCCACAATGGTAATGTTGGATAAGTTTCTCATGCCTGCACGGATAATCTCATTGGAGAAACAACACGCTCAAAACTCACATTGTTTGCATAAAGCTCTTTCATCTTGGGCTTACGCATCAGGGTTTGTTGCGATGGCGGTTTAAGCTGTCGGTTCTGCACCTTCCAGCCGTGTTCCCGCAGGTCATCCAACAAAGTGCCATGCTCTATCCAGTATTCCGCATACAATTCAAAACACTCATAGAAATTGGCCACTGCCTCGCTGTAAGAATCTCCAGAAGTGCAAATATCCAATGAGGGACTCCACGCGATATAGTCACCGTTCTCTATAAAGATATAGTACTCTATCGAGAAGCGGTATTCGTTGGACGTTTTAGGGTCAACTGTTGTGGCATTCAGTTTCAAAGGTGTGCTTTTTCTACTCATAACAAGTCATATTTTGAAATGCAAAAATACACAATTTCTGCGACATGATGAAAATATTTTTTGCTATGTCATGAACGGATCTTTTGACCCGGTGAAAAAGCTGAACAAGACATATTCTTTCAAGCAAATCTTCAAGTACATGTCCAAATACAAGAAAGTGCAAACCTCAGAGAATGGAACATGGAAGACAGCGACCATTTCCATATCTTTTTAGAATGCAAAGAAGGGTCGAATGAAGATGTTATAATGGTTTATACTGTTGTCCTTGATTTGAGCATTGACATTGCCTGACCCGTTACCAAAGTTCGCTACCCAATTATATTTCTCCGCATTTTCAAAGCCTGCACATTGCGTGGTGCTCCAATACATCGACCAAGTGAAGCCCCAGCCGCCAGCCGCAGCGACTTTAGAACGTATGTTTGCATAACTGAAGGTGCTGTTTGGCGTTGTCGAAAGGTCGGTGTTACTTTCTGTGAGGCCTTTCGCTATCATGTTCCACTGCCCAAGGCTTGGCAACGACCACTCGCTGGCTCCGGCAGGACGGGCTGTGCTGTAGTTGCGTGAATTCACGGCTGCATGATGGCTATTAGAGTGAGAAGCGTTGTTGCTCACCGCAAGCGTTGTTGCCGCAATGCCATTCTTGAGGTTCAACGCATCAGAGAAACTATAACCCTCACCATTGCAGTCAGCATGGTTCGAGCAGTAAAATTTATTCGAGGGGTCTGCAATTTCACCCAGCGAAATGGCTATTCCTTTGTAGGTGCTGTTACCTTCTTCCACGCTGCCTGCCGTTCCCACATAGGCGACAATGCCGGAAGCAGTAGCGCCAGCAAGTTCGGCGGTGCGGACGTGCGAGTACAGCTTGCTGTCGGTGGCTATGACCTTGCCGACGCTACATGTTGTGGCGCTCGCCATTGCCAGCACTTGGTTCATCTTCACCGTGATTTCATAGTATTGGCCGTTGCTGAAACTCACGTCGGACTTGATGTAGTCGTAGTTAGTGCCGCCAGCGGTGGCCACCATGCTCACCGTCTGACCGCTGAAGCCGGGGATGGCCACATAGATATCGCTGGTGGCCGAAGTGGGGGTGACGGTGTAGGTGTGGGTGCCGTCGCTGACCTTCAGCGGTGTGACGCTGATGGCAGCATCGCTGGTGTTCTTCAGCGTGAACTTGACGATGGCCTGCTGGTTGACGAAGTTGGCGGCAGCGGCGGTTCTGATGTTGCCGCCGGAGATGCCGGAGACGGTGACCGTGGCCACGGCATAGTCGCAATGCGCGGCGATGTACGCCAGCGTGCCGTCCTGACTGCTGTAGTTGGGGTTCTCATTGAACTTCAGCGTCAACTCGTCGTCCACGGCGATGGTGCCCGTGAGCGTGCCGCTGAGTCGGCACGAGCGTCCGTCGTTGCTGATGTTTTGCGGGGTCAGGGTGCCGAGCGGGTTGCTGCCCTTATAGACCTTCACCTGTTCGCCCGCGGCCCATGTGGCGTGGAGCCCAGTGCCATCGAGGGTGAGCTGCTTGGTGCCGCCGTCCGACGGCATCGAGGCTTCGACATTCATGGTGAACTGCCCACTGACGGGCTTGTAATCCTTTTCGCATGAGACGAAGGTCACGCCGGCCACCGTCATCAGGGCCAGCATACAGATGTTGCTAAAAATCTTCTTCATTTTCATTTCCTCCATTTTTCGATTAATTCCAAGTCTCGCCGAATGCGCTGCCGTATTCAGTGCGTCCAACATATTCGCCTTGGCTGTTGTTGCCGAACAGCCACTCTCCGAGGATTACGGAGTTAGTGCCCGTGAGTTCATTGCTAGCGGTGAAGCCTTGCTCCATCTTGAAGGTCACCACCGTCAGCTGCAGCGGCGCGTAGGTTTTCTTTTCGTTTGTTGAATCTTTCATTGTATTTATGTTGTTGTAATTTTTTTGCAAAAGTACAGAAACGCGCAGAAAGGCATTGCCCACTGCTTAAAAAAGTTGTATGATATTTTCAATTCACACAACTTGTGCAAGTTGCAAAGGATTTTTAAGGATTTATTTGGCAAATCGGGAACACGCAACCCCGTTCATTTTGTCATCTTGCGGCCTGGCGGTACTCGGTGGGGGACATGGAATACTGGTCGCGGAAGAGGCGGTTGAAGGTGCTGCGGTTGGTGATGCCGCACTCTGTCGGTGGTGGCAAGCAGGTGGGCGGCATGACGGATGCGGTAGTGGTTGACGAACTCGGCAGGGGTCATCCCGGCACACTCGCGCAGGGCGGCATAGAGGTAGGTATGGTTGGTGTTCAGCAGCCGCGCCAGCGTCTCGTGGTTGGTCTGGGGGGCGGTATACACGTCGGGGTTCTGCATGAGTTCACAGAGCCGCTGATATATCTGCTGGCTGGCATTGAGGGTCTCTGCCGGCTGGGTTTGTAGCCGCTGGCGTTCCTCGGCATCGGCCTGTTCGCGCTGCTGTATCTGCTCGTAGAGGCTACGGTTCTTCTCGGCCAACTGGCGGTTGTAGCGGTGGAAGCGCCACAAGGCATAGCCCGACAGCGCGAGCAGCAGCACCGCTCCCCAAAGAAGCGTACGGTGCACCTTCAACGAATGGCGTTTGGCTGCAATTTCCTCCTCCTGTTGCTTGATTTCCTCCATCTGCTCCACGTCGATTCTCCGCTCCTCGTGCCGCAACGAGTCGGTCAGATGTCGTATACGGTCGGCCAAGGCCAAAGCCTCCGCCATGCGACCCGCTTTTTGCAGCGATTCGTATCTGCGCGTGAGTCGTCCTTCGGCATAGAAGTTGATTATAGGCTCGCCAGAAGCGAATAATACGGAATCGGCCTCGTCATAAAGGCGGAGGGCCTCGTCATGGCGACCCAACAGAGCCATGCAGACCCCTTCGGCGTCCAGGTCGGCATCCTGAAGTCCCTTGGCCTGCCGGTGCTCTTGGAAAAGAGCCTCGGCCTTTGCGCGTTGACCGTTGGCCGCATAGACTATCGCCTTGCTGATGGTCAGGTTGTTGAGACGCATCTGTCCGACATAGTCTTCCCCATCGTCATAACTTGCCAGACTGCTCAATGCACTGTCGACCAGGGGAATCAGGGCCAGCGCCTTCTCCGGCATGCCGTGGTCAAGGTAGAGGTCGTTGGTCGCCAACAACGGGTAAATCAGCGCATCCAATTCCAAGGAGTTGGATGCTTCCGTCAGGCACACCCTATGTATGTCCAAACATTCCAAGTACAGACTCTCGGCCTCGTCGATATGATTCAGTGCCTCTTCGCATTCGGCCATCTGCACCAGTGCACGACCCCGCATCTCCCTCTCTGTCGGGTTCTGAGTGTTGGTGGTTAAGGGAAGAACCTCCCTCGACAGTCGGACGGACTTGCCGTAGTCGCCATCGTAGTAGGCGCAACCGGCCAGCACCAACCGCGAGAGACAGAAGATATTGCTGTCAATAGGCGTGACAAGTTTCCGGCCTTCTTGGGCGGCGATGGCTTTCTCGGCATAATGGGCAGCCATGCGATAGCGGTAGGCATTCATGCTTACAATTGCCCGCAGGTTGTCGGCCTGCACTGCAGTGAAGAGTCCTGCCTGCTCGGCGCTGTCCACCCGCTGCCAGACATGGTCGAAGTCATCGAATGCCTCGTCAATAATGGCATTCTCCAACTGCCGTGCCGCCTCGTAATCGGCATTCCGATTCGTGCAGCCCACAACGGCCATCAGCGTGATACATAATAATATACGGAGAATATTCTTCATTGTTGCAGCGTAAAAACGTCTGCAAAATTACGAATTATTATCAGATTGACAATATGTGCAGCCATAGACCGAGAGCAACTCGAACATCCCGCCAAGGATGTCGTCCATAACCTATATACCGATGCCGAAGGGATTCCTGTACCTGTATGCCATCATCGATGTGTACAGCCGCTATATTGTGGGTTGGGGTCTGTATTCCACCCTTGCGTCGAGCCACCCCATCGAAGTGCTGAACCGGGCTATTGAGGAGCATGGAAAACCCGAGATAGTCAATTCAGACCAAGGGAGCCGGAGCGTTAACGATGCCGGACGGGGGCCCTGCGTATAGCAGACGTCCGCCGTCGTCGCCACCTCCAGGACCGAGTTCAATCAGATAATCTGCTTGACGCATGACATCAGTACTGTGTTCAATGAGAATCAGGGTGTTGCCTTCGTCTGTCATGCTGTTGAAGAGTCTCATCAGTCGTCGTATATCGTCGAGATGCAATCCGTCGGTGGGTTCGTCGATGATGTATATCTCCCCGGAATGATTCTCCCGCTTCTTGTTTTCAGCTTTTTGAGAAGCCTGGGCATGGCGTTGCAGACTCTCTGCCAGTTTGACACGTTGCAGTTCGCCGCCGCTGAGGGTGCTCATGCTTTGGTTTAGCTTCAAATAACCGAGCCCCACCTCGGACAATGCTGCCAGTTTGGCCTCGAACGGCTCGCCCGCGAAGAAGGCAAGAGCTTCGTCGACACTCATCTCCATCACTTCCGCTATGTTTAGACCCTTGTATTTGTATTGCAGAGCTTCGTTGCTGTAGCGGCTTCCATGACAAAGCTCGCAGAGGGTCTCGATGCTCTCCATGAATGCCATGTCGCTAACAATCACGCCTTTGCCTTTGCAGGCGGGACAGGCACCCTTGCTGTTGAAGGAGAAGAGCTGTTGGCTGACCTTGTTGGCTTTGGCAAAAAGAGCGCGTATGGAATCGCTGATTTCCAGATAGGTGGCGGGAGTGGAGCGTAGGTTGATGCCGATGTCCTTTTGTCCGATGAAGGTGACATGGTAGCGCTCTAGGTCTCGTGGAGCGAGATTCGTCATGAAATGCTCCATCAGCGAGCTTTTGCCCGATCCGGCAACGCCGGCTATGACGGTCATGACACCCATTGGGATGTCTACAGACAAGTCCTTGAGGTTGTGCAGGTTCGCATGTTCGATATGCAGCCATCCGTTGGGAGTGCGAGGCTCTTTACATTCTCTGCTTACCCCTTCATTACGCAGCATGCGACCTGTCGTCGTGTCGGATTGCAGCAGGCCGGCGTAGTCGCCTTCGTACATGATAACGCCTCCATTCCGCCCTGCGCCAGGACCCATGTCTACGATGTGGTCGGCCATGGCGATGATTTCGCGGTGGTGTTCGACTATGAGGACGGTGTTGCCATGGTCGCGCAGCTTGTAGAGAGACTCCTTGAGACGGCGGATGTCCAGCGGATGCAGTCCCGCGCTGGGTTCGTCGAGTACATAAACCATGTCGGTCAACGCGGAGTTGATGTATTTTGCAATCTTGATACGTCCTGCCTCCCCTCCGCTGAGAGTCGATGTGCCTCGTCCGAGAGTCAGGTAGCCTAACCCGATGTCTATCAGTGCCTGAAGTCTCTTGGAGAGCTCTTTCTTGATGTCTTGTGCCAGAGGGTGGTCGATGCTGCCAACGAATTTCAGGGCGTCGCAGATGGACATGCCGGTGAGGTCGGCGAGGCTGAGGCCGTTGATCTTGCAACTGCGTACACGCTCGTTGAGGCGTGTGCCGTTGCAGTCGGGACAGATACCCATGGTGAGCATGGGGTTGAGGACAGAGGCATGAAGCAGACCTTCCTCCGAGTTGATGATGCTGCGGTACATGCGAGGGATAAGTCCTTCGTACTTAGCACTCTTAGGCCAGTTTTTGGGCGGGTTTTTCAGTCTGATTTGTGGCGAATTGAGGAAAAGGTCAAGCTCCTCGGGCGAATAGTCCTTAATCTTTTTGTCGAGGTCGAAGAGGCCGCTGTAGGCATAGCGTATCCAACGCCATCCCCCTTTGCCGAAAGCTATGTAATGGATTGTGTCCTCGTCGTTTAGCGATTTGTCAAAATCGACAAGTTTGTGGATGTCAAGCTCGCGTATCTCGCCCAGGCCGGAGCAACGCGGACAGCTTCCAGACGGGTGGTTGAAGGAGAAGGTGTCGCTGTAGCCCACAAAGGGTTTGCCGACACGGGAGAAGAGCAAGCGGAAAAGCGAGAAGATGTCGGTATAAGTGGCCACTGTGGAGCGTGCGCCACCAGAGGGCTTCTTTTGGTCGATAAGTATTGTGACAGGCAGGTTCTCAATGCTTTGCACATGCGGACGGCCGTACTTGGGCAGATACTGCTGCACAAAGCTGGGGAAGGTCTCGTTGAGTTCGCGGCGGCTTTCGGCAGCTATGGTGTCAAGACATAGGGATGACTTGCCAGATCCCGATACACCTGTAAATACCGTAATCTTTCCTTTGGGTATGCGTAGTGATATGTTTTTCAGATTGTTCTCGGTGGCTCCGGTAACAATGATGTCAGAAGTTTTCATGGCAGTTTAACGTTTGTGAAGGATTTTTATTATCTTTGCATCCGGAACGTTATATCAAATAATTTGTTAGTTAATTGTAAATAAATATAATATATGAAACAGTTGATAGAATGCGTCCCCAATATCAGCGAAGGACGCGACATGAATATCATCAATCAGGTCACTGCCGAGATTGAAAAGGTTGAAGGAGTGAAACTTCTTGACGTCGACCCGGGTCAGACAACCAACCGCACGGTCATCACCTTTGTCGGCGAACCGGAACAGGCCTGCGAGGCTGCCTACCGTGTTGTCAAGAAGGCCGCCGAGCTTATCGACATGCGTCAGCATCACGGTGCCCACCCGCGTCAGGGTGCCACCGATGTATGCCCCCTCATCCCGGTGAGCAACATCACCATGGAGGAGACCGTCGAGTATGCCCACAAGCTGGCTGAGCGTATCGGCAACGAGTTGCAGATCCCCATCTACTGCTACGAGAACGCTGCCAAGCTGCCCGAGCGTCGCAACCTTGCCTACTGCCGTACAGGCGAATACGAGAGCCTCTCGACACGTCTCGGCACCGAGCAGTGGAAGCCCGACTACGGTCCCAACGCATGGAACGACCATACGGCACAGACCGGTGCCACTCAGGTTGGCGCCCGCGACTTCCTCGTGGCTATCAACTACAACCTCAACACCACCAGCACCCGCCGCGCCAACGCCATCGCCTTCGATGTCCGCGAGAAGGGCCGTCCGATGCGCGAAGGCGGCAAGCCCAGCGGCAAGCCGATGAAGGACGAGAACGGCAAGACCATCATGATTCCCGGCACGCTGAAAGGCACCAAGGCTATCGGCTGGTATATAGAAGATTACGGCATCGCACAGGTCTCCATGAACATCACCAGCATCAAGGTGGCTCCCGTCCACCTCTGCTTCGACGAGGTGTGCCGTTGCGCTGCCAACCGCGGCATACGCGTTACCGGCTGCGAGATTGTGGGCCTTATCCCCAAGAGCGTCCTTATCGATGCCGGCAAGTACTATCTGGCCAAACAGAAACGTTCGCTCGGCGTCAGCGAGGATGAAATCATGAAGGTTGCCATCAAGAGCATGGGTCTCGACGACCTCAAGCCTTTCAACCCCAAGGAGAAAGTCATCGAATTCCTCATCGAGGACAACAGCCAGAAGAAGCTCGTCGACCTCACCTGCACCGGCTTCTGCGAGGAGACTGCCAGCGAGAGTCCTGCCCCCGGCGGCGGTAGCGTAAGCGCTTACATGGGTGCCCTCGCCGCTTCTCTCGGCACCATGGTTGCCAACCTCACCGGCGGCAAGGCTGCCTACGACGACGAGTGGGAGAAATTCAGCGATGTGGCTGTCCACGGCCAGCAGCTGAAGAACGACCTCCTGCACCTCGTTGACGAGGATACCAACGCTTTCAATAAGATTATGAACGCTTTTGGTCTGCCCAAGAAGAGCGACGAGGAGAAGGCTGCACGCAGTGCCGCCATCCAGGAGGCCACCAAGTTCGCCACCGAGGTTCCTTTCCAGACCATGCAGAAGAGCTTCGAGGCCTTCCAGGTCTGCCGTGCCATGGTGGAGTGGGGCAATCCCGCCAGCGTCACCGACGGTGGTGTTGGAGCCTTGGCCGCACGCAGCGCCGTCATGGGTGCACACCTCAATGTCAAGATCAATGCCAGCAGTCTGAAGGACGAGGCTTTCAAGGCCGACATCTTGAAGCGTGCTGCCGACATCGAGGCTGCCGCTATTAAGGAGGAGGCCGAGATTCTGAAGATAGTCAACGAGAAGATTGGTCTCTGATAACGGAGCCATAGAATGAGTTTTCATCGCCCTCTGGCGACAAAAACTCATCTTCACGACAATCGAATATTTGACAACTATTAGGGCGCGAGGTTTGAATTTTCAAATCTCGCGCCCTTACTATTTCGTCTGGAGATGCCCTTAATCGTTCGTCGGCAGACGCCCCTAATCGTTAGTCTTGAGACACCCCTAATCTTTCGTCTGGAGAAACAATAAAAAAAGGAATACGCTCATGCGTGTTCCTTTTTTCTCGTTGGGGTAGGGGAGTCCCATTTTTTATGGGGCAATCCTTCCCCGCAATCACCATCACTAAGCGTGGTGGTTTTTTTGTCCCTTTATTCGGTTACCACGTTCTCAGCGATAGAGCCGCGGTAGGCGGGACATGTCTTGTGCGAGCATGATGCTGCCAGCATAGCAAACACAACAACTAAAGAAAGGATAGCAATGCTTTTTTTCATTGTGATTGGTTTTGTTTTGAAGAGGTAACGCAGAAATATTAAATAATGTATACTGAGTAAAAATTTTTTTTGTGTGGTATAAAGCCCGAAAAAGCCAAAACAAAAAATGCCCTGTAACAGCCTATCGTAGCATTTTTGGTATCAAGATATGGCAGCGTTAAAGATAAGCGATTAGAGGGCAAATTCATGAATTTACAAATTTAAACACTTGGTACTGTTTACAAATGTAATTACAATTGTAAATGATAATTATTGTAAATATTTACAAAAATAAATGGGATATTTCTGTAAAAAAGAGAAATTAGTAATAATTGCAAGTATATAATAATATAAATAACTGATATTATGCACATTTAATAATATATTTAAAGCGTTAGTCGAACACAATCAAGGTCTCATTCCTATAAACTAATAATGACATTCTATTATAGTTATTATACTTCATTTTCAATAAATTAGCCTTAATTACTTAAATTGTTACTTTTGTAAATCTACGGTTTACAAAAATAAATTTCATATAAAATACAAATGTTTCGTGAAATGTTTGTACTTTTGTAAAAACATTTTTTCGGTGATTACAAACGTAAAATTATGGTAGACAGGATAAATCTCATTTTAAAGGCCAAGAATCTCACCTCGCGACAGTTTGCCGAGGAGATAGGAATTCAACCTTCTGGAATGTCGCATATTTTAAGTGGTCGCAACCGGCCTAGTCTCGATTTCGTGATGAAAGTTATCAACCGCTACCCTGAGATTGACATCAAGTGGCTCACTCTGGGTGAAGGTGAAATGTACAGCACAACGGTTCCTGTCCACAGTAATAAGCCATATTCACAAACCGACCTTTTCAGCATTGTCGAGGATGAGCCGTCGGCAAATGAAGATGCGAGCGACGAGCCTCCAGCTGTGCCGGCACCAGAAGAGCAAGAACAGGAAACAGAAATCGACGATTCCTTTATTACGCCCGACAATGATGAGCAGGAAGCGGAAGAGATAGGTACTCCGGCAGAGCCAACGCGAGGTTCTGTCTCTGTCGCAGCGTCTGTTCCAGCTCCGGAGACACCGTCGGTTCCGGCACAGGCACCGGCAAATGATCCACTCCAACCAGCAAGCGACGATGCATCAGCAGCGGAACATGGTAATAACAACAGAAAAAAGATTGTAAAGTTGGTAATCCTCTACGATGACCATACATTCGCTGAATATTTCCCTGAGTAGAGCAACCCCACCCCAGCATCCAACGACTTAATGTCATCGATTGTCTACTGGAGGTGAACAACTGAATACTTTGGTGTGGCGTTTGCTTCCACGTTAATCTGAACTATTTCCCATTCTTTTCATGCGGCAAATATACGAATTATTCTCCGCTTTTTTGCGGAGAATAATTGTTTTTTTCTCCGCACATCCGTATTGATGCCTTCTTGGTGGGTTGTATGTACCTTCTTGGAAGGTACTTTGTGTCAATACCAGAATCAACGCAAAAAGAAAGTCATCAGCAAGATCATCTTCAAATTCAAGATGACCTCTGCGGCGGCTTCGCAGTCAGCATCAGTGAACGGTAAAAGATGAAAATTAATAATTTATTTTGCTAGATTCAATTTTTTATGTAATTTTGCAGTAGAATTGCAAGATTGCATAAAAATAATTATTGACAATGATAAACAGAAAGTTAGAGACCCTAATAAATGATAATCTACGCTATTTTCCGGTAGTGACAGTTACCGGACCTCGTCAGTCGGGCAAAACCACCCTCATTCGCAGTATGTTTTCACACCTGCCATATTATTCGTTGGAGAATCCTGACACCAGAGCAATGGCAATTAACGACCCTGTGGCATTCCTATCGCAGCACAGCGGAGGGATGATTCTCGATGAGGTGCAGAATGTGCCAGAGTTGTTGTCATACTTGCAGGGCATAGTTGATGAGCATCGCGACCGAAAATATATTCTTTCAGGAAGTTCCCAGTTCAAATTACAGAACAGCATCACACAGTCGCTTGCAGGACGCACCGCTGTCCTCGAACTGCTCCCGTTGGCAATAAATGAGGTGTCTGACATTGCAGATACTAATAATGTCGACAACCTAATGCTACAAGGTTTCTATCCAGCGATCTATGCAGGCGACAATATCCCTCGCTTTTTTTACCCAGCCTATATGCGCACCTATTTGGAACGAGATGTACGGCAGCTGCTACAGGTCAAAGACCTATATCAGTTTCAGACATTCCTCCGCCTGTGTGCCGGACGCACCGGAAGTTTGTTCAACGCCAGCGAGCTCTCCAATGAGGTTGGTGTCAGTGTCAATACGGTTCGCTCGTGGCTGTCCATATTGCAAGCCTCATACATTGTTTTTATGCTTCACCCTTATTTCGATAATTCACGCAAGAGGCTTACCAAGACCCCCAAACTCTATTTCTATGACACCGGTTTAGCCTGCTATTTGCTGGGAATCGAAAACGAGACCCAATTGAGTTCAGATAGGATGCGTGGGCACCTGTTTGAGAACATGGTCATTTCTGATATGATGAAACGCCGTGCCAATGCGGGCAAAAGCACAGATTTGATGTTCTACCGCGACAGCAACGGCAATGAAATCGACCTGCTTGTTCCGGATGGACAAACATGGGAAGGATACGAAATAAAATCGTCGTTTACCTATAATAGTGCATTTGAGAAAGGATTCCGCAGCCTTACCGACCAGTTGGATGCCCGCCTCACACGCCGATCCGTAATCTATTGTGGAACACAGGAACGCCGTGATGCTCATATCGAGGTACTTAATTATGCCTCGTTACTATCTGTCTGACAGAATAGGTGCATAGTATTTGAACCTCTACTTCGTAAATTCGCTGAAAATCCGAAGTGGCGGTTCGGATTTTGTGTTAAAAAAATGTTAAACGAGAAAAACGGCGGGTGAAATCCCATCATTCTCCGCATATCTGTATTGATGCCTTCTTGGTGAGCTCTTTGAGCCTTCTTGGTGGGCTCTTTGTGACATTTACCAGAATCACCACAAAAAGAGGGGAGCAAAGCCTTATTGGCTTTGCTCCCCTTTTTTCTCCTTCGTTTCACCTATTGCCACTGTATATGGTGACAATAAGGATTCGTTGGTAGTCTCTGTTGTATCGGATTTGTAATTCGATACTTCTTATTGTTAAGGATTTGTAATCCGCATACTTAATTCCAGAAGCCGTCACCGTCATTCCATATACTGTGCTGCTGGTAGTCCTCAACTTGTTGGCTGTCATCCGAGTTGTCCCAAAAAATCATTTGATCCAAAACATGGTTTCCGCTGATTACAAATCCATTCGCTACCTTGAACGAATCCGTCGTAAGCAGCGGTGTGATATATTGTTCCTTTGTTTTCATAATTTATTTTTTTAATTTCCATTTATTGTAAGACCACTGACATCGACTCCGTCAAAAGTATTTGTAGACGAGTAACAAATACCGCTATAGTAGTAATTATAAACCTTTCCTGTATACACATCACTATACCCACTTGCAGTCACGTTGCCATAAATAGTGACATTGTTAAACCTTGAGACATCGGGAGTGAGTGATACGACTGTGTATCCAAACAGTCCTCCTACAAGACATTTTGCTCTTCTTGTGTATTCGTCATAACCATCCATTCTAAAACTTAAATTATTAAAAACAACAGTTACATTCATTGCTAAGCAGTAGCCACTACCCGTTAGACCTCCCAACGATCCAAAGTTACTATTACCATAACTTGATCCTCCTGAAGTGATATCTTGTCCATCAATAAAAGTAATACTGCTATTAGTAATACTTCCTCCGCCAGTACCAAAAAAACCACCAATAACTAATCGTTTGGAATATCTACCAGTTATTAGATAATTTAGAATATTGACATTGGATACTGTCGTATTGTAAGATTCTCCAGCAATAGAACCAATATAGCCGCCTAACGGATCACTGGCAACATTTAATCCCATCGTTAAGTTATTAATAGTCAAGTTTCGTATTGTTGCATTTCGAGGAGTTGTAAATAAACCAATCTGATCGTAACAAATATCATCATCTCGTCTTGCGGATTCTGTTACAACCAAATTACTGATTGTGTGATTGTTCCCATCAATTGTTCCTGTAAAATGCCACAGCGACTTAATGCTAATTCCTTCCATGTTTAAGTCGTTTACAAAGCGGTAATTAGCATCCCTGTAGTTTAAATCATTATAGCTCCAAACTCTATTCTCCCAATCATCAGAATAGTCACGGTAAAAAGTTCCGATTAAAGCAGTAGACAGTAATCGTAAGTCTTGTGGAGTGCTGATTTCATAATAAGCTACGCCTCCTATTATAGTGGTTGGAAACAATGCAGATGTAGTGACATTGGGTTGACCTTCATTGAGGTCAACAGTCACAGTTCCAATCTCAGCTCGCCCCAAATGTCCTCCAGTACTTTGTGTCCGCTCGAATGTATGTTTTGTGCCCTCAACGTGTCCTTCTACTTTTACTGTGAAATTCACATTGCCAGTCAGAACAGGTATAGGAATTTGTACAGTACCCGAGCTGAAACTTTCATTATCGAAAAGCATCTGTACGGTACGGTCTATCTCATTCCCTTCAGTAGCCGAGGAACCATTATTTTCAAGGTCGGATAGGTCAAAACTCATCATGCCGTTCATGACGCGATTCTGAGAAGTACCGATGGTTATTCGATCAATACTTATTCCAGAAGGACCACTAATCTGCAAATTGAGAGCTCCAGTCAAATGTTTCATCATTACCTTGCCGTTTTCTGCTGTCCCCAAATATGCCATTGGAGCATCAAGCACTTGATGTCCACCAGATGTTTTGTACTGATATGACGCAGGCATATTAACCGTCACAAAACTTCCGTTACGACTCTGATAGATTGATGCAGGAAAAACTATGCAATAATCATTGGCAGAAAACTCACCATCCACATAGGCTTGAGAGCCATTAACGGTAATAGAAGATTCAATACCGTTGATGTTTACGGCATCACCTGTTTGCCAATAAGATGATAATCCACTCACCGTCATCTTGCTGTCGCCGCCCATGCTTTCGGCTGCAAGCAATAAACGATTAATCGGCTCTTTTTGACAGGCAGACAGAATCGCAATTAGTGCAAGTCCGATTGTCAGCATTCTACTCTTTGTTCTATTCATTTTTAGAAAAACGTCACTGCGGGCCCGCGCAATAAACACAACGAAGAAAGTGGAGCCATCCATTTATGTCTCTATCTTCTCGTGTAAGGGTCTGGACTTCCCTGCAAAGTGAATATAAAGTATTCTGAATCGCTCCACGTGAGGATGTATCAGAATATAATACAAACCAATGGAGCATCTCGAAACTCCTTTATTCCTAACTTTGCAGATGATGCGTAAATTGTCCAGATTTACACGATCGGAATAAGGTGAAAATGCGCTTTCTTTCGGTCTTTCTATCTGTCGAAAGACGGTGCAAAATTACAAACATTTTGTGACCTGGCAAAATTTTTTTTTCTTTGCTTCTTTTTTTCGCTGATTCCATATAACAAAAATGGCAACATTTTTTGGGGTAAGGCTGCCATGACATGAACACAAAAACTTCAGCTTAATGTGTGTTGTGTTTGTTTGTCGATGCAAAATAACGACAATTATCCCATTCCACCATTTTTTTACGGTCTTTTGCATAGGGGAAAAATGATAAAAAAACATTTGGTCATGTCAGGGAAAATTCGTATTTTTGCAAAATATTTGAAATACGGAAGTGGATTTAGAACAATATATTATACAAGGAGAGCCTGGCCGAAAGGAGCGGGCAGAGAACTGGCAGGTGGCCATCGGGTTGCAGGCTGTCGACGGTCTGAAACCGTCGCAATACCTGCTGCAGACGGCACAGGACCACATCGAGGAACGTATCAGCATCGACGAGGTGGAGCGCCGCATCGCAGCCTACTACCAGACCCAAGAAGGGCGCCGCGAAGAGGCCGGCACCGACGAGGCCGACGGCGTGTCGGCACGCATTGCACGTCTGCTGGCCGAAGACACTTTCACATTTTCGCCCGCCATGCTGGCATCCATCCATCGCCGCCTGTTCGATGGCATACTGCCCCGCGCCGGACGCTACCGCCAGACCAACATCAAGAAGCGTGAGTGGGTACTCGACGGCGCTTCGGTGCTATATAGCTCGTGCGACATGATAGGAGAGACCCTCAACTACGATTTCGAGCAAGAGCGAATGTTCTCCTATAAAGGTATCGACCTGCCTCGAGTGGTGAAGCGCATCAGCAACTTCGTCTCCGGCATCTGGCAGATACACCCCTTCGGCGAAGGCAACACACGCACCACGGCGGTGTTCACCATCAAATACCTTCGCCAACTGGGATTCAAGGTAGACAACGAGCCCTTCAAGGCACACTCGTGGTATTTTCGCAACGCGCTGGTACGTGCCAACTATCAGAACCTCCCCGACGGAGTGGAACGCACTACAAAGTTTCTCGAGCTTTTCTTCCGCAACCTGTTGATGGGCGAGAAGAACGAGCTGAGAAACCGCTACTTGCACATACGATGGAATGAGATGTCGAACGGTGTGGCAGAGGAACAGGAAGTAGAAAGTTCACAGAAAACCGTCAATAGGTCATATAAAAGTTCAGAGAAAACGGAAATAAGTTCGGAGAAAAGGCCATCTGGTTCGGAGAAAATAAAAATAGGTTCGGAGAAAACAGAAGTAAGTTCGGAGAAAAAGCAGAAAAGTTCGGAGAAAATACTCATTATGATTTCAAAAACTTCGGCAATTACCACCGAGCAGATGGCTGCAAGATTGGGTATCAGCACCCGTGCTGTGGAGAAACACCTTTCAAACCTGAAAGCCAAAGGCCTTCTCCGTCGCATAGGTCCCGACAAGGGCGGCCATTGGGAGGTGGTTGAAAAAAACAATAGATAATGAGTCGCGTAGTTTTTTGATTTTGAAATAACTAATAGTCGATAGCAATATGGCACTAATCAAATCATACAAAGGTTGTAAGCCCTGCTGGGGAAAGGACTGCTATTTCAGCGAGAATGCCACAATAGTAGGCGATGTGACGCTGGGCGACCAATGCTCGGTGTGGTTCAATGCCGTGGTGCGTGGCGATGTGGCGCCGATAACCATCGGCGACCGAAGCAACGTGCAGGATGGCAGTTGCATACATGTCACCCACGACACTGGTCCCACGCATATCGGCAGCGATGTCACCATCGGTCACAACGTCACCGTCCATGCCTGCACCATACATGACGGTGCCCTGATAGGTATGGGTGCTACCCTCCTCGACCATTGCGAGGTGGGTGAAGGCGCAATCGTGGCCGCCGGAGCATTAGTGCTGCAAGGCACAAAGATACCGCCACACGAGATATGGGGCGGTGTGCCGGCAAAATACATCAAACCGACATCGCCTGGCCAGACCGACAACGCTGCCCACTATGTGGAATATGCCAAGGTGTATATGCTCGAAGAGTAGCGTGGCCACGAAGCGTATTCCTGCTGCCATAGGTAAGTCCTCTTTATAAACGACCTCAAGAAAACACATGGAGAAAGCCAACCAATCCAAAATGGGTATTGGAGGCCTGTTGCGAAGGCTTCTGCCTTTCGTGCTACCCTACCGCTACCTGTTGATTATCACGTTAGTCCTCACTTTTGTCGGGTCGCTCATGGCACAGGTCAACGCTGTGGTTCTCGACCGTGCTGTCGACAGCATCAATTCCCTTCTGCACATCGATGGCGGCTTCCAGTGGACAGCTGCCGCGAGGATTCTTATCATTGTCAGCTCTGTACTCCTCGGCAAGGAGCTGCTGTCGGCTCTTATCACCTTCGGACAGCGTATCTTCGGCGAGAAGATACGTATCAACGTCAGTCGCGACCTCTCGCTGCGTGTGGTGGACCGCATCCTCACTTTCCGAATGGCTTTTTTCAGCAACGACGGCAACGAACCAGGCAAGCTGCAGACCCGTATCGACCGTGGCATCATGAGCCTTAGCAACACGGTGAAGAATTTCTTTATCGACATTCTGCCGCTTTTCACCAGCGCTGTGCTGGCATTGGTGCTGATGTATGCTGCCAATGTCTATGTTGGTCTCGTCGCAACCGCTATCATCCCTGTATATTTCTGGATAACAGCAGTTCAGGGGCGGAGAATGAAAGGCTGGCGCCATCGTGTCTTCGGCACCCATCAGCAGCTCAACCATGGCATACTCAACATCATAGAGAGTATCGGTGTCATCAAGTCGTTCAACCGCGAGCGTGTAGAGGCTGCCAAGCAGGCAGCCCTGCAGGAACAGAGCACCGACCAGCAGATGCAGACACGCCGCATCTCTTTCCTCTATGAGGGACTCAAAACTTTCGTAGAGCAGATTGGTACCGTGCTGATAATCATACTGACAGCTTACCTCGTCCTTGTTGATTATCCAGGAATGACGATAGGTAAGATTATGTATCACGTGCTGTTGTTCAGCAATGTCAGCGCGCCGATACGACAGCTTCACCGCATATATGACGACCTGAACGATGCGCTGGTATATGCCGAGGGCTTCTTTGGTCTGCTGGATGCCGATGACGAGGTGGAGGTGAGTGGCGACTGGAAAGCCAATGGCGTGAAACGCATTGAGGGACGTTTCGAGCTGAGGAATGTGGAGTTTACATATCCCAACGGCACTCATGCCATCAACGACCTGTCGATGACTATCGAGCCTGGCAAGACAACCGCCCTGGTAGGACTGAGCGGTGCCGGTAAAAGCACCATCGTCAACCTTTTAGACAAGTTCTATGCTCCTGATAGTGGAAGCATAACTCTCGACGGAGTGCCACTCAATAGATGGGACACCCAGTTTCTGCGCGACAATATCGGTCTTGTGCTGCAGAAGAACCATATCTTCAGTGGCACCATCGAAGAGAACATACGCTATGGCCGTCCCGACGCCACTCGCGAGGAGGTGCTCGACGCCGCCCGCAAGGCCTATATCTACGACCAGGTTGCGGCGTTGCCCGACGGCTTCGAAAGCAACGCCACGCAGTTGAGTGGTGGTCAGCAGCAGCGTATAGCCATTGCCCGAATGTTTCTGAAAGACCCGCCTATCATATTCCTCGACGAGCCGACGGCCAGCCTTGATGCCATAGCTACTGAACAGATAAAGAATTCAATAGATGCCATAAAACGCGGACGTACGGTGATTGTCATAAGTCACAACATAGGGCAGATTATCGACAGCGACAGCCTGTATGTGCTTGATACAGGCCACTGTGTGCAGAGCGGCACCCCTGATGAGGTCTACCACCAGGGTGGACTCTACAAGCAAATCTTCGATGCTTCTGCCCGCAGCATGAACGCTGACAAGATTGCAGCAACCACGAGCGGAGCCGAGTGAATGCCGCCCCTGGCAGGCGACCACGAGCGGAGCCGAGTGAATGCTGCCCCTGGCAGGCAACCACGAGCGGAGCCGAGTGAATGCTGCCCCCGGCAGGCAACCACGAGCGGAGACGAGTTATAGCAGGTTCTCCAGGTTCCCATTGAAGAATTCCTCCAAAGGCATGGCAGACCCTCCAACCACCATTGAGTATTGAGGATGAAACCGCTCACGGAAAGTTGACAAACCGCTGTTCATCTGCCTGTGTCCACTCTTCACCTCGATGGCCACAGTCCTGTCTCTACGAGTGATAACGAAGTCAACCTCTTCGTTGTTTTCGCGCCAATAGTACAGCTGGTATTCCAGCTCGTCAGCCTTGTCAAGCAGATGGCAACCCACTGCCGACTCTACCCACCTGCCCCACAGCTGTGGGTTGGTGTAGGCCTTCTCAAAAGTCATGCCATCGCTCATCACCGTCAATAGTGCGTTGTTATATACTTGCAATTTAGGGATGGACTTGTACTTGCGTGACATGCCGCCGCTGTATTTCTGCAACCCGGTGAGCAACTTGCTCTCGCCAAGCACCTCCAAATAATTCGCCAGCGTAGTTGCATTGCCTGCATCCTGTAGCATGCCAAGCATCTCTTGGCGAAAAAATCTCCGATTCTTGGCGAAAAAATCTCCGATTCGACAGCTTACGCAACAATCAAGGTAAGTGTTGTATCGGCTGTCAATCCTGGTTGACGGTGGTCTTCTTTCTCTTGTATCTGAAGTCGGCGGAGGCAAAGAGAACCACAATGGGGATGAAGAGGAAGATGTATCCCTCGATGCACTCGATGGCGAGCATGGTTATGGCTTCGAAGGCGATGAGGAAGCACAGTGCCGAAAGCAGGCATCGACCAAAGAGGTGCGTGCGTCGGGTGTCAATAATCATCTTCGCTATCGTCATCAAGAAGACAACCAGGTGATAGCCAATCATAATCCAGATTCCGGTGATGGGGACGAAGTCATCGGCGATGCCGGCAGCCGAAGCGCCGACAAGCATGGCGATGATAATCAGGTTCCATTCTCTCCACTCATTCTCGCCAAGACCCATGCGGTCGCTTTGGTGTGCAATGACATGAAGCAGTACGTTGAGCATGCAGTATACCACATAGCTGAGCATCGCCACGCCCAAGAGTGACCAGCCGACACCCACCACCTGCTTCTGGCAAAACCAGCCGACAGAAATCTCTGTGCGGTCGAGGTCAATATCCCTAAACAACGGCAGGTCGCCAGAGAAACAGTAATAGTATGTCGACACCAGGGATATCCACCATAGCGAGTAGAGGAGTGGGTAGAGTTGTGGGCGTTCCCGTTTATATACCTGTGCCCTTATGATGCGCATCGCTATTGCCAGCACCAGCAAAAAAACGGGTATTGCCAAGGGGTGTAGCCCCAGCGGATTGTTGTGATGCAAGCTCAGCAATTCCGGTATATTCGACATTGGCGAGTTGGCATGTATGTATTCTGACAGTGTAGATAAAAACATAATTATTTCGATTAGTGCTTATTAGCGTTTGAATTCGTTTTGTTTCAAGCGGCAAAAATACAAATAATTCCACAAAAGCAGATTTTTTTGTACAATTAGTCTTAAATTCAACAAATAAATGTAACTTTTACTGAAAAACAACCAGCACAAAACGTCCATGATATTATTTGCATTTCACTTGCTCACATTCGTTTCACCAATAATTACGTTATATGGTGACAATAAGGATACTTTGTCTATGTCTTTGGTGTGATGCATATTCCTTGAAGATAATGACGAAAATGAATATTTTTTGCGATTTTCGTCATTAATGTGTATCTTTGCAGAAACTTTATAGGTTATGGTATCGCGAGAAATATATCTCAATCAATTAATTAGCCTCCGCAACCCTTGTCATCTCCCGATATGGTCAACAATTACCTGAAGGCCTTGTATGAAACGGTTGTGGTAAAAGATATCGTCAAGAGAAACAAGCTACGCAAGTTTGACACGCTGCAGCATATAGTGAACTTCCTGTTCGACAGTGTCGGGAGTGTTGTTTCACCAAACAATATCGCTGACACCTTGAGGAAAACCTCTGCGGAAAACCTCTCACACAATACGGTACAGAAATATCTCCGCTTCTTCACTGAATCCTATTTGATTTATCCCGTTCGTCTGTATAACATCAAAGGCAAAAGACTCCTGTCCAGTAATCGAGACATCGAATATCGAAGGCATCCAACGGCTTAATGTCATCGATTTGCTATTAGAGGTGAACAACTGAATCCGTTGGCAGAGCTGTTCCTTATTCACTCACACCTCATGAAAGAACAATAACTGGTTCTTCGGCGGCTGCCTGTGGCAAATATACGAATTATTCTCCGCACAGCCGTATTGATGCCTTTGTTGTTTTATTAGTTTCGTTGCATAAACAAGGGAAATATTCTATGACAACCTTGAATTCTGCAAAGATACGTAAAGACGCATTGATGGTTTTATGTATGACCAGCTTTTAGTAGTAACATATTAGGGAATCATTAAGTTTTTGGACAATTCCCCCCCCCATATTAATAGAAGCCTGATTTAGATTGATTGAATCGGACTTCTATCTTCATATCTTTTCTTACGCCATTATGCAATAATTCTTCATTATCAGCGTTATTAAAGTATGGAATCTCAAAACATAGAATATAAACAAGTCTGGAAAGACGACTATCTTAAATGGATATGCGGTTTCGCCAATGCACAAGGTGGAACAATTTATATTGGTATAGACGATAATGGTGAGGTTTGTGACCTAAGGGATGCTAAGAAATTAATGGAGGACATACCCAACAAAGTACGTGATGTGTTGGGTATTGTAGTGGATGTCAATCTGCATCGTAGAGATGGGAAGGAGTATCTTGAAATCGTAACCAACGCCTATCCTTATCCTGTCAGTTATAAGGGGCAATATCATTATCGTAGTGGAAGTACAAAACAAGAATTAAAAGGCGCTGCTCTTGATAGATTTATGTTGCGTAAGCAAGGTAAAACTTGGGATGGTGTCCCAATACCTGACCTATCAACGAATGAACTAGACAATGCTTCGTTCAACCTATTCCGTGGATATGCCAAGCAAGGTGGTCGTATGGATGAGACTGATTTGAAAGAAAGCAATTCTGGACTTGTTGAGAAACTGCGATTAACGGAAGGACGGTATTTGAAGAGGGCTGCTGTATTGCTGTTTCACACCGATCCAGAACGATATGTCACAGGTGCCTATATCAAGATTGGATATTTCAGGGGGAAAGCAAACCTGATATTCCAAGATGAAGTACACGGTAGCTTGTTCCAACAAGTAAGGATGACAATGGACTTGCTGACAACCAAGTATCTTCGTGCTTTGATTAGATATGAAGGCATCCAGAGAATAGAGGATCTTCCTGTGCCAAGAGAAGCGCTCCGAGAGGCCTTGCTCAATGCAATAGTTCATAAGGCATATGAGTCATTAACGCCGATACAGATTTCCGTTTTTGATGATAGACTTGAAATTTTCAACTGTGGTTATTTGCCAGAAGACTGGAGCATCAAGAAATTATTAGGCAAACATAATAGTCGCCCTTATAATCCAAATATTGCAAACGCATTCTTTAGAGCAGGCGAAATTGAGACATGGGGACGTGGTATTGAGAGGATTATAAGTGCTTGTAAAGATGCAGGTGTCCCTAAACCAAGCATTAAGTATACAAACGGAGAACTGCTAATAACATTCCATTTTAGAAAAGAATATCAAAACGTTGTCTCAAATTCCTCCAGAAGCATCGTAGAAAGCATCGTAGAAAGCAAAAGTGGCATCGTAGAAAACATCATAGAAAAACTACCAGAAACCCAATCCCGAATAGTTCGTATTATATCAAAAAACCCAACAGTCTCAACTAAAGAGATTGCTAATAATCTTTCGATTGCACAACGCAATGTGCAGAACCATATCCGAAAACTTAAAGAAATTGGTGTGATTCGGCGTGTGGGACCAGATAAGGGTGGATATTGGGAAATAGTGGTATAAATATGTTAATTAATTGATATACTACAGTAAAACAATACCACAATAAACATTGATGAAATAAAAGGAATAGATGTTGCTAAAACCAGAGAGAGTGGAAATAAACAGTATAGGTTGAGCAGACAACATAATTAAACAATTCAAGTTTCGGGATTATAATTCTCTTTCGCGGAGTATATTGCGGCCTATGGTGATAAAGCGAATGCCGACAGGTTATTCCGTCAATAACACAATACGGTACAGAAATATCTCCGCTTCTTCACTGAATCCTATTTGGTTTATCCCGTTCGTCTGTATAACATCAAAGGCAAAAGACTCCTGTCCAGTAATTATAAATACTATGTTGTTGACCTTGGATTAAGGAATATCCTGCAAACGAACAACCCCATTTCCGACTTGGGACACAAACTTGAGAATGTTGTCTATTTTGAATTGTTGCGTCGTGGTGGCGAGGTTTTTGCCGGACAAACCGACAATGGCGAAGTCGATTTTGTTGTTATGAAACCCAATGGGGAAAGGGCGTATTATCAGGTAGCCTACACTGCTAATGACGAAAAAACACTAAAACGCGAACTTTCGTCACTAAAAAAGATACGAGACTCATATCCCAAATATCTTCTCACAACAGATTTCGAGACATCGAATATCGAAGGCATCCAACGGCTTAATGTCATCGATTGGCTATTAGAGGTGAACAACTGAATCCGTTGGCAGAGCTGTTCCTTATTCACTCACACCTCATGAAAGAACAATAACTGGTTCTTCGGCGGCTGCCTATGGCAAATATACGAATTATCCTCCGCGCATCCGTATTGATACCTTTGTCGTTTGGTGTTTTCTTTTGCTGCTATCAAAAGATATTTTTTGCTGCTATCAAAAGATATTTTTTGCTGCTATCAAATGATTTTGTATATTTGCATCAATAAATAAAATGCGAAGCAAATGATACTAAAGTCTCATATAGAGAAGGTTGTATTAAATCAAGCCAAACAAAATGGCTCAAAAAAGGATGAGATACAACGAGAAAACACGAGTTCTATCCATCCGGTAGAAGGTTTTGCAAGCATTATTACAGGTCTTCGCAGATGTGGAAAAAGCACCTTGATGCGGCAGGTGGCAGGACGTTATGCCAAAAAAGAATGTCTTTCTCTTAACTTCGAGGATATCAACCTGATTGGATTCACTGCCGACGATTTCAAGCGTCTGTATGCCTACATCCAAGATTCCGGAAGCCAAATTCTCTTTTTCGATGAGATACAGATAATAGATGGATGGGAGTTGTTTGTCCATCAACTGCTTCGCGAAGGCTACACCGTATTTATAACAGGCTCCAACGCGTCCATGCTCAGCGTAGAACTCGGAACCAACCTCACGGGAAGGCATATCTCCACCGAGATGTTTCCGTTTTCATATACGGAATACCTCACATATCTGAAGAAGACCTCGGGCAAAAACACTTTTATGCAATATCTCGCCGATGGCGGTATGCCGGAGTATCTTGCTTCGAAAGACAAGCGTGTACTGCTTACTATGCTGGATGACATACTGATACGCGATATTGCCATCAGGCACGGCATACGTAATGTTGACCCCCTGAGAAAGCTGGCATCCTACCTGTTGACCAACATAGCCAAGCCTTATACTGCAAACAGGTTGACATCTGTTGCCGACGACGTAGCCACCTCATCGGTGCTTGAATATATCTCCTACATGCGCGATGCATATCTGATTGACTCTATAGGACAATACGCCACCAATGTACGCGCCACACAACGCAACCCCAAAAAGGTGTATGCAATTGACACGGGTATCTCCAACGCCGTCAGTCTTTCGCAAACCGACGACTATGGTCGCTTGTTAGAGAACCACATATTTCTCAATTTGAGAAAGCAACACAAAGGCCACATCTTTTACTACCAAGGTGCTGGCGAGTGTGATTTTGTGGTGACCGACAGCCACAACAAACCATCATCGCTCTACCAGGTCTGTCTTGAGCTGACCGATGGGAACATTCAACGAGAGATTGGTGGACTGCGTAACGCAATGAGTGAACTTCATTTATCATCTGGCACCATCGTAACCCTGTCAGACGAGGATCGTCTGGATGTCCCCGAAGGTACAATCGAGATTGCCAAAGCGTATAGTATCTGATGCCTTCTTGGTGAGTTTTTTTGTGACTTATTTGAGGTTCTTTGTCCCAATACCAATAACACCGCAAAAAGAGGGGAGTAAAGCCAGTAATTATAAATACTATGTTGTTGACCTTGGATTAAGGAATATTCTGCAAACCAACAACCCCATTTCAGACTTGGGACACAAACTTGAGAACGTTGTCTATTTTGAATTGCTGCGTCGTGGTGGCGAGGTTTTTGCCGGACAAACCGACAATGGCGAAGTCGATTTTGTTGTTATGAAACTCAATGGGGAAAGGGCATATTATCAGGTAGCCGCCTTGCGAGATGGGTCGCATTGAGGCCAGCCGCTTTTTGAGTCGGTCCACCTCGTTCAGCAAGGGCGAAACTCCGCGCCGGATTAATGTACGAGCATCGACAGGACGCACGGCATTCTCGGGGATGAGGTAAAGATTCCCTTTTCGTATCTTCAGACAATAAAAGTCGCGAAGAATAGTTACTGTGTCGTTATGAGAAGAAAAACACTTTATACTACCATTGCTGCGTTCCTTTTTATGGCCTTTGCTGCCTGCGAGCGCGAAGAGAACAAACCTGCCGAGAATCCTGTCGATACTCAGCAACATTTATTCACCGTTGCCGAAGGGCGCCAGGTGGCCTTTTCTCCAGGCAACCTCCAATTCTCAACTGCCGGCAGCCACACAACAGCCGAGGGGACCGCCAATGGCACCTTCCGCTTTGCCAAGCGCCAGTATGACTATATCGGCGAGGCCAACGCCATGGTGTCGGACACCAACAGGGGTTGGATCGACCTGCTCACATGGGGCAGCAGCGGTTGGCATGTGGCTCCCTGTTCGGAAAAGGATGGCGACTACGACATCGAGAGCCTCTGTGGCAACGAGGCCTTTGCCGATTGGGGGGTCTATAATGCCATTGGCAACGACAAGCCAGGCACTTGGCGTACTCTGACCCAGTCGGAATGGGATTATCTCGCAAACCAACGGGCCGCCTCATCGGTCGATGGCACAGACAGCGCGCGCTATGCAGAGGCGACGGTGTGCAACGTCAAGGGACTCATCTTTTTCCCCGACAAGTTTGTCCGCCCAGCAAGTCTTGATTCAATTAAAGGCATAAACCTCAACAACTTCACCATCCATTTCGGCGACAATGTCTACAATGCCGAGCAATGGGTTCTGATGGAAGAGGCCGGCGCCGTCTTCTTGCCTGCCGCCGGATTTCGTGGCGGCACTTGGCTCTCTACCATCGGCGAGGGTGGCAGCTATTGGGCGGCCACCTGCAACGAAAAACGTCAGGCCTATGCATTGCTCTTCATCGACGGATTGGTCAACGCCAAAGCCGAAGGCAACTATGACAAGGACCGCGGCTACGGACGCTCTGTTCGCCTGGTTCGTGATGTGGCAAAATAAGCTGACGGGCAACGCAAAATGAAAAGATTTGTAGTCATAGTTTTGATGCTACTGTGCACGTTGTGTGCAACAGCACAGCAATTCATCGGCTGCCGTGTGGGCGACACGTGGGCCGAGACGCCCATGCTTCGCACGACTTTCCATGTGGATGCAGATGACCTGACACCTTCGTCCTACCGCTCTTGCTATTTTGGCCTTGTCTTCGCCTCATTAGGCTACCATGAGGTGTATCTGAACGGTGAGGAGCTTGGCGACTGGGTTATGCAGCCCGCAGTGTCGCAGCTTGACAAAAGGGCGCTGTGGGTGGAATACGACATCACCCCCTACCTTCATGAGGGCGACAACGAGCTGATGCTCTGGATAGGGCAGGGGTGGGGTCGCATCTACGGCACGCCTGCTGTGGTTCAGGCTACAGTGAGGAAGAGTGTCTCCGACGGTGAATGCGGGCTGATATATGAAATCCTTAAAACCGACAGCACCTGGGAGGCCTCGCCAAGTGGATACAGCTACACTGGCAGCTGGCAGCCCATGCAGTTCGGCGGAGAACGCTATGATGCACGGGTGAAGCCTGCCTGGCGCCGGGCAACGGTATATAATGCCAAAGATATCACAGTTACAAGACAGGAGTTTGCGGGCAACCATGTTGTCGACGTAGTGAAGGTAAATGCCTCAACAAAGCAACCCGACGGCAGTCTGATTCTCGATTTCGGACGGGTGCTGACGGGATGGATAAGGGCTGAATTTGAGCCTCTCGAGGCAGGCAGGGAGGTGACGATGGAATATATGGACCATCGGGGTGCCAAACCGCCGCATACGGAAACGGACATATACATCTCTGACGGCAGCGGAAAGGATGTATTCGTCAATCGCTTCCACATGCACTCCTTCCGCTACGTACGTGTGAATGGAACTGACAAAGTGAAAGCATGGGCTTATCCCATCAGTGCCGTCGACCCTAAGCAGGGTGCCACCTTCGAGTGCAGCGACCCACGGCTCAACGCCATCCACGATATGGTTAAGTACACCCTCAGCTGCTTGACATTCAGCGGCTATATGGTCGATTGCCCCCACATCGAGCGTATGGGCTACGGCGGTGACGGCAACTCCTCGACCAACACCCTCCAGACCCTATGGGATGTGCGTCCCACATACGCCAACTGGCTGCAGGCCTGGCACGACGCCATGGACAGCACAGGCGACCTGCCATACGTTGCCCCTGCATTCCGCACCGGCGGCGGCCCCTATTGGCAAGGTTTCATCGTCAAGGCCCCGTGGCGCACTTACGTCAACTATGGCGACCGCACGCTCATCAACCGTCACTACAACGACATGAAGCGCTGGCTTGAATATATTGAGCAACATTGCGAGGACTATATCTTGCAGCCGTGGCCCGACAACGATATTGTTAGGTTGCGTCCATTCGGACGCGACCCTAACTGGTTTCTCGGCGACTGGGCTGTCCCTGATGGTGTCGACAAGGGCGGCGAGAGTGTGATGCACGCCAGCAGCTGCTTTATTGCTGATTGTCTTGGTGATATGATACAGATGGCACGCATGACGGGCAATTCTGCCGACGCCCTTTGTTTTGCCGATTGGCGTGAAAGGTTGCTGAAAGAGATCCACCGCCATTTCTACCACCCTGAAACCAACACCTACGCCAACGGCACCCCTCTCGACCAGTGCTATGCCCTTCTCATGGGCATACCGCCCGACAGCGCCACCGCCGCTGCGGTGAAGGCCCGGCTCCTCAAAGACTGCCACGGCAAGTACCGCGACCATATAGCTGCGGGGCTTATGGGCGTCCCCGTCTTCACGGAGTGGTGCATCCGCGAAAAGCAGGCCGGCATGATGGCTGCCATTTTAAGACAGCCCGACTACCCCGGCTATCTCCACATGATTAATAACGGCGCCACCACCACGTGGGAGTCGTGGGATTGCGGTCGCCAAGGCAAAGAAGACCGAAGCCGTGTCCACAACTGCTACAACGGCATCGGCACCTGGTTCTATCAGGCTCTTGCCGGCATCCGTCCCGATCCCGAACAGCCTGGCTACAAGCACTTCTTCGTCGACCCTCAGCCCGTTGAGGGCGTCGACTGGGTTAGCGCAACCCTGCCTACCCTGCATGGCACTATCCGCCTCAATATTGATGATACGATAATCAAGATTACCGTCCCGCCAGGTACCACGGCAACCCTGTTCCCTGGAACGGATAATCAGCGCCTTGTCCATGCCGGCGACTGGGAGATTGATCTGAAAAAAGGCAAGACTCCCCGCCTCCGACTCCTCGGCGGCGACCTCCTTTTTGTCAGGGGCGGCGACTCGGATATGGAGGAGGCCATCAGCGCCAGCACAGGGCAGTACACGCATGTGGCTATGGTTGAAGTGGATAGCGCGGGTCGTGTCTGGGTCATCGAGGCTACCACCGGTGACGGAGTTCGCCGAATGCTCCATGAAGAATGGCGTAAGAGCAACGGTGGTTTCGATGTCTACCGTCTCTCTGTTCCGTTCGACACTGTCGCCGTTGTCGCGCGCGCCAAGTCGTACCTCGGCCAGCCCTACGACGACGCTTTCCTGCCCGCCAACGGCGCGATGTATTGCTCCGAACTGATATACGAGGCCTATCTCGGCAGCAACGGCAACCACCTCTTCAAGAGCCAGCCGATGGTGTTCCGCGACAAAGAGGGACGTATGCCGCCCTACTGGACAGAGCATTTCCGCAAGCTCGGCATGGAGGTGCCGGAAAACGTCTCGGGAACGAACCCTACCGACATGTCGCGCTCACCTATTCTCAAGAGAGTGTATTAATGTTTTATTGCTTCGAGGCGTTGTTTCCGCCCTGGTTCAGGTGCTCCATAAGGAGTTCGTCTGACATGTCGAGTAGTGGGATGGCCTTGCGGATGTCGTCGGCAAGGAAGTGGTCGGGAAATTCATCAAGGAAGTCCTGATATGCCTTGCGGGCCTGGTCTTTGCGGCCGGCATTGTCCAGCGCTATGCCCTTCTCGTAGTAGCATTCGTCCAGCTTCTCGTAGTCGGGATAACTGTCTATTATGCGGTCGTAGCAGGCCACCATGTCGTCGATGCGGTCCATGCTGAGGGCCACATGGGCAGCCTTATGCAGGTAGGTCGCCGCCATGGTGTCGTCGGGATAGGTGTCGGCAAACTGAATGCACAGCGTCAACATGTTGTTACCCATAGTGGTGTCCACGGGATCCAGCATCGATGCCGACATGATACGGGTGTCGACGGCCTCTATCGAGTCGGCCAGTTGGTCGTGGGTGAGCTCTTTGGGAGTGTGGTTGCAGGCCGTTATGAGCAGTGTGGCGGCTGCTATGGAGAGGAGTGTCTTTTTCATTGCTTTTTTTATTTTCTTTTCAGTCGATATTTGGGGTGTACTTTGCCGGAGATGACGTCATTGAGCTTGCGCTTGATCATGGTCTTGCGTAGCGGGCTCAGCCGGTCGGTGAACACTTTGCCGTTCAGGTGGTCAATCTCGTGTTGTGCCACGCGGGCAAAAAGTCCGCCGATTTCCTCGTTGTGTTCCTCCCAGTTCTCGTCAAACCAGTGGAGCACAATTGTTTCGGGACGCAGCACATCCTCGTGTATGTCGGGAAGGCTCAGGCATCCCTCGTTGAAATAGCCTTTCTTTTCTCCCATCGAGACGATTTCGGGGTTGATAAGCACATGGCGTTCCTCTTCCTCGCCGTAGGTGTCGGTCTTCTCGTCGTATGGACGAAAACCTATGACTACCAGTCGGATGGAACGGTCGATTTGAGGTGCTGCAAGACCCACGCCGTCAGCACTGTACATGGTTTCAAACATGTCTGCTATAAGCTCTTTGAGTCCAGGGTAATCGGGTGTGATGGGTTGCGCCTCTTTGCGCAAGATGGGGTCGCCTAAGGCTACGATGGGGAGATACATTATATTGTTTAAAGTTAATAGTTTAATGTTTACAGTTCTATGAGAATATTATTCAATTCACCAATCACAATTCACATGGGACTAAGGACGGGGCTGCCCCGCACATCGTCCCCTCTACGCGAGCCACTGGCTCTTGTACCAATTCACAATTCACAATTCACGAAAAATCCATTCACAATTCACCATCCACCATTCACATTTGTCCATTCACAATTCACCATTCACAATTCACCTCTTTGCATATAGCTTTGCAGGATTATCACGGCACTAACGGCGTCGATTAGTGCTTTGTTCTGTCGTTGCTTCTTCTTCAGCCCGCCGTCAATCATGGCTTGGAACGCCATCTTCGAGGTGAAGCGCTCGTCCACCCTTTCCACAGGAATCTGTGGGTACTTCTCCTTGAGCTTCACCACAAAAGGCTCTATGTACTGCGCCGACTCCGACGGGGTGTTGTCCATCCTCTTTGCCTCGCCGACGACAAAGCAGTCGACCTTCTCGCGGACGACGTAGTCCGACAGGTATTCCATCAGTTTTGGGGTCTCCACGGTGGTCAAAGCAGTTGCAATTAGCCTCAGCTCGTCGGTGACGGCAAGCCCAGTACGCTTTCTGCCATAGTCGATTGCCATTATTCTGCCCATTTTTTTTTCGTTTTTTCGGGGTGCAAAAATAGTATTTTTTTACATATTCACACCTCTTTTGTGCGAAAAAATATTTTTGTGCTGAAAAAAATGCTTTTTGAGAATTAGCCATTTAGACAAAAAATCACGCAATAATTCATTTTTTTTTGTCGGTATCGTGAAAATGTAGTATTTTTGCAACCCGAAATCGAACGGAAAACACTCTTTTTTTTCTTCGGTGCGGGTCCCTTAGCTCAGTTGGTTAGAGCAGCTGACTCATAATCAGCGGGTCCTTGGTTCGAACCCAAGAGGGACCACTTTTATAGTAAAGAGTTGAGAGTTGAAAGTTAAGAGTTATGGTGACACATTTGTGTCGCCTTTTTTTGTTGTATTATCATCTCCGCCGCGCACCCCTTCCTGGCTGGCGGATTATGGCATTATGTGTATAATCATTCAACCAAAAAAACAGATCCATTCATGAAACCAAAACCGTCAACAAATAAGTTCAAGCGCAGTTCCGACAGGTTTTACATAATAATCTTTCGGGCGCCTGGACCTATTTCGACGGGGATGATTTGGCAATTGAGGCCGAATCTCTCTTTGTAGGCTGATTGCGCGGTAGATACGAAAAGGTCGTAGAGAGAGTCTTTCACCAGGTTGATGGTGCAACCGCCGAAGCCGCCGCCCATGATGCGGCTGCCGGTGACGCCGCAACTCCGGGCGATGTCAACCAGGAAGTCGATCTCTTCGCAGCTGACTTCATAGTTTTTAGAGAGACCTTCGTGCGTCAGGTACATCTGCTGTCCTACTGTCTCGTAGTCGCCTTGTTGGAGGGCTTCGCAGACTTTGTTTACCCGTTGCTCCTCGCCGAGGACATAAAGAGCGCGTTTGTAATCAGTTGCGTCGAGATTGGAACGCATGGCGTTTAGGCGTTCCATCGTCAGGTCGCGGAGGGTCTCAACACCTGCGGCGGCAGCTACACGCTCGCAGCTCTCGCGGCGCTCGTTGTAGGGCGACCCCACCAATTCGTGGTGAATGCAGCTGTTGACAAGCACAAGTCGGTAATCTTCAGGATGCCAGGGATGATAGTCGAACTTGCCGCTGCGGCAGTCAAGTCGCACGAGTGAGCCTTCGCGGCCATGCATGGAGATGAACTGATCCATGATGCCGCATTTCACGCCAACATATTTGTGTTCAGTGGCTTGTCCGATGCGAGTCAGCGTCATGGGGTCGATGTTGTCGTTGGCGAAGAGGATGCTTAGGGCTTTGGCGAAACAGCATTCGAGGGCAGCCGAAGAGCTCATGCCGGCGCCGAGAGGGACATTGCCGCCATAGACGGCATCGAAACCGTCCAGGGCGACACCGTGGTTCATCATCTCTCGGCAAACACCATAGACGTAGCGCTGGTTGACGTCGGAGGGACCTTGCTCGTCATCGAGATTGAAAGAATACTCCATATCGAGGTCGACGGCGAAAAGGCGAACATCGCGGGTTCCGTTGGGTTTGATGGCTGCCACAATTGACTGTGTTACAGCGCCAGGGAAGACAAAGCCGCCGTTATAGTCGGTATGTTCGCCGATAAGGTTGATGCGGCCAGGGGCTGCAAATAGTTGGGCATCGGAGCCAAAGCGTTCTGCAAAGGCGGTTGATATTATTTCGCAAATTGCTTTGAGATTGTTTTCCATATTTCCCATGGGTCTATGAGTCTGAATTTGAACGAGGTGCTGCTTCTAAATGGCTTGTCGGGGGTGAGCAGGGGATTGGATTGGGGCCAGTTGTGGTTGGGCGAGTCGGGGAATTTCTGGGTTTCCAGACAGAGGGCATCATGCTGAGTATAGCGCGCATTGTATTTTGCATGATTGACATCGAGATAGTTGCCGGTGTAGAGCTGTATTCCTGGCTCGGTTGTTCGTATCTCCATCTGGATATAAGTATATGGGCTATAGACACTTGCCGCTATTATGTCCATGCTGCCAGCGTGGTTGAGCGCATAACAGTTATCATAACCCCAGAAACAGCTCTCTATCGAGCCGGGAAAGAATTCGTTACTTATTTTCAGGCCGTCAATCATCTGCAGGCCTTCACGCAAATCGAAATGACTGCCTTCGACAGAGGCCAGTTCGCCGGTGGGAATCATCGTCCCGTCAATGGGCAGATAGTGGTCGGCATCAATGGCAACTATGTGGTTTAGAATGCTTATAGGACTGCGGTCGCAACCGTTGAGGTTGAAGTAGCTATGGTTGGTGAGGTTGATGACGGTGGGAGCGTCGCTCTCGGCAGCATAGTCGATGCAAAGCTCGTTGTTGTCATCGAGGGTGTAGGTCACCGTCGCCCTTATTGTGGCGGGAAATCCGTTGTCGCTGTCGGGACTCACAAGTTGCAGCACCAGCTGGCTGTCGTTATGGCTTAATACATCAAACACAGCATATTGCCACCCCATTGGACCTCCGTGGAGACAATTGGGACCGTCGTTCAAGGGTAAGCTGTAGCTTTTGTCGCCAATACTGAACTTGCCTCCGGCGATGCGGTTGGCATAGCGCCCCACCACGGCTCCAAAATCGCTCTTGTTGTTTTCAGGGAAATAGTCTTCCAGATTGTCGAAACCCATGACGATGTCGTGAATCCTGTTTTCGATTCCAGGCACGAGCAGAGAGACGATTCTGGCGCCAAAGTTGGTGATTTCCACTTTGATGCCATTACTGTTTGAGAGGGTGAAAAGACCTACTTCCTTATTATTATAGCTGGTCATGGGGATAGGTGTAAAGGTATAAGGGTGTAAAAGGTGTAAAAGGTGTAAGGGTGTAAAAGGTGTAAGACGATTAATTGCTGCCCAGGTTAATGTTGGTCGTTTGTCCCGACTCGATTTTGAAGCGCATCGTCCGCACCGTCGTGTAGCGTATGCTGTTCTGCGGCTTGATGACAATCTGGTATTCGCCAGGCATGAGCAACAGCCGCTCGTTCACCTTGTTGGGGTTGAGGTCGCACACCTGTGTCAGCACCCCTTCCTTGTAGGCGAACACAGCTCCCGTCGTAATCGCTCTGGCCTTGTTGATGTTGGCCATCCCTGGCGTGGGGATGCTCAGGTCCGTAGCCGACGAGCTGACCACCGACACCCCTTTCAGCTGTAGCGGCGGCGTCGAGAGCATCTCTATGTCGTATGTCCCGCTCAGGTAGTTCTGCTGCTCGCCCAGCAGCTGCTGGCCAACCAGTTCGGTGCTGCCATGTCGGTAGACGAGTATCGGGTACTGGGGTATTTGGTAGTTGACCCTCTTGCCGTCCAGGCGCATCTGTAGCGAGCCCTGCTCTATGGTGACGTCCAGCTGGTTGACCTGCCCTGGTTTGAACTGTCGTCTGCGTAGTTTGGTCTCGGGATGGGTGAAGAGGGTGATGTCGTACGACACCAGAGGGTCAATCACAAGCGTGTCGGGCGTGTAGCGGCCGTCGATGCTGTACATCGTTGTGTATTTCACCACGCCCGTCTGGCTGTCGTAGAAGGCTATGGGCAATTCGGTCTCAAGCAGGTGACCGGTCTCGTCGTTGACGCTAATCACCAGCTGGGCCTCCTCCTCCGACAGGCGGAAGATGTTGTAGAGGGTCTCCGTATATAGCTCTTCATTAGGCACGTATGTGAATTTGCCGGCGCAGTCGAGGCTGTGCTGGAAATCCTGCTTGTTGCCGATGCCGAGGATGAAGGTCTGCACTATGACGCCGCTCATCTGCACCTGCCGCGCCACGTCGCAGATGTTGCCGTCGCAGTCGTCCATCCCGTCGGTGATGATGAGTATGATGTTGCGGGGCTGGCTGTCGGCGCCTCCTCTCATGCGTGTCGCCCCCGCTCCCACGGTGGGGAAGTCGTTGAGCGAACTGCTCAGCGCCGATGCCGCCGTGCATGCCCCGTTGGGCACCAGGGTCTTTATCTTGCTTTGTATCTTGTAGTTGTTGCCAGGTTCGAAAGGCACTTCGAGCCGTGTGCCATACGAGTTCTTGTTCAGATGCCCGAACACGCGCAGGGCCACCTCGATATTCTGCTGGTTGGCAACGCTGTCGAGGAATTTCAGCAGCACCTTCTGCGTCACCTTGATTTTCGAGTCGCTCTGCCAGCGGTCCCACATGCTGTGCGAGCAGTCGAGTATAATCAGTACACGTGTCTTGTCGCCAGTGGTGGAGGCTCTGGTTTGAGCCTCCGCACTAGTGACATGACAGGCTGCCGCAAGCAGCACAAAAATGAATGCAAATAGTTTGATTCTCAATTCACAATCTCTAATACAGGATTATCAATAGTCGCCGAGTTCCGTCTCGGGGATTTGTGCCAGGGCCCGTTGCAGGTCCTCTTCGTTCAGCACGCTGCCGTGGTACTTGTTGGTGTCCTGCATAAAGTCGACACCGTACCCCATCTGGCTCTGCAGCAGCACGCACACGGGTTTGCCCTTGCCGGTCAGCGACTGAGCCTTCTTCATGCCGTCTATCACCTGCTGCATGTCGTTGCCGTCGTCGATGGTCACCACCGTCCACATGAACGACTCGAATTTCGACTTCAGGTTGCCCAAGTCCATCACCTGGTCAACCGTGCCGTCAATCTGCTGGTGGTTGTAGTCAACGGTGCTGATGAGGTTGTCCACCTTCTTGGCTCCGGCAAACATGGCGGCCTCCCATATCTGCCCCTCCTGCAACTCGCCGTCGCCGTGAAGGGTGTACACTATATGGTCGTCGCCGGTCATCTTCTTGCCCAGCGCGGCACCGATGCCGACGCTCATGCCCTGTCCCAGCGAGCCGCTGGCCATGCGGATGCCTGGCAGGTTGTGGGCCGTCGACGGATGCCCCTGCAGTCGTGTGCCGAACTTGCGGAAGGTCGCAAGCTCGCTCACCGGAAAGTATCCGCGACGTGCCATAGTGCTGTATATCACCGGTGTTATGTGTCCCTGCGAGACAAACAGCATGTCCTGCCCCGTGCCTTCCATCGTGAAGGTGGCAGGATCGTGTTTCATCAGTTCGAACTGCATGGCAACCATCCAGTCGGCAGTTCCCATCGAGCCGCCAGGGTGTCCCGACTTGGCAGCTGTAGTCATGCGAAGAATATCGCGACGCACTTGTCGTGCAATGATTTGTAATTCTTGTGTTGTCATTTATTAGTTGTATTAATTATGCTTTGACTAATTTCATTATAGTTCTTAGACGATTGACAAACTTTCTTTTGTCTGATTCACTATTTGTTATGTGTGTGGTAATGTATTTCTGACGTACCAGCATAGATGCACCAAGTCTGCTCTCGACTTCGTCGGTAATGCACGACGCCACAAGAATGGTAACTGCATCTGGATATTCAGACAAGGTGTTCTCAAATGACTTGAACATGGCACCAAGCCTTTCCAAAGCACCTGCTGGGTCGAGACCTGACTTTATTTCGATAACCCCTACAATAGCGCCACTGGCATCGTACATTGTGACATCAGGTTCGGATGAGAACAGAATGGAATAACCATTAGTAAGATTAATGGTCTTTACATTGTCGATATCATTCGAAAAATCCCATTCCTCTATCTCACAAACATGGTTGTCTTTGCATACCACTGATGAAACCTCATTAGTGGTATGTAATCCGTTAAAGATGATAGTCCGTATTACTCGCTCACCCTCTGCACCTATCGAGTTTCTCCATGAACCGTCGATTTTTGTTCCCGCTGTGGCATACATCATTCCCTCAATTCTTTTTTCCGTGATGTCGGAAGCCAGGGAAATGACTGTGGACATCGTTTCATTGATGGAATGGATAATCTTCTCAATCTGTTTCTGCGACAACCGACCGGCTTCTAATTTGCCTTCTTCTATGTTCTCTATGCTCGATACTCCAGATATTGCCTTCAGCCCCTTTTGGGGAATCATTGCAACAGAGCGATAGTATTTCAGAAATTGTGGATTCAGTTGCAGTACTTTGGGATGGGCAAATACCATCATCGGTTGAATCTCATTCTTCTCAACTATTTCCCAAGCCTCGTCGCTTATATGCCATTGTTCGCGACTTTTCCATTCAAGCTTCGAACCCTCTATCTTTGCATATCTTTTAATTGTGACAAACAAACCAAAATAGCCTTCGGTTCTTAGCCTGTTATAAAAGAATGTAGACTTCAACAAATAGTTCTCTTTAGTGACAGTATCGGGTACTTTAGGCATGGCTTTACATATTGAATAGTTGATGCATAATCTCAATGGCCACAGCCTCTGCAAGCTTTGGTGGTACTGCATTCCCCACTTGTCCGAACTGGGTCATGTTGGTCTTCCTTTTCGAACTATACGAATCTAGTCTGATTCCTTTGAATTCCCAATCAATAGGAAAAGTCTGTAGACATGCCAATTCCCTGACAGTGAGCATTCTGTCTTCGTAGGGGTGGATAAAGTCTCTGTAGCCGCTGCGGGTGACAGTAGGCGCCGGTTTGTCGGGGTCAAGTCTACGGTATGTGCATCCGAATGTTTGCTCCATACTGGACAATCTGCCGCCAATTGGCACCTTCCTGATTTTCTCCAAAGTGGAAGGTGAATGTGCTGTGGCTTGATGATTTGGAATATGACTAGTATCCATACTTTTCCCTCCTTGCTTTTATTGTTTCAGCAATGCGTATTGCATTTTCTGATGGCTTCTCGGCCTTTGGTAGTTGCCCTATGGCATCCCAAACAGTTTTGTGTGGCTCAAAAATATGTGGTGCGGGATATTTAAATGTTTTCCCAACTCTGTTGCCGACTATTATCAGTCGTTCCCTGTATTGTGGGGTGTCGTAGTCAACAGCGTTCAAAACCTGTGGTTTGCTTACTGTATACTGGTATTTGGCGCCATTGTATTCTATTGGTTTACTTAGCTCGTCAATCAATAATTGCAAAGCTCGGCCATTGTCCCAATTGGTCAGTCCCTTGACATTCTCTAAAACAAACCCTTTGGGCAGTGTTTCCCTTACCACGCGTACATATTCGAACAACAGTTTCCCCCTTTCGTCGTCAAGCCCCTTTCGTAACCCGGCCAGACTAAAACTCTGGCACGGCGGGCCCCCTATCACTAATGCGGCCTCTCCGACATCCAGACCTGCGGTTTCCAATATCTCCTTCCCTGACACATCGACTACGCTTTTGTTGATTATGGGTGTCTCAGGTGCATTGGCCCTCAATGTATCGCAACAGGAAGGGTCTATTTCGACGGCTACAGCTATCCTGAAGCCGGCGCGTCGGAATCCTATGTCCATCCCTCCTGCTCCAGAAAAAAGGCTTATTACGCTTAAATCTTTTGTTTTGCAGTTTGTAGTCATCGAATATATTCAAAACTGAGACATGAAAGTTACCAACAAATTCCTTCTCACATGCGGAACACATATTCGCGGCCGTTCTGGTCAATGCCGTGCAGCTCGCCGCCGTGGCGGGTCACCGTTATCGAATAGCTGTTCTCCTCGTCGTCGTGTATCGTGCCGCGACCCTTGTTGCCGTTCATCGTCACATGCCCCCACACCTTGCCGTTGGCCCCGTAGGTCGATATGTAGAGGGTCTCCTTGCCGCCTATCGAGGACGCCGCCGTCTTGCCTTTTGCCGTTTTGCTCTCCGCTTTCTCCGCCGGCTGTGGCTCCTCCTCCTGCGGCGTTATGGCGTAATCCTCCTCAACCACGCCATCCGTCTCCTCAACCACGCCATCCGTCGCCTCCTCCTGGTCAAACCCCTCCATCGCCTGCTCCTTATCGTCGGCAACGGTGTCATTTGTCGACTGTTTTGACGACGGCGATTTACACGATACTAATGCTAATACTATGATTGTTAATATGTAATAGACTATTTTTCTCTTCATTTGGCTCTTTTTTTCATCCGCAAATATACATAAAAAAAAGCTTTCGGATGGCCATGTTAAAAACTTTTCATAAAAAAAGACTCCTACTCTGTTTTTTTTAGTACTTTTGTATCCCGTTTGCCGAGATTGCCCTACAAGGTAATCTCTAGGTAATGTTTTGATAATTATAAATTTAAAACTATGGATATATCAGGAAGATTAATAAAGATTTTACCCGAGGTTCGTGGCGAGAGCCAGCGTGGACCTTGGGTCAGAGGTGGTTTTGTCATCGAGACCGACGACACCTATCCGCGTCAGATTGCCTTCACCCTCTTTGGCGAAGATCGTTTGGCTATGCTCAACAGCTTGGTAATGAATGCCCCCGTCATGGTCACCTTCTCCCCCGAGTCGCGTGAATATCAGGAACGCTGGTACACCGACCTGCGTTGCATCCGCGTTGTGCCCTTCTCCGGTGCCCCCGCCGCTCCCGCCGCCCCTGCTCCCGCTGCTGCCGCCCCTGCCCCTGCTGCCGCTCCCGCTGCCGCACCTTACCAGCCGGCACCCTCTTTCGCCAGCCAGCCCGCCGGCGGCGACGACGACTTGCCCTTCTAAGCGTCTCTATATGACCCTTTTGGTTCATTTCGTATGGGCGGCTCTCTTCGGGTCGCCCTTTTTGTCTCGTAATCTATAGCATCCTTCTCCGATGGAAAAACAGGAAATAAGAAAACAGGTCCGACAGCTTAAAAAAGAGGTCTCCTTGGATGAGAAAAAACGTCGCTCGCTGCCGATAATGGAACAGGTGGCACTGCTGCCCGAATTCAAGTCTGCCGCCACAGTCCTTCTCTACTGGTCGATGGACGACGAGGTCTATACCCATGAATTTGTCCGCCAGTGGTACGACAAGAAACGCATCCTGCTGCCCTGTGTCGATGGCGACAACCTCCTTCTTCGCCAGTACACAGGCCCCGACAGTATGCAACCCGGCCCTCAGTTCGGCATCCCCGAACCGATAGGCCGGCTCTTCACCGAACTCGACAAAATCGACATGATTGTCGTGCCTGGCGTGGCCTTCGACCGCAACCGCAACCGCATGGGCAGGGGCCGTGGCTTCTACGATCGCCTCCTCAAGTCAACCCCCAATGCCACCAAGGTGGGCGTCGCCTTCCGCTTCCAGCTCTTCGACAGCATCCCCGTCGAGCCGTTCGATGTCCCTATGGACCAAGTGGTCTCCGAACAATAGGCCACCCCTATCGGTTGGTCAGCCGGTAGAAATAGATGAGCAGCCCCGTGGTCAGCAGGGCCATCGCGCCCAGTATCACCCAGAACGACACCGTGTTGGTCGTGAACGGGAAGTCCACGTTCATGCCGAAGAGGCTCGCCACCACCGTCAGGGGCAGCATCACGGTGCTGAAGTAGGTCAGCACCCTCATGATGTCGTTGGTGCGGTTCGTCTGCAGCGAGTCGAACGTCTTCGACAGGCCTTCAATCAATTCGCCGTAGTCCTCAACTAGGTCGTACATCTTCTGGTACTGGTCGAGGATGTCGCCCCAGTAGTCTTCCATGTCCACCGTCTCGGGGTCGGCAAAGCCCTTGATGCCGCCGCTCTCAAACATGTGTAGCACCCGCAGCTGGGGCTTGAAGGTGGTGTTCAGCAGTATGACGTTGCGCCGCGTGATGGATATGAGCTCGATGATGTTGCGCGCTTTCTTGTTGAAAATGTCGTAGTTGATAAGGTCGATTTCCGACCCGATGCGTAGTATCAGCTGGTACGTCTCCAGCATCAGCCTGTCCAGTATCGTGTAGAGCAGCAGGTCGCTGCACGACATGGCCTCTATCGTGTCTTCGTCGTTCTCGGCAAGGTCTTCCTGCACCTCGTCGAAGAGCTTCTTCACCACCCAGTGCGGCTTGCCTATCGTGATGATATAGTCCTTGCCCCAGAAGATTTTCACCTCGCGCGTCCTCACATTCTTGTTGCCTTGGTCGAAGTACGGGAAATGGAGTATCAGGAAGTAGTAGTCGTCGTATTCGTCTATCTTCGGACGCTGGTTTGTGCCGCGACAGTCGTCGATGTCGAGGGGATGGAAATTGAAATCCTCTAGCAGATAACGGAAGTCATCTTCGGTAGGATTTGTTATATGTTGCCACTTTAAGGCTCCGTGCTGCACGGTCTCAATCATGGATTCCTCCCTTCTTTGTTTGTGCGAAAATGCTGGTTGTTAATATTCTACATTCCTTTTTGGACTTGCTTTCTGCCTGCAAAAATACAAAAAAATTGTGGATTCGAAAAAAAGATGTATTTTTGTATTTTTTCTGCAACTATCATTCCAATGGATCTTTTCAGCAATTTCGAAGCCATCGACAACGCCAGCAAGCGCATCGCTGAACTCACGGCGCTCATCGACCGCTATAACCACGAATACTATATGAACGATCAGTCGCTGGTCAGCGACTTCGAGTTCGACCGCCTGCTGCGTGAGCTTCAGGACCTCGAACGCCAGTACCCCCACCTCGCTTCGCCCAACTCGCCTACCAAGAGGGTAGGGGGCGAGGTGAGCAAGGCCTTCCGTCAGGTGAAGCACCGTTTCCCCATGCTCTCCCTGGGCAACACCTACTCCATCGAGGAAATCGAGGAGTTCGAGTCCCGCACCCGCAAGCTGCTGGGCGACACCCCTTTCAGCTACACCTGCGAACTCAAATACGATGGCGTGGCCATCGGGCTTACCTACAGGCACGGCGAGCTCGTGCAGGCCGTCACCCGTGGCAACGGCGCCGTCGGCGACGACATCACAGCCAACGCCCGCACCGTCGCCACCATCCCCCTGCGCCTCCGCGGCTCTTTCCCCGACGACTTCGAGGCACGCGGCGAGGTGGTCTTCCCCTTCAACGAGTTCGAGGCCTTCAACCGCCAGCGCGAGGCCGACGGCGACGAGCCTTTCGCCAACCCCCGCAATGCCGCCTCGGGCAGCCTCAAGTTGCTCGATTCCGGCGAGTGCGCCAAACGCAAACTCCAGTTCTGCATGTATTTCATGATGCTCCCCGAAGACAACAACCCCGCCCTCGCCCATCACGCCCCCGACCCTCAGCTCTCTACCCACTTCGGACGCCTCGAAGCCGCCAGGCAGATGGGCTTCAAGGTCCAGCCCTATATCAAGGAGTGCAACAATATCAGCGAGATACGCCAGTTCATCGACTACTGGGACAACGAGCGGTGGAACTTGCCCTTCGGCATCGACGGCATCGTCATCAAGGTCAACCAGGTCGCCCTCTGGGACCGCCTCGGCCTCACCGCCAAGTCGCCCCGCTGGGCCATAGCCTACAAGTTCAAGGCCCAGCAGGTCTCCACTCCCCTCGAGAGCGTCTCCTTCCAAGTCGGCCGCACGGGCATCGTCACCCCCGTCGCCAACATGAAACCTGTCTGGCTCGGCGGCACCACCGTCCGCCGCGCCACCCTCGTCAACGCCGATTTCATCGAGAAAATGGACATCCACTACGGCGACTGGCTCCTCGTCGAGAAAGGCGGCGAAATCATCCCCAAGGTGGTCGGCGTCGACCTCTCAAAACGCCAGCCCGGCTCGCAGCCTGTCGCCTACATCACCAACTGCCCCGAATGCGGCGCCCGCCTCGTCCGCGCCGAGGGCGAGGCCGGCCACTATTGCCCCAACCAGGACAACTGCCCGCCCCAAATCATCGGCCGCCTCGAGCATTTCGTCTCCCGCAAGGCCATGAATATCGATAGCCTCGGCAGCGAACGGCTCGAACTCCTCTACCGCCGCGGCTTGGTCCACTCCGTCGCCGACCTCTACGACCTCCGTCGTGAACAACTCATCGGCTTGGAGACATACGACGAGACGGGTCAGCGCAAGACCTCCATCCAGGAGAAAGGCGCCGACAACATCATCTCGGCTATCGAAAAGTCGAAGGATGTCCCCTTCGAACGCCTCCTCTTCGCCCTCGGCATCCGCTTCGTCGGCGAGGTGGGCGCCCGCAAGTTGGCTCTGCATTTCAACAACATGGACAACCTCATGCGGGCTTCTCTCGATGAGCTTGCCTCCGTCGACGATGTCGGCGAGAAGACCGCCGCCGTCATCTACGATTATCTCCGTGACCCACGCCATCAGCAGCTCATCTCGCGCCTCCAAGGCTATGGACTCCAGTTCCAGGTCAACTCCGACAATTATCAGATGTCCAATGAGTTGGACGGCAAGTCGTTCGTCGTCAGCGGAGTCTTCAGCCGCTTTTCCCGCGACGAAATCAAGGCCCACATCCAGCAGCATGGCGGCAAGGTGGTCAGCGCCATCAGCGGCAAGACCGACTATCTCCTCGCCGGCGAGAAAATGGGCCCCGAAAAACTCAAGAAAGCCGAAAAACTGGGCGTCCCGATCATCAGCGAGGACCAATACATGGAGATGATCAAGAGTTGAAGAAGGCACTTTCCATATTGTTGTTCTTGTCCCTGGTTTCGCTGCCTCCCCTCTGCTCGCAAGGCAGCGATGCGACGGCTTGGCATCGGCAGTCGGGCATCACCTACTCCCTCGCCATCGGCCATACCATTCCCAATTCCGCCGAATGGAACTACATTAGCGACAACTATTTAGGCATCGACATCGCAGAGTCGCGCACCCAGCTCTGGACCCTCGCCGGCGACACCCTCGCGTCGCTCCTCCGCCGTCCCTACCAGATGGGACTCCGAGTCAACCTCTCCTACTATCCCAACCCCATAGCGGGACACAAACTGGGTCTGGCTGGCTTCGTTGTCGAACCTCTCCTCGATGTCGGCAATCACCATCTCGGCCTTGAACTCGATGCCGGTTTTGCTTTCTACAGCAACCCTTTCCGTCTCAGCAAGGATGCCACCAATGTCTTCATAGGCTCCTACATCAACTGCCTGATACAGGCCGGCCTGTCCTATAGCTACACCATTCCGCAGTTCGGCGACATCGTCCTCGCCGCCAAATTCCTCCACTCTTCCAATGGCTATCTCGTCAAACCCAACAAAGGGCTCAACTACCTGCAAACCGAGTTGGGCTTCCGCCCCTTCCGCAAGTCTCGTCAGGCAGCCGACATTCGCCTGTCTGCCAGCGATATTCATGGCGGCGACTGGTTCGCCTCCTATGCCGGCGGCATGGTCATGCCCCGTTTCGTCTCCAGGCGACACAAATACTTCTATGTCAACACCGCCCGGCTGGGATGGCTCTACCATTTCAACGCCGCCCGTGCCGCCGGCCTCAATCTCGACCTCACCTACAACTACAGCTTCAACGAGTTGCACGATGTCAACAACGACCCCTATCCGCTGCCCTTCTTCGTCGGCCTCGCCGCCGCCTACGAGGCATCCTACCACCGCCTGACCCTCCATGCAGCCTTGGCCTCCTACCTGCTCCGCAGCGACCATGGCACCACGCTGGTTTACGAGCGTTTAGGCCTCTTCTACAACATCGGCAACCAAAGCCGCAGGCTTCGTCAGTTCGTCGGCGTCTCCCTCAAGTCCCACATGGCTCATGTCGACTTCATCGAATGGCACTACGGCCTTAAATTCAGATAATTATTATCACAATCCACCAATCATCCCCATGTCACAACGTTTAGCATTCATCTTCCGGCTTTTCGCCACCCTCATCCTGATATTCATCATTCAGAAGGTTGTCTTCATGCTCGTCAACCTTGGCCATGCCGACGGCGCCCCCTTCATCCAGTGTGTTGCAGCCCTATGGCACGGCCTGCGGCTCGACATTGTCTCGGCCTGCTACATCATCATCCTGCCCGCTTTGGTCATGCTCATCAGCTTCTTCTTCAAGAGGTTCCCCGCCCGCAAGGTGCTGACGCCCTACTACGCCGTCGCCGCCCTGCTGATGGCCGCCGTCTTCATCGCCGACACGGTGCTCTATTTCTTCTGGACAGCCAAACTCGACGCCGGCGAGCTCATCTATGCCGACAAACCCAAGGTCATGCTCGCCGGACTTCAGTGGTGGGCAGTGCTGGCCATGTTCCTCCTCCTGGGACTCGTCACGTGGCACTATCTCTGGCTTATGCGTCGCTCCACACCCGCCCGCTTCCACGCCCCGCGCTCCCTTTGGTCAGCCCTCGTTTTCCTGCCCTTGGCAGCCCTTGTTTTTCTTGGTATGCGCGGCAGCGTTACCCAGAGCACTGCCAATCCCTCCTTTGCCTACTTCTCCCGCTTCCAGTTCTGCAACCACGCAGCTCTCAATCCCTTCTTCAATATGGCTCGCTCGGCCTTCAAGACGGTCGACTTCGAGCATGAGTTCCAAATCTTCGACAGCCATGTCGCCGAGGCCGCCGTCGCCCCTGGCTATCAGTTCGATGCCTCCCTCACCGACACCCTTTTGCGCACCAACCGCCCCGACATCCTTCTCGTCGTCTGGGAAGGCGGCAACTTCGACATGGTCATGAACGACTCCGTTGGTCCCAACATCATGCGTTATGCCGCCGAGGGCGTCAGTTTCACCAACTGCTACGCCAACAGCTTCCGCACCGACCGCGGCCTCGTCTCCATCCTCAGCGGTTGGATGGGCATGCCCACCACATCGCTCATGAAGATGGGCGACCTCTGCCGCAAGCTCCCCGGTATTGCCGACTGTCTCGCCGCCCAAGGCTACGCCACACGTTTCGTTTTCGGTGGCGACATCGACTACACCAACATGCGAGGCTACCTGCTCGAGACTGGTTTCGCCACCGTCGACGGCAGCGCCTATTTCCCTGCCACCAAACATGCCAGCAGCTGGGGCGCCCCCGACGCCTACACCCTCCTGCCCTCCGTCTTGGGCTACGACAACCACGCCCCACAGCACTCGGCAAAACAGTTCAACGCCATCCTCACCCTCAGCAGCCACGAACCCTGGATTGTACCCATGCATCGCCTCGCCGACGAGCGTAAGAACTCCTTCGCCTACACCGACAGCTGCCTGGCCGTCCTCGTCGACAGCCTCCGCGCCATGCCAGTGTGGGACAGCCTCCTCATAATCATCACCCCCGACCATGGCGTGCAGATGTCCTCCTCCCAGTCGCTCGCCTCCCCGGCCATGGCACACATCCCCATGGTCTGGACAGGCGGCGCCGTGCGTGCCCACCGCCACATCGACTGCTTCATGAACCAGAGCGATATGGTCGCCACGCTCCTTGCGCAGATGCAAATTGATGCCAGCCAATTCATCTTCAGCCGCAACATCCTCTCCCGCAGCTATGCCACAGGCTACCAGTATGCAATGCACTCTTTCAAGAACGGCTGCAACCTCATCGACCCCTCCGGCGTGACAAGCCTCGACTGCGTCGACCTCTCCACATCCTCCGTCGAAGGCCCCGCCTCCGATCATAAATCCTTCTTCCTCAAAGCCCTCCTCCAGTACATCTACCAGCAAACCGGAAGACTATAGTCACTCCCCCATCTCATACCGTTCTCGAGGCGACAGCTCCCGCCCAACTCCCTGCCGAACCAAAGCAATGCTCTTCTTTTTTTATCGGCATACAATTTTTTTTAAAACCATACGTTACTTCTGCTATAAATAAACATCACAATCCGAGCGTTGCCGAAGTTGAGAGCAAAACGAAACCATTTATTTTGCCGAAACGAAGCAACGACTCTAAAAGAAACAAGTATGGTACAAGATATCAGGGAAAAATACATCAATCCGTATACCGACTTCGGCTTCAAGAAACTCTTCGGTACCGAGATGAACAAAGATTTGCTCATCAGTTTCCTCAACGCCCTGTTTAACGGCAGCGAGAAAGAAGTTACAGATGTGCAATATCTCAATGGAGAGAACCTTGGTGATGGCTATGGCGACCGCCGCTCCATCTTTGATGTCTATTGTATGGCTAAGGACGGAAGCCGATTTATAGTTGAGATGCAAAAGGCTGAGCAAGAGTTTTTCAAAGACCGTAGTGTATATTATGCAACAACCCCCATCCGTCAGCAAGCCCCGAAGGGTGAATGGGATTACCATCTCGATGATGTCTACACAATCGGAGTCCTAAACTTCGAGTTCCCTAATGGTGAGTATCCTCCAGACAGCTATCGCCATGAGATTAAGTTGAAGGACGTGGAAGACAACCATGTGTTCTACGACAAACTGACATTCATTTACCTCGAGATGCCGAAGTTTACCAAAACCGAGGATGAACTGGAGTCGATGTTTGACAAGTGGATGTTTGTGCTGCGCAATCTTTCTCGACTTTTGGAACGCCCCAAGGCTTTACAAGACCGTATCTTCACAAAACTTTTCGAGCAGGCAGAAATTGCCCGCTACTCCGAGTCGGAACGTCGGCAATACGAAGAAAGCAAAAAAGTGTTCTGGGATAACTATAGCGTTCTGAAAACAGCAGAGAAAAAAGGCATTTTGAAAACGGCCCGTAATATGAAAGCAAAAGGGTTTTCCGTCAATGATATTGCCGAAATCACAGGGCTGACAATCGAAGAAATCGAGACACTCTAGAATTTCTTCTACCTGCGTCGCAAAGAGACAGAATCACAACGGCATGTCCTGGTCGCCAGGTGGCAATGCCGCCCTCGCTGTCATCTCCGCCGCCCATAGCAACGGTGAACTTTCTTATTCGCCCATTGGCGGAATTGTGTACCACGCTTGCTTTTCACTCGATACCCCACGGAGATAATCACATCAAGATTGTAATAAAGGACATGATAGTTTTTGCCGTCGGTGGCGGTAGTCAAGCAATCCTTGACAACTGAAATTCTATCCAACTCCCCTTCTCTAAAAATACAAGGTGCGTAAGCTTCGCGGTTTCAAAGAACTTGTTCCCGATCCATACGGTTTAGGTGCATGAGGTATCTTCTTGACACCCACTTTCAATTTGCAAAGATGCCAGCTATGCCTTGTTTTCTGACAGCCATTCATCCACCTTCTCCTTGACGGCGGCAATGAACTCTTGTGCCTTTGGGTAGAGTTCGGTGACGGATTCAAGTGTGTTGTCAAACATATCGTCGTAATCGCCAGAAAGCCACTGTTTGAAAAGTATGGAGTATATGCCGCTCAAATGCATAGGCAGGATGCCAGTCTTGATGAAATGAAGGCTGAACATCTGTTTTGCCCCGTCGTGTGACTTCGTGTTAAGCTTATTGGCTATCAGCAAGGCACATGCTGCATAATAGCAGGCGTAATACATACGGTTAGCTGCATTATTGTAATATTTTAGGGCGACGAGGTTCTCTATCTCGTCGAGTGTTTTCTGGGCGTTTTCGATGCGGTAACTGACAATGTCATAACGCTCTTGTGGAGTGAGTTCAAGGCGTGTTTTCATATTCTAATTCCGTCGTTGATTACGTTCAATCGAAAGGGCGTCATACGTGACTCCCACTGTGATTTTGAGTAAATCATAGGGTTAATGGCAACTCCGCAATCCCATTCGATGGGTGTGGTGAAGTCGTAAATTTGGCTTTCGTCCTCGAAAGTGACCTTCGGCTTGTTGAAGAGCACCAGCAGGTCGATGTCGGAGTCGGGACGTGCATCGCCACGGGCCTCGCTGCCGTAGAGCCACACCTCGATGTCAAGGGGCAGGGCTTCGAGACCTTTCTTGATGGCTTCTGTTATGTTCGGACGTTTCATCGAATGCATATTTTCAATTTGCAAAATTACAAAGAATTCCTGAAATGACCAAAAATGAAAGAAGTATTGACACTCCTTGTTCATTGAAAACGTTCGGGAGCGTCCGAGAGTACTTGATATTCAGTAATCGGTCGCATTCTGCTACCAGTTCACTCCTTTGCATGGCAACGAGCTTTGTTTCAGCATTCTTTTTCTTCGTCATTATCAGAAATGGTGGTATTTCTCGTTTTAGAAGCCCCGAAAAATGTTTGCATTAACCATAAGATAATGAATAATCACCCAAAGTTACTTGTTTTTTTGGCACAGGGGGATTTTCCTGTGCCCGTATATTCGCTGTGCGGTAGTGCAGCAATTCGAGCCCCGCCAGCATCTCCGCCGTCGGACCCTTGTTAGCCAGCACCGTGACGTCACTCGCCAGAATCTGTTCAGTGAACTCAGAAATCCGACAAAATCCAAGGAAATACTCTTCGCTGTCTCGAAAGTCTCTGTCCGTCCGCTTGTTCCAATCCCAATCCCGTTCGTCGTATGATACGCCACCCGAGCTGTCCTGCGGCACGGAAACGTTGCCTTTGTCGCAAGCGACAAGGAGCAACCCCGCAACTGCAAGACCGCTTGACGACTTCGAGAGAATCATCGAGGCAGCCGAAACCAAAAAACGCGACCTCAACTACGTATGGATGGACAATACTGCGTGGAAACAATTCCGTGACAGTAAACAAGTTCGCGAATACGTTCAAGGACGTGACAAAAAAGTCTACATCGGCGGACAAGCGGCTAACGACTTGCCGAAATCGAATCTTGCTGAAATCAACAAACTCCTTGCCGAGGACGAAACATACGGCAATATCCAAATCCGTGTTATCAAGTTCAAAGCAATCAAGGAGAAAAAAGACCACACCTACGAAACTGTTGTGCCGTGGGCAAGAGGTATGGTAATCTTCACTCGTTCCGAAAAAGTCGGCAAACTCTGGTGGGCTAACGTAGCCGAAGACAAACACCGCGTTGAGGGTACAATCTACACACAAATTGGCAACGGCGTATTGCTGTCAAAATTTGCTACCAACCAGCCAACTCTCCAAGAGTGGACTAAGATTCAGGCACGTCAAGTTCCTGTTATCGACGGTGCTGAGGGTATCTATCAACTTGACACACAATCAGGTGTTACCGACGCGTCAGAGGACAACAAAATCACTATCAACGGCTCGGAGCACAAGAAGTCTGACATACTCACCGCTATTGCAAGTGTAACTGGCATTACCTTACCTGCGTCAACCACTGACGCAAATGTAGTAGCCTTGTTTAACTCTCTGAACAAGAAAGTTCAGGCTGACGTAGTAGCAGCTATTGTTGACACACCCGACGAACAGCAAGGAAAAAAAAAAAAATGACAGTAATACAGAGTTTACAGCAGTTGAATCTCTATCCGATACCCGACAGCGTGGTAACTAACATTTGTGAGGAGAGAGGATTGGTAGCCGATGATGAGGTAACGACCGAAATTCGTGCCGAGAAAGAATACAAACTCGCTACGGCTAACGTATACAAGTGGCTTGCATTTGCACCCACTACCGTATCGCAAGGCGGTGTTACATTCAGTATCTCAGAAAGCGACAAGAAACGTTTTCTCGAACTCGCTAACCAACTCTATTCCGACAATGAAGAACAGCCAACAGGCGCGGTCTACGGATATAAAGGCAGTAGGTTATGATTTGGACTAACGGCTATATTCAATTCAAGAAAAACCCGACGGAGGAGATGTTCGACAAGGACGGCAACCCTCTTGTTCAAGACGACCAATGGTCTGTGCTTATTCCGTGTGGTTACGAGGAGACAACTCAACTGACTACAAAGACTTCTGAGTCTTCAGATTTCAAACAACGCTCTATTAAAATCCGTGTAAAGTTACAGCCGACTACCGAGCGAGTAATGCTATACGACAAATCAAGGAATGCTATCGGCGAATTTGTTGTTCGCTCTATTAATAGTTACGAATACATCGACGAAACGCACTTGATATGCACGCAGCAATAAAGCAGATAACGCCCACGTCAGCAATAAGGAATGCGATTGAGGATATGATAACGGAAGAAATGAAGATACTTATCCGAGATATAGCATATATCGCCGAAAAAGCCGTGAATCAGCAACGCGACCTTGGCGATGAATATCGTGGCAAGTCTGCCGAAGAAATCGCTAAAATTCGCAGCGGAAAACACACTCCAAAC
>CACZUZ010000017.1 GCA_902784465.1 uncultured Bacteroidota bacterium
TGATGAATAATAACAAATATGCAAAATCCTGCGGTTTATTGCGTAGCAATTTTTATTTGTCTGTGTTGAAATCGAAAATTTTTATGTAAATTTGCAAATAAAATAAGCAGATGTGATATACCTCAAATCGTTCAATTTGCCAAAAGATACATGGGTTGATGCGTATTTTTCACCCTCACCATATGCCCCCAAAGACCTTCCTGATGTATATGATAAGCTAATTGCTGAGTTTGACAGTAGAACCATTCATCGGAGTTGGTACCCATGGAAGACTTTCTATAACAGGGATTTCTGTCATATCGAGTTTTCGGACATCACCGTCTTCTATGGAAACAACGCATCGGGCAAGACCACAGTTCTCAATGTCATAGCCGAAAAACTGGGTCTGCAACGCACGTCTCTTTTCAACACCAGCGATTTTTTCGCCCAGTATTGCGAGGGCAACGGAGGATTTGAGCTCTCTGACAACCACATATCTCCCAAAGCAATTGGCAGAGGTAAGATAATTGTCAGCGACGATGTTTTCAAAAGAATACATCAGGTACGCGACTATAACCAGCAGAAGGACGAAGAAATAGAGAATGCGTCGAACGTATACTGGGCAATGGAGCATGTCCAGAAGTCGCTTACGGTTTCAAAGTTCATCAAAAGAACAATAAACTACCGGAGGCGAACGGAAATGTCTAACGGAGAGACCGGCTTCCAATATTTTATTGAGAACATTCCTGACGAGGCATTGGTGCTGCTGGACGAGCCGGAGAACAGCCTGTCGGCAGAATGGCAGATGTCCCTTGCTCACGAGCTATACAATATGGCTACTCATAGGGATTGCCAACTTGTCATAGCCTCACATTCGCCATTCATACTATCAATGCCCGGCGCGAAGATATACAACCTCGATTCTACTCCAGTTCAGACTGCCAAGTGGTATGAGCTGGACAATATGCGAGCCTACTACAATCTCTTCAACATGCACCGTAAATCATTTGAAACAGACAAATAATATTGACGTAATGGACAATATTAATGGTCGAACCGATGTGAAAGCGTGAATTTATCGTTACTTTGGCAAAGTCAAAGGTTATGAACAAAAAAAATGCTTTTACTGTGGATGCGACAAAGTCCAGAAATATGGATGTGTAAATGGAGTTCAAAGATACCGTTGCTGGGGATGCGGGAAACAATTTTTGGGTGGCAAGCGCATAGATCCGGCCATATTGTGGCGAGAGTATTCGGAGTTGAAACAGACATACGCCCAGCTGGCGGAGAGGTACGGGTGCTCTCCACGCACAATCAAACGGAAACTTGACGCATACGCACCGCCAAAAGGCACGGCAACGCCTGGCAGGTCCGTTGTGGTGATGGACACCACCTATTGGGGGCGCAAATATGGGGTGATGCTGTTCAAGGACGCCATCACGGGCAGGGATTTGCTGTGGTACTTCGTGAAGAATGAGACCAACGCCCTTTATGCACAGGGCATAGCCGAGCTGGAGGGTATGGGGTATGAGATACCAGCGTTGGTGTTTGACGGACGCAAAGGGCTTCCCAGTATGTTCCCGGACAAGAAGGTGCAGCTGTGCCAGTTCCACCAGCAGAAGACCGTGCGCAAGTATATCACAAAGCATCCGAAGACAGAGGCCGCCGTGGAACTCAAGGAGATAGTGGACCTTTTGACCAAGACCGACAAGGAGTCTTTTGAGGGTATGTTTGGCCAGTGGTGCGCAAAATGGGATGGCTATCTTAGGGAAAGGACAACGGATCCAGAGACTGGCAAAAGCCATTACACGCACAAGAAGCTGCGCAGCGCATACCTGAGTATCCGGCGGAACCTGCCGCTGCTGTTCACCTGGTACGACAACATTGAGATGGGGATACCTAACACGACCAACCTTATTGACGGGCACTTCTCCCAACTCAAGCGGATGCTCCGAAACCACAACGGGATGAAACGCAAGCGTCGCAACAAGCTTGTCATTGGGTTTTTTGAGGCATCACGCTCCGCCAAATAAAATAAAGGGCGGTTGAATCCCCGCCCTTCACACTTCATTTGTCGTGTGCGGTCAACCTATTCCTTGTCGGGTTGCTCCCCAGCAGAGCCCAACTCCGCTTCAGTTGACAATGCAAAAGTACAAACTGTTTTCCATACGGCAAAATCTCAGCTGAAATTCGACCATTAATTTTGTCCATTAGAGAGCAAGTCCTCTAAAAAACCATTAATTTTGTCCATTACACCATAATATTGAATCGCAATGGAAAACATAGTAGATTGGAATAAATACAAACAAGCCTCTGAAGACGAAAAGGTCAAACTACTAAAAGCCTGGGCGGAGCAAGGAGATGTCAAAGCTCAATTCATATTGGGCGTAATATATTCTGACGAAGACAACGACTGTCGAAACGTCGAAGAAGCAATACATTGGTTTCGGAGAGCGGCGGAGCAGGGACATTGGAAAGCTCAAACAAATCTTGGCATTTGCCTGCTGTATGAGCAAAAAGAATGTACCCCGGAAGAATGTGAAGAAGCATTGAGATGGCTTGGATTAAGTGCGGAGAATGGCGATTCCAAAGCACAACTGGTTCTTGGCGTGGAGTACCATAAAGGAGAAATGGTACCAATAGATTACGACAAATCAGCGCATTGGCTAAAACTTGCGGCAGAACATGGCATTTCAGTGGCACAGAATGCTCTTGGATATATGTTTAAGAACGGAGAAGGGGTGCCAGTAGACTATAACCAAGCCCTGTCATTGTTTCACAAAGCCGCAGAAAAAGGAGACAAAACCGCCCAATACAATATTGGCCTGATGTACGAAGAGGGCAAAGGGGTCGAGAAGAATTATGAATTGGCCCGAGGATGGTACCAGAAAGCCGCAGAAAATGGCGATAAAGATGCCCAATCGGCCTTGGAAAGACTAGAACAAAGTGCTGGTGATCAGTAAAAATAACAAAACAACAATACATTATGGCAACAAAGAAGAAAGTCCTTTCAGACCAAGACTATGAAGAGTTCAACAAGATGATGGCCGAGTATGAGGCCGACCCTAATTCCGTTAAGGTCAAGTTTTTTCATGACGATGGTTCTCTGTGGTATCAGGGTGTGCGTGGTGGTTTTGGAGACAGACCTTTTCTTAAACACAGGCTGCGTTATCCGGCATGGCCTTATTCCATCACGCTGGAATGTGACGCCATAGACAGATGTGGAAAGGTCGCGGATGACGAAAACAGCACATTGGAGGACATTATCGATGCCGTGAATGCCGAATTTGAACTGGTGGACGACACAGCCATAGAAGCGGCATTGTACTTCTTCATGGGGAGTCAGTTTACCCTTTACGAAGATTGCGAGGAAGACGCTCTCAATTGCTGCGAGAAAGCACTTGAGTTGTTTCGTGAGCTGTCGAAGGAAACGCCCGTGGTCTATCTTCAATACGTAGTGGGTACACTTGATGTGATGGGAGTTGTTGAACTTGGCCTACAGAAGTATGACGATGCAGAGAAGCGGTTTATGGAAGGGCTGGAGATATGCCGCCGGTCTTTGATTGAATACAGCGCAATAGACTGGTTGTATCAAACAATTTTAGCATATCAGCACCTGGCAATGGTGTATGAAGGAAAAGAGTTGCCACAAAAGGCCAAATCATTCATTGAGGAGGGCTGGAGAACCTTCTTGTCAAACGAGGATGTGCCTATTCCAACTGACTTTTACAAAACATTGGTGGAGAACGTTGTGCGAATCTATCAGGCTTGTGGCGAGAAAGACAAAGCTGTGGCATTCTGGAATGAATATGCTGAACCCGACCAAACATTCCCCTCGTAACGTACTACTTAACGAGAACCCAACATTGTTATCCCCTTTGAGTTGCTTGAAATTTGCGTTCATTTTATACTGAACCGCACCCCTACAGCGAAGAGATGTAGAAGAGTGATAGCTGGTACCAGTCGAATCCTACAGGACGGCGGCCACGCGGCTGATGGAGGCTAAGCGGCGGGAAAAAACACTATTGCGACGCATCGTTATTATGTTGTATCGCGTCTGCATCGTCAGCAGTGGTTCTGCATCGATATCAAGGGCTGCAGCTATCAGCATGGCAATCTCGGTGTTCAACGGCCGCTTGCCGTTGAGCACTTCGTTCAATTGGCTGTAGGAGACACCGATCTGTGCCGCGAGTGCCCGCTGTGACACACCACGGTATTCAATTTCGTCTTTTATTACCTCGCCAGGATGGGTGGGAGTGTATGGTTCTATTTTCATCGTTATTGATAATGGTTGCTTAATTCTGTAATATTGCATATTGTGGCGATGGTTTCACCGTCTTTCGTCCGCTCTTCGAACTCAATTCTGTATTGGTCGTTTACCCTGACGGACGACAATCCGACTTTGTCTCCCACCAGTTTCTCGTAGTGCAACGAATTGTACTTGGCAAGCGACAGCGTGTTGGGTGAAGCATACATCAAATCCACTACCTTCACATATTTTTTTATTACTTGTGGTTGGAACCGATGCTTCTTATCTTTACAATTCCCTTGCTCGTATAATTGCCTAAGATATTCTTTATCAAATAGTATCTCCATTCTTTCATCAGGTGTTCACAGTGCAAAGATACATAGATATTTTGAACATATTCGCAAAAAAGTGAACAAAAAAAACACTTTTCGAATGAATCGTACGAATAGGGCTCTGTTTTAGGGGTCGCAGTCTGTTGCGCTTTTTTTAATATCAATGGCATCAATTAATAAAACGGTATAGCAAAGGTGGTGTAGTTGGGTCTGGTATAAAGGCTCTCAATTCCCATATCTTCTCCAGATCTTCCATAAACCTATTCGAGAATAGTTCGGTTAGGGGTACCAAAGCGATAGAATCAAGCGATTCTGTCGCTTTTTTGTATTATTTAATCCGTAATATCCGTGCAATCCGTGTTCGAACATGATATTTAGACGCTGCCTAAAATACAACCCATTGGTGAAGCACCCCGAAAATAGAAAAAGTTGTAAAAACAGGGTCAGAAAATTGGAAAAAGTTGTAAAAACAGGGTCTAAAAAATGGAAAAAGTTGTTAAAACGTGGTCTGAAAATTGAAAAAAGTTGTAAAAATCGGGTCTGAAAATTGGAAAAAGTTGTAAAAATAGGCTCTTATAATTGGAAAAAGTTGTATTTTTGCATCACAAAATACAGTTGCATTATGCTAAAGAGAAAGATACAACAAACACTTAAAGAGTACTTTAACTCTAATAGGAACAAGATACTTATTGTCGATGGTGCACGTCAGGTCGGCAAATCGTACATCATCAGGCACGAAGGTCGTGCAGCTTTTCCCAATTTTGTCGAGATTAACATGATTGACGACAGGGATGGTGCCCGTGTGTTTGCCGACGTGAAAGGAGTAGAGGACTTCTACGTCAGGATAAGTGCCATTGCCGGTCGAAGATTGGGAACAAAAGACAACACATTGGTCTTTCTCGACGAGATACAGGCCTACCCGCCTTTGCTCACATTGCTAAAATTCCTATGTGATGATGGCCGGTTCACATATATTGTCAGCGGCTCGCTGCTTGGTGTGACCATGCATAAGACGCTGTCCGTCCCTGGAGGACGTATCCTAGTAGAGCACATGTATCCTCTCGACTTCGAGGAGTTCCTTTGGGCAAACGGTGTTGGCGATGAGGTTGTGGTCAGCATGAGGACCAGATTCAAGAATCGGGAAAGCTACGACGACGGATTGCACCGTCGTATGCTGGAATTGTTCAAGACCTACCTGTTGATTGGCGGCCTGCCTCAGGCCGTGAACACCTATATTGACTCACAGAACATATACCATGTCCGCAAGGTCCACGAGGAGATATACAACCTCTATCGTGAGGATGCCTCGCAATACAGCATTGACGAGAAGCTTCATATCCGCCGTATCTACGATTTGATTCCGTCTAATATGGAGAATCGCAAGAAACGGCTTCGCTTCAACGAGATTGAAGAAAAGCGCGGCAAAGCGGCCCGCGACTACGATGACGACATCGAATACCTCATCAGTGCCGGTGTTGCCCTTGAGGTTCGTGCCATCTCCAACCCTACATTCCCGCTGATAAGCTCTGCCAAGAAGAACCTGTTGAAACTATACCTCAACGATGTGGGACTGCTGTCGTACATCCTGTTCAGGAACAATGTCACCGCCATCAAGGACGACCATCTGGGCATAAATCTCGGGGCAGTTTACGAGACCGTTGTCGCTGCCGAACTACAAGCCCATGGGCATACACTTTTCTACTATGACAACAAGCAGAAAGGCGAAGTGGATTTCTTGGTCGATGATTATGACAGCCTCTCGGTATTGCCCATCGAGGTGAAATCCGGCAAAGACTATTCAACCCATCGCTCGCTTGACCGTTTCATTACCAATCCCGACTATAAGATAAAAACTGCGGTGGTGCTGTCGAATGAGGGTGCCGCTTGCATGGAGGGTAATATCGCTTATCTGCCGATTTATTACATTATGTTTTTGTAATAAGCTGGGTTGCAGTTCGAATTCGCCCCAACGACTTTGGTCATGTCCTGGAGAACACAGTGTACCTTGAACTTCGACGTCGAGGCAACCAGGTGTTTGTTACAACGAATCCGCAAAAAGCAACGAGTTCTTTGGCCTGCACCCTGATGTTATCAATGCAGGTGCGAAGAAGTTTGAAGACCTATCGACCTTATACCTGATACAATACCCGTTGCCGGATTCATTGATGACTCAGGTTTACTTATGGCTGCACTATTAGTTGTTGCAAGCTACATCAACGATGAAATCAAAGAACAAGCCAAGCAAAAAATGAGAGATTGGTTCGGTGACAGTGAGTTGGCCAAACTTGATGATTAATCAGTCTCGCTATTTGGCTACACCATAACATATCCCGTTTGTCGCGATTGCATAAATCATAAGCTTGTTACTTTTTATCTGAAAAATATTGTCATGTTCAAGAAAAGTTGTATTTTTGCATCGTCTCTTGAATGAAGCGTTATGACGTTTTTGCGGTTTATGACAAAGCCTCGTGGGTCGCTGGCGAGAGAATCAACCTCAACGGCACAGCCTACCCCATAGCCTTCGACGAGGATGCCTATTACCTCAACACCGGCACGGACGACATCCCCTCCAGCCTGCTGGCCGTCTACCCCTCCGACACCGATGCGGAGGGCAACGACGTGACCGTCACCAACAACGGCACTACCGGCACGAAAGCACCTACTTCGGCAACGACTGGTAGTTCCCCATTGCTGACAGCGATTTTCCGAAAGAGAATCTTTCCCTATTTCCGAAAGAGAATCTTTCCCTCAATTTCAGGGAAAGTCAAACTGTGGGTATTTGTAGTATAACGGTTCCATGCTTTCGGGATGTCTTGTGATGCTTTTTTACACTGTTTCGTGCAGAAAAATGTAAAAATTCACATTTTTCTGCACGAGATAATGTTTTTCGGACAATAAAAGAGCCGTTTTGGAGTTATGGTTTTGCTTGGTGTACATGTTTTATACTACCACATATATTGAGTATCTACCTATAAAAAAGTAACAATAATGGAGATTGAAAGAAATATCATAAACGAACTGGTGGATTGGAAAACCTCCGAAAGGCACAAACCAGTGCTACTGATGGGTGCAAGGCAGACTGGCAAGACGTGGGTGATGCAAGAATTTGGGCGTAAGTATTTCGATTATGTCGCCTATTTTGATTTCAGTGAAACAATGGAACTGGAAACAATCTTCAGTCAGACCAAAGATCCGGAGAGACTATTGAAAGATCTTGCATTGCAGTCAGATGTACCTATTGAGCCTGGCAAGACCCTCTTGGTATTCGATGAGATACAGGAGTGCGAGGCGGCATTCAACAGCCTAAAATATTTCTGTGATAAAACCCCTCAATACCATATCATTGCGGCTGGGTCACTGCTTGGTGTGGCTGTACGTCGCCGTCGGATGACTGTTCCTGTCGGCAAGGTGACAATAATACGTATGAACCCTATCTCATTCGATGAATTTCTCAGGGTATCGGAACCATCTTTGCATGAATTTGTGTCGGGGTTAGATGAGGTCGACCACATCCCTGAGATTATCCACAGCAAGCTGTTACTTGAATATCGCAGGTATCAGGTATGTGGCGGTATGCCAGAGGCTGTGGTGGCGTTGTTGTCCGATAAAGGTATGGGAACTGTCGAGTCTGTCCTGCAAAATATACTTGACCTTTACGAAATGGACTTTGCCAAATATGCTGAGCCACGCGATATCCCTCGCATCAAGGCTTTATGGCACTCCTTACCGTCCCAGTTGTCGAAGGAGAATAGAAAATTCGTGTATAATGTTGTTCAGAGTGGAGCCAGGGCAAAGGAGTATGAAGATGGACTGCTTTGGCTCGAAGAGGCTGGAATGATACACCGTGTTTTTTCGACCGCTAAGCCAGCGATGCCTCTCTCAGGATATCGCGAGGTGAACGCCTTCAAGGTTTATGCTTGTGACAGCGGTTTGTTGCGGCGTTTGGCACGCGTGCCGTCCGACGTGGTGCTGGGAGGTGCCAGTAACTACACTGAGTTTAAGGGTGCATTGGCTGAAAACATGGTCTTGCAGTCATACATCGCTACGCAAAAGGAGATGCCTTATTATTGGACTTCATCGGGTAGGGCAGAGGTTGAATTTGTTGTTCAAAACGGTGTAAACATAGTGCCTTTCGAGGTGAAGGCAGCCGGCTGTGTCAGCGGGAAAAGCCTCACCGTATATAATGAGAAATTCAATCCTGTGGTTCGTGTCAGGTTTTCTGCCAACAACCTCCAAAAGAATGGCAATCTTATCAGTTGCCCACTCTATCTTGCTGATTGGCTGTTTGCAAGACGGGACTGGTCGGAGCTGCTATAAAAACGGCTCTGCCACGAAAAGGTGACCCTATGCTGCCTTAATCTGTCGCGCATCATTCAGACCACCCCTGCCATTCTAGTGCATGAGCTTCTTTATAGTCCCTTTTTATTCGAAAATCCCGTGAGAACAGGCGAAATCAAGGGCTTATTTGTAGTGTCATATATTTTTAAGTGCTTCTGTAATTTATTTATTTCCAGTATATTTTATAGAATCTTATCCCGAAAGAGCATAAGTACCAGAAAAAATGTGTATTTTTGTATATCAAGTATGTGGCTATCCGCTGCCTCGCTGTCGGTGATACCTACACTTCCACCGCCGGCTATATTGACGATGTCGGACTGTATGAGCTGTACATCTGTCGCAAACCCAGCGACTTTGTGGCCGAAGTGGGAAGCGATACGGCATTCATCTCCTGGACTCCTGGTGGCGACGAGGGCCAGTGGCTGCTGCAATTCGCCGACACGGCGATTGCCACATTACAGCCTTCCTATATAGTCCGCGGCCTTGATTCTGACAGAGATTACCGACACGCCGCCTTTCGTCAACCCCATAGGCATCGACAACTCCCAGTTGACTACTGCCAGCACCCGCTTTGTTGTCCATCCCAACCCCTCTAACGGCACTGCAACCATCACTGTGTCAGCCATCGAAGGTCCTGTCGCTATCACTGTCGTCGACCTCATGGGTCGGACTGTCACGAGTGTTTTTTTGCTTTGGCTGTTCAAGTGTTGTCTTATTCCTTGAAGTCGCCGCGTGCCACTACCGTCTCGAAGCCTATGCGGCGTAGGCGGTGCTCTATGCATGCCTGGCATTCGGCAGCCTCCTCACCCGTACAGATTTTGTTGTCGTAGATGGCGTAGTCCTTGCGATGGTCGAGAGGGGAGAGGTTGGGCATCACCACGTTGGCACCGTGTAGTATGCCCTGTTCGCGCCCCTGGGGGTGCAGGGTGCCTAATGCCGTGGTGGCTGGCAGCAGCACGTGGGGATGCAGCAGCCTGATGATGGCGAGCAGGCGAAGGGTGGTGGAGACTTTGCCGTTGGGGAAAGTCTCGAGGGGGGTGTTGTGGGTGCTGATGAAGGGGCCTATGCCAACCATGTGGGGCTGCAGGCTGCGGATAAACTGTAGGTCTTTGTAAAGGGTCTCTACGGTTTGATAAGGCGATCCCACCATGAAACCGCATCCTACTTGATAACCAATCTCTTTCAACTGGTAAAGACAGTCGATGCGATGCTGCCACGACATCTCGGCGGGGTGCAGGCGGCTGTAGTGGTCGGGGTCTGCCGTCTCGTGGCGTAGAAGGTAGCGGTTGGCTCCGGCATCGTAGAGTGCCTGGTAGCTGTCGCGGCTCCGCTCGCCAAGAGAAAGCGTGATAGCGCAGTCGGGATAGCGTTTGCGGATGTTGGCTATTATGGGCAGCAGCCTCTCGTCGGTAAACCAGCCGTCCTCGCCGCCCTGCATCACGAAGGTGCGGAATCCCAACCGATAGCCGTTCTCGCAGCACTTGTATATCTGCTCTTCGCTGAGTCGGTAGCGTACAGCCTCGCCATTGCTGCGACGTAGGCCGCAGTAGAGACAGTCATTACGGCAGAAGCTCGAGAGCTCAATGAGGCCGCGTGTGAAAACTTTGTTCCCATACACAGAGTTTGCCACTTCGCGTGCGGCGGCACGCAAAGACTCAATGAGCTCCTTGTCTTCAGTGTTGAGTATCAGGTTGAGCTCGTCGGGTGTTATGTCTTTTGTGTCACGTATTTGGTCGACGATACTCATGGTTGCTTCTGTTGTTTACAGCGACTCGATGTCGGCGATTATTCTCTGGGCCAGTGCGTCGGCCTGCTCGGCGGTGTGTGCCTCGCAGTAGATGCGGATGATGGGCTCCGTGTTTGACTTGCGTAGGTGTGCCCAGCTGTCGGCAAAGTCTATCTTCACGCCGTCGATGGTGCTGACTTTCTCATTCTTGTATTTCTCAGCCATTTGGCGAAGGATGGCGTCAACATCGATGTCGGGGGTGAGGTCCTTGCGGTTCTTCGAGATGACGTAGTTGGGGTAGGTGGCACGGAGCTCGGAGGCCTTCATGCCGCGCTTTGCCATGTTGGTGAGGAAGAGGGCCACGCCTACCAGCGCGTCGCGACCGTAGTGGAGTGCGGGATAGATGACGCCTCCGTTGCCTTCGCCGCCGATGACGGCATTGGTCTCCTTCATCATGGTGGTGACGTTCACCTCGCCTACCGCCGATGCGGAGTAGCTATAACCCATCTTCTCGGTGACGTCGCGAAGGGCGCGGGTCGACGACATGTTGCTCACCGTGTTGCCTGGGGTGTGTTGCAGCACATATTCTGCCACCGATACCAGCGTGTATTCTTCACCGAACATCTCGCCGGTCTCGCAGACCAGTGCCAGACGGTCGACGTCGGGGTCGACGACGATGCCCAGGTCGCATTTCTTTTCGGGAACGACGGAGGCTATCTCGGTAAGGTTCTGGGGCAGCGGCTCGGGGTTGTGGGCAAAACGGCCGGTGGGCTCGCAGTTCAGCTCCACCACCTCCTTGACGCCCAGGGCTCTGAGCAGTCGCGGTATGGCTATGCCACCCGTGGAATTGACGGCATCGACGGCCACTCTGAAGCCGGCCTTGGCTATGGCCTCCTTGTCGACCAGCGGCAACGCCAGCACGCGCTCTATGTGGGCGTCGATGGTGTTGAAATCCTCGGTCACGGTGCCCAGGTTGTCGACCTCGGCGAAGGTCACCTCGTCGCTCTCGGCCAGGCGCAGCACCTCGTTGCCTTCGGCGGCATCGATGAATTCACCTTTGGCGTTGAGCAACTTAAGGGCGTTCCAATGCTTCGGGTTATGCGATGCGGTGATGATGACGCCTCCGTCGGCATGCTTGTCAATAACAGTCATTTCCGTCGTCGGCGTGGTGCTTAGTCCTGTCTCGATGACGTCGATACCCATGCCCATCAGGGTACCTACCACCAGTCGGTCAACCATGGCTCCGGATAGGCGTGCGTCGCGCCCAACAACCATCGTGAGACGTTTCCCCGGTTGTTGTCTCTGCAGGAATGTAGCGAAAGCTGAAGTGAATTTTACAACGTCGATAGGGCTGAGACCCTCGCCCGGACAGCCACCTATGGTGCCTCTGATGCCGGATATTGATTTAATTAATGACATTATCTACAATGTTTTATATTGTTTATCAGTATTTGTTTGTTGTCTGCAAAAATACACAAAAAAACTTATTCATGACAATATTTTCATTTTTCAGTTTCCAATTTTGATTTTTATTTGTATCTTTGCTTTTTGGAAAATAATTGTACCTATTTTCTATCCGTTTATTTTTCAACAACTAATATGTTGTTTGGAAGATGATGGATAGTTGAAATCAGTATAGATTAGTCTCAGTATGCATATAGCAATTGCAGGAAATATTGGCTCTGGAAAGACGACGCTCACCGACAAGCTCGCCAAGCACTACGGCTACGAGGTGCTTCTCGAGAGTATGGACGATAATCCTTACATCAACAGTTTCTATGAGGACATGCGGCGTTGGAGTTTTAACTTGCAGATTTATTATCTCCATACCCGCTATCGCCAGTTGCTCGACATGAAGCAGACCGGTCGCGACTTTGTCCAGGACCGCACGCTCTACGAGGATGCCTACATCTTCGCACCCAACCTTCAGGCAATGGGTCTTATGAATACTCGCGACTATGAGAACTATATCGCTGTTTTCGAACTCCTTGAGTCGTTTATCGACCCACCAGACCTGCTTATCTATCTCCACGGTGAAGTGCCCTCGCTAATCAAACAAATCCAGAAACGCGGCCGCAGCTACGAGAGCTCTATCCGCCTTGACTACCTCACCAACCTCAACGAACGTTACGACGCTTGGTTCGAATCTTACGACCGCGGCAAAGTGCTGAAAATAAATATTGAAGAACTTAATTTTGCAGACAGCCGCGAAGACCTTGGTACTGTAATCAATATGATAGACGCCGAATTCAATGGACTGTTTTGACAGTTGAACATAAAACACGAACTTTTCTCTCCCCAATAACCCCCATAAACTTAAATATCATGAAAATCCTTGGCATTATCCCTGCGCGCTACAACTCGACGCGTTTCCCTGGCAAACCTCTTGTCATGATCAATGACAAACCGATGATTGAACATGTCTGGAACGGCGTGGCCGGCACCGGTCTCGTCGACCGTGTTCTTGTCGCTACCGAGGACAAGCGTATCGTCGATGCCGTCGCTGCTTTTGGTGGCGAGGCTGTGATGACCAGCAAAAACCACAAGACAGGCACCGACCGTTGCGGTGAGGCCATCCAGAAAATCGGCGACGCAATCAACGACTTCGATGTCGTCATCAATATCCAGGGCGACGAACCCAAGGTTGCTGCCGAGCATATCAAGCTTGTGGTCAAGGCCTTCGAGGACCCAAACACCCAGATTGTCACCCTCAAAAAGAAAATCACCTCGCTAGCCGAACTCAACTCCACAAACACTGTCAAGGTTGTATGTGCCGCCAACGGCGACGCCCTCTATTTCAGCCGCCAGCCTGTCCCCTACATGCGTGGCATCGCCAAGGAGATGTGGCTCAGGAAACGTGTCTGCTCATACTATAAGCACATTGGCATCTATGCATTCCGTCGCGAGGTGTTGCAGAAGGTTGTCCTCCTGCCTCAAACTCCTCTCGAGAAATGCGAGTCGCTCGAGCAACTCCGCTGGATGGAGAACGGCTATCGCATCGCTGTCCGCGAGACAACCAAGGAGAGTGTCGCCATCGACATCCCCGAAGATCTGCTGAAACTGTAATTCATTTTTTCTAACAGCATATAACCATAAAGAATCACTAGTCACGATTCAATAATCACCGATGAATATTACCGACTATCTTGTTGAATATCTGAAAAGCGGCAAGCCTGTTAATATCAATGGCGTTGGTGTTCTGGTCGAAGAGGAAACCAAAGCCTTTTTCGACCGTGCCACCTCTACGTTCTATCCTACCCGTCGTAGCGTCATCGTCCGTAGAGACTCTGTAGCCGAAAACGATTTTATACAGTATCTTGCTAACAAAGAGTGCGTTTCCATCTCCACAGCCCAGCAAATATGGAACAATTACACCGCCGCCCTCGTTGCAAAGGTCGAGAGCGAAGGCTCCTGTCTGCTTGGCGGAGTGGGGGCTATCAACTTCAAGGATGGCGTTTACTGCATTACTCCCGAAGAATCATCGTCTCCGCTTTCCGCGCTTTCTCAACCCGCACCCGTACAGGGAGTTAAGACTAACAGCGTAGTAGGGGAGGGTAGCCCTTTCGATATTTTCGATAACCCTGAACTACAGCGTAACTCATCGTTCCTCTCTTTGTCAAGCGCTGAGACGGAACCGGTTGAGGAGCCGACACCCATGCCCGAACAGGTTTCCGTTCCGGAGCCGGAGCCGGAGCCGGAGCCTGAGCCAGAGCCAATGCCAGAACCTGAACCTGAGCCTGAGCCGATTCCTGAACCGGAGCCTGAACCGGAGCCAGAACCTGAGCCTGAGCCTTTACAGGAACCCGAACCTACACCCGAACCCGCAGTAGAGGAGCCAGAGCCAGTAAAAGAGCCGGAACCTGTTTCGGCCTCTGACAATAATGCCAATATCAACAGTTCCACTATAGATGCTCTGCATCAGCTCGACGCTATCAATAATAGCAACGAGGAAGAGAAAACTCAAGATAGCAAAAAGAACGACAAGAAGCAGCACAAGAAAAACAAACACAAAGAGGATAAACATCAGATAGAGAGACACGAAGAGAAGAAGTCTGACGAGAAGAAAAAGAAAGGTGGCTTCTGGAAAGCCCTGCTGTGGATCCTCCTGATACTCGTCGTGCTGTTGGCTTGCTTTGCTGCCATCGACCACTATCTGCTCAACGGCCGTTGCCGTCAGTGGGCTTCGTCCTATATCCCCCAACTGGCTGTCGAACAGCCTGCTGGAAATGTGGAATTCGATGTCGAAACTCCTGCCGATTATGACCGCGATGCTGCTCGCGACAACATTACTCCCTACACCTTCTCGCTCGACGGTCTCCAGTACTCTGACGACGAGATTGAGGCTGGCTCTCAGAAGATTGTCTCCGACTTTACACCTTACTTGTCCAACTTCCTCAAACAGCGCAAGATGAGCAAGTACGAGGAGGCCTTCATCGCACAGGTGGGTCAGTATGTGAGAGGACGTCTGACTGAGTTGCTCACCGACGATGAATTCCACGGACACATGCTGCTTAATTATAAGGATTACGTGCGCGAGTACAATATGCCTGGTCTCAAGGATCGCCAGATGATTCGCAAAACCATCGCTGTCCAGTCCGAACTCTTTGAGTCCTCCACTCTTGAGGATATTCTGACTCAGATTATTCCTTATGATGAGGTTATCCCGGAACCTGTCGTTGAGAAACCCAAGGCTGCCAACAATGCCAAGGCCGCCAAGCCGGCACCTGCAGCCTCTCATGTGGCCACACAGTCGAAGCAGGGCTTCGACGTCATTGCCGGCTTCTCGGTGAACAAGTCGAATGCCGATGCCCTCTGCCGCAAACTCAAGGCTAAAGGCTGCGATGCCTACATCATCAACCGCAATGGCCTCTACTATGTGAGCATGGGCAGTGCCGCAAGCCGCACCGAGATAGAGGCACGCTACAACCACATCAAGGAATGGTATAAAGGCGACATCAGCATCAAGAAGTGGTAGAGAACGGAGAACGGAGAGCGGAGAGCGGAGAGCGGAGAACGAGGAACGGAGAACGGAGAACGGAGAACGGAGAACGGAGAACGGAGAGCGGAGAACGGGGAACGGAGAACGTAAAACCTTAAACACCCAATAGATGGCCAAACACAAACTGGCGCGATTTGCCGAAAATCTGACATTCAAAAACCTTTTCCAGCTCTCTTTTGAGCAGCTTGCCGAGCATGGTTTCGAGTTGCGCGGCAAGTGGAATGAGTTTTTCGGCAACGACAACCCCATCGTCCTTGAACTGGGGTGCGGCAAAGGCGAATACACCATCGCCATGGCTCGTCAGTTGCCGGAACGCAACTATATCGGCGTCGACATCAAGGGAGCCCGTCTGTGGCGTGGTGCTAAGACCAGCAACGAGGAGAAGATGACGAACGTGGCCTTCATCCGTACCCGCATCGAGATGATTGATCGCTTTTTCGCTCCCGGCGAGGTCGCTGAGATATGGGTCACTTTCCCCGACCCTCAGCCCAAGAAGCCCAACAAGAGGCTCACCAGCCAGCGTTTCTTGTCCCTGTATGGCCATTTCCTCAGGCCGGGGGCTCCCATCAACCTCAAGACCGACTCACGCGAGCTTTACGACTACACCCTCGACGAGGTCATCCCCGCCGGCGGTTACACCGTCGAGTTTGCTACCCCCGACCTCTATGCCTCGGGCTATGGCGGCATGGCAGTGGCCGTGCAGACCTTCTATGAGTCGATGTTCCTCGGCCAGGGCAAACCCATAACATACCTTAGATTTTTCAAAACAGAACTACAAACTTCATAATATATATACAATGTCAGGACATAATAAATGGTCAAAGATTAAGAGAGCCAAAGGTGCAGCTGACGCCAAGCGCTCCAAACAGTATTCCAACATCTTGAAACAGGTCTCTATCGCCGTTCGCGAAGGCGGTCCCGACCCGGACAGCAACCCTCGTCTCCGTCTGCTCGTGCAGAATGCACGCGGATGCAACATGCCCAAAGACACCCTTCAGCGTGCCATCAACAAGGCTAACGACAAGGATGCAGCCGCAATGCAGGAGCTCACCTTCGAGTGCCATGTCAACCACGGCATTGCACTCTTCATCGAGGCTCTTTCCGACAACAACAACCGTACCGTTGCCAACGTCAAGTCAATCATGAACAAGTTTGGCGGCACCCTCGAAACCAACGGCAGCCTCGCTTTCCTCTTCACCCGCAAGGGCGTCTTCGTAGTGCCTCGCAAACCCGACATGGATGTCGAGGAACTCGAGATGGACCTTATCGACGGCGGCCTTGAGGAAATGGAGGTCGATGACGATTACCTCACCCTCTACACTGCCTATGAGGACTTCGGCAATATGGTCAAGATGCTCGAAACCAAAGGTATCGAGTGTGAAAGCGCCGAGTTGCAGCGTATTCCCAACACAACCCGTTCCATCGACGAGGAGTCTATCCGTAAGGTCATGAAGGTCATCAACATCCTCGAGGAGGATGACGATGTCACCAATGTCTACCACGACATGGAGATTCCCGACGATTTCGAGGAAGAGTAATGCTTTACTTGGTTCCGACACCGGTAGGTAACCTCGGCGACATGACTTATCGTGCCGTCGAGGTTTTGAAATCCTGTGGCCTGATCCTTGCCGAGGATACCCGCACCAGTCGTGTCCTCATGCAGCACTACGGCATCGAGACCCCGCTCCAGTCCTACCACATCTTCAACGAGCACCAGGTGGTGGAACGCATTGTCGAGCGTCTTCTGACAGGTATCGACATTGCGGTGGTGACCGACGCCGGCACGCCAGGCATCAGCGACCCAGGGTTCCTTCTGGTGCGCGAGGCTGTGAAGGCTGGCGTCGAGGTTGAATGCCTGCCAGGAGCCACGGCTTTTGTTCCGGCACTCATCGACAGCGGACTGCCGTGCGACAGGTTTGTCTTCGAGGGCTTTCTGCCCCACAAGAAGGGCCGCCAGACTGCCATCCAGAATCTGGCCTCCGAGTCGCGAACCATGATTATTTACGAAAGTCCATTTCGCCTCGTGAAGCTCCTCGAACAGCTGATTGAAGTGATGGGCGACGAACGTCAGGTGAGCGTCAGCCGTGAAATCAGCAAGCTACACGCCGAGACAGTCCGTGGCACACTGCGCGAAGTCCTCAAAGCCTTCGCATCGCGCGACGTCAAAGGCGAAATCGTTGTGGTTCTTGCAGGTTGTGACAAGTAGACGACTTGGTTGATTAATTTATTGACTATAAGCTATAAATTACTTTTAACTATTAATTATTAATTGTTTCTGTAATTATGAAATATCCAGTTCTTATACTCGCTTTTCTGGCTCTCTCGTTTTCTGCCAGCGCCCAACATTTTTCGAGAGATATCGACGAAAATCACCTCAAGGGCCCCGTGAAGTCTATCCTCACAACGGTACGTACCCCGCAGGGGAGGATTGTGGGCCAGCCTGTCCGCAACAACTACAATGAGAAGGGCTACTATTCCCAGAATACCTATTACGACACACTGGGCAACCCTGTCATCGTCGTGGTCTACTCCTACGACAAGAGCGACCGCCTTGTGAGCGACATCCGCACCCAGGAGCCTTATAGCGAGATGCTGTCGCAGACCACTTACAAATACGACAAGAAGAACCGCACCATCACCGCCGAGATGTTTGGCAGCTCCGACTCGCTGGAAGAGAGCAGCGTATACTTCTACTCTAAGGACGGTCTCCTCGAGAAGGTCTCCATCTTCAGTGCCGACAACAAGGAAATCGCTTCGACACTATACAACTACAATGACTTTGGCTACCGCACATACGTCACCTATAACGAGGGTGAGAACGGTATCTACCGTGGCGCCGAAAAATACCGCTACGACACCGACGGTCACCTGGCAGAGAAATGCTCCTATTATCTCACCACCCTTCGCCAGGCATTCCTTTATACATATTATTATGACGAACATGGCAACTGGACTCAGGCCTACGTCTTCCATGTGTCACCATCCGAAGGCTATCTCTATCAGGTCATCACTCGTCAGATAACCTATTTCGAGTAGTATCTCTTCGCGTACCTTCCGAACCAGATAATCACATCGCACAGGTGTAGTGCATACCCGAAGAGGAAGTTGTTTGAATGCAGCGAGTTATAGTAGTCCTGCATTACTGTCCGTCCGAGTGTGTCCAGCTCAACGGTGTGCGAGTTCTTGTTGGCTACCACCAGTATGCTTTTCACTATCTGTGCTATCACGGGAGGGAAAATGTACTGTCCTGGACGCTTGTAACGCACTGTTCTTGAACCTAGATTCACCTCTCTGCCGGAGAGATAGAGCGATGAATTGGCGAGGTTCACCTTGTCTTTGGGCCCCATCACCTCGTCGGGGAGCATTCCAAGCCGGTTGGCGGCACGGAAGAGGTGCTCGAGAATGCGTCGCAGCTGCGTGTAGTACAGCACAGGGTCGAAGTCCCGGCTCTCCTCGGGGAAGTGGAGCGCCTTCAGTATGTCGAGCATGGTCTGGCGTGCGTCGGGCGTGAAATAGATCTGCATGGTTTTGAACACGTCGCTGTACATGGCTCTCACCTTGTTGTCTTTACGCCGTGCCGCGGCATGCTTGATGGTGATGCACAACTCTTCAAGGTCGTGCCCCTTGCGGAAGTAGATTCGCCCCCATTCGCTCTCTAAAGTCTCGCGGTCACCCATGCCAATCCGTTGAAGCGTCTTCTCAAAGTCGGGTGCGCTTCCCGACGAAAGGACGTACCACGGCAACTGCTCTCCATGCTGGACGAAGATGCTTTCCATCTCTCTTACAGCCTGGTAAAGGAAGTCGGGTGTGGGTTTGTCGCCATCGTTGATGACGCAGTTGCCGTCCAACACCACAGCCGAGAAGTTCTCGAAATGGCTGGCAAGAATGTACTTGCCTCGTTCCCAGCTGCGCGACTGTTGAACGTTAATGTTGTATTTGCGTGCTATCTCTTTGAAGTTCAGCGTGTCAACGTCTTCGTCGACCCAAAGGACGTTGTAAAGGCTGTCTCTGTTGCTCATTTTGTAGTCGATTTTTGTTCCTTTCCATTAACGGAGAGCCTTTTTTTTAATTGTGCAACATCGGTGATATAGTTTTTTTTGTTTCTTTAAGATGCGTATAATCAGTTGCTTCTGCTTGATGATAATAATTTTTTGTCCAAAAAGTTTTGTTACTTCCAAAAATGTGTGTACTTTTGCAAACTCAAAATCAGAGTAAAAACAACATTTTTTTAACAATCGTTTAAAAAACCACTGTTTAAAACGGCTAATAATCAAAGCAATGAAAAAAGGAATCCATCCCGCCAACTACAGACTTGTCGTATTCAAAGATATGTCTAACGACAACATGATTCTCACCAAGAGCTGCGCCAACACCAAGGAGACTGTCGTTTTCACCGACGGCAATGAGTATCCTGTTGTGAAGCTTGAGATCTCCAACACATCTCATCCTTATTTCACCGGCAAGCTCAAGCTGGTTGACACCGCTGGACGCGTCGATAAGTTCATGAGCAAGTACAAAAGATACAACAAAAAATAAGAATAGTAGTTTGTTTTAGGTTAAATGTTAGGAAAAAGCTCTTCTCGCAAGAGCTTTTTTTTATTGTGTTGAAATGAAACATTTTCACCTGTTTGCCGTAAAAAAGATAGTCTAAATGACACCTTATTATTGTTTAACATCATACTTCAAACATACATATCTTCTTGATGAACAACAATTATATTGATGAACTATTCCACGAGATGGTGGACTCTGACCATGTCTCCTCGGCTGTGATTGAAGTGGTGCCAGTGAATCAGAACGACAACCTTGAGGATTTCCTCTTCGATCTCAACCCCGACTGTCCTGACATCATCCCTATACTTCCTATGACTGGCAACGTGCTCTTTCCCGGCACCATAACGCCTATCAACGTGTCGCGCACCTCCTCGCTTAAACTCCTGCGCCAGGTGGCCGAGAAGAACGTGAACATAGGTGTTGTCACGCAACGCAACGAGACTCCTGACATCCCCGAACGCAGCGACCTTTACGATACCGGTTGTCTTGCACAGGTGGTCAAGATTATCGAGATGCCTAACAATGAGGTGATTGGAATACTCCGCGGCAGCGGCACTTTCGTGCTGGGCGACATCGTCTCCAATAAGCCTTACCTCACCGGAGAGCGTCAGCCCTCTTTCACCGCCGATATGCTGCCCGACATCACTCGCGAGGAAAAGGAGTCAATCAAAATTCTTGTCCGCAAATACATCTCTTTCCTCAAGTCGGTCAACCCCAATGATATAACCATCAAGACGCTCCGCGAAATTCGCGGACCCCGCATGTTGACCAACTTTATCGCTTCGCATATCGACATGGATGTCTCCTACAAGCAGCAGCTTCTGGAGATGCCCACCTTCAATGAACGTGTACTGGCTCTTATCCGCCACATCAAGGATATGGAGTCTATCGAGGACCTTCGTCACGAGATACAGGAGAAGACGCAGGTCACCATGGATCGCCAGCAGCGTGAGTATTTCCTCAACCAGCAGATGCATGTTATCCAGGAAGAGCTGGGCGGCGGCTCCAACGACGCCGAACTCAAACACATGCGCGAGCGCGGCCGCAAGATGAAATGGCCGGAGGAGGTGCTTCACCATTTCGAGAACGAGATGAACAAGCTGCAGCGTACACCCCAGGCCTCGCCCGACTACAGTGTGCAGCTCAACTATTTGAATTTCATGCTCGACCTGCCGTGGGGAGTCCGTGGCTCCTTCAATAGCGACCTCGACAAGGCTCGCCGCCGTCTCGACAGCAACCACTTTGGCCTCGACAAGGTCAAGGAGCGTATCCTTGAGATGATGGCAGTCCTCAATCTCACCGACCAGCGCAAGTCGCCGGTCCTCTGCCTTGTGGGTGCCCCTGGCACTGGCAAGACCTCGCTGGGCAAGTCCATCGCCAACGCCCTCGGCCGCGAGTATGTGCGTGTGGCTCTGGGCGGTGTACACGACGAAGCCGAGATTCGCGGCCATCGCCGCACCTACGTGGGCGCAATGCCAGGACGCATCATCAATGGTATGCTCAAGGCCAAGGTCAGCAACCCTGTGTTTGTGCTCGACGAGATTGACAAGGTTCAAGCCAACAATTTCAGCGGCGACCCGATGGCTGCCCTCCTCGAAGTGCTTGACCCCGAGCAGAATATGGCCTTCCACGACAACTACCTCGATGTCGACTACGACCTCTCCGGTGTCCTCTTCATTGCCACAGCCAACAGCATCTCGGGCATCCATCCCGCCCTCATCGACCGCATGGAGGTCATCGAGGTGCCAGGCTACATCATTGAGGAGAAGCTCCAGATAGCCAAGCAATACCTCGCCCCGCGTCAGCTCAAGGAGAATGGCTTCAAGCGTGGCGACTTCACCTTCCCCGTCGAGACGATACGCAACATTGTCGAAGACTATACCCACGAATCGGGTGTTCGTCAACTCGACAAGATGATAGCCAAGCTGATACGCAACCGTGCCGTCAAGGTCCTTTCGGGCGAGAAGCCTTCCAAGAAGATTATGCCTGACGAACTGAGACCCATCCTGGGCTTGCCCATTCATCAGTCTGAGCGTCGCAGTCCCACCCCCCTTGTGGCTGTCGTCACGGGTCTGGCATGGACACAGGTGGGCGGCACCATCCTGTTCATAGAGGCCTCCACATCCAAAGGGAAGGGCAATCTCAGCATGACTGGCAACCTTGGCGACGTGATGAAGGAATCTGCCACTCTGGCCTACGAGTACATCAAGGCCAACGCCACCAAGCTCTCCATCGACTCCAGCCTCTTCGAGACTCTCAACATCCACATCCATGTGCCTGAAGGTGCCACTCCCAAGGACGGCCCCTCGGCTGGCATCACCATGTTTACCGCCATGGTCAGTGCCTTCACAGGTCGCAAGGTGCGTGCCGACTATGCCATGACCGGCGAGATAACGTTGCGTGGCTCGGTGACACCCGTTGGCGGCATCCGCGAGAAGATCCTCGCCGCCAAGCGTGCCGGCATCACCGACCTGGTGCTTTGCGAAGACAACCGCCGCGATGTCGAGGACATCGCTCCGGAATACCTTAAAGGACTCAATTTCCACTATATCACTGAAATGTCACAAGTACTTCCTCTTGTCTTAATCTGATAACATGTTCAAGCAAATAGTTTTATTGTCGGCTTTTGTTTTTCTTGCGGCATCGCTGATGTCGCAGCCTGACAGTGGTCGCCGAAATACCGCTGTAACGGCCTCGGAGTTGGCGTTGAGGCTCCCCGCCTCTCTCGACGAGGTCTCCTCTTTCGACGGACAGCTCCACTTCGTCACGGGTGGCATGCTCCTCGCCTCGTCGGCTACCTCGTCGCATCTGTCGTCACCGATGGTCGACTCGCTGCTTGTCGCTATCGACCCGCAGCTGACCTACGCCGTCCGTGACCCTCTCACCAAAAGCATCTACTACACCAAAAAAGACTCTAAGGGTGTGTCGCAACTCTTTGTCTACTATGAGAAAAGGAAAGGCAAGTTCACCTCACGCCGAGTGAAACTCCCGGAAATGAGCTCGTCGGTCATGCACCCCGTCTTCTCGAACGACGGACGTGTCATGGTGTTCGCCAGCGACTCGCCGTTGGGGTTCGGCGGCATCGACCTCTGGTTCTCCATGCGTAGCGGCAACGACTGGCTCTCGCCGCAAAATATGGGTCATCTTGTCAACTCCGGTGGCGACGACATTATGCCCGCCATCTATGGCAACTACCTGGTCTTCTCCTCCGATGGTCGCCCCGACAGTTATGGCGGATTTGACCTCTACGCCACCCGTCTTCTGACTCTGAGGCAGGGCGACACGGCCAGGATGTACCCCATCGGACGCTCGCCAGTGCAAAGCCTCAAGGCTCCCTTCTGCTCCAAGGACGATGACATGGCCTTTATCCCCTCATCTAACCTCAACCACGGATGGTGGCTGCGTCGCAATGCCGACAACAGCGAGGTGCTGAATCGTTTCGACGGCACGCTCCATTGCGTCGTCATGCGGGGTACCCTTACGTCGGAACACTATGACAAACTCGACGACGCCTATGTCGTTGCTGCCCATACACCTCGCAAGGGCGCCTCTCAGAGTTACGACACTGCTCGCGTGCTTTCTGACGGCAGCTACGTCATCTTCCTGCAAAACGGTGTCCATTACGACCTCTCGTTCCATGCCAAAAACCATTTCGTTGAACAACAAGAAATTGTCCCTGTGCGTGGTAGCGAGGAGCTGCTCTATGCCGATGCCACAAAAGATGTGCAACTCCGTACAATACCTCTCGATTCGCTCATCACTTTCACCCACCTCTTCAGCACGTCGGTCAGCAGCGAACTGTCTTCGGCCGGACGTGCCAATGTCGACAAGCTGGTATGCTTCTTGTTGGAAAACCCTGGTTTGCGAATCAATGTCTACTCTAACTATAACCTCAGTGCCGACATACCCTTCTGTTCGCTGCTCAATGGCTCGCGGCTCCGCTCCCTGACCGATTATCTTGTGTCGAAAGGGGTGAATTCCAAAGCGATAACCACATCGACAAATATTCCCCCTTCGCTAAAAAGGAACTCTCGGGCTATGATTGCAGACCGTAGTGTTCCGCCTTTGGAGCAGTCCTCGCTCACGGTGGCATTCTCCTTTTCGAAATTTTAACACTTCTAGACGCAACAAAAATCGTTTTTTTGCGTCTATTAGGTATAGTTAAACAGCAACGCAAAACATTCTTTTTATGAAAAAAATACATCTATCGTTTGCTCTCATTGCCTTTTGCCTGATGCTAGCCCCCAATGCGGCAAATGCACAGCTGCAGGTCACGCTCGGATCCCAGCATGCGGGGTGGACTCCCGACTCGCTGGTGCGCAATATCCTCCTCGGAGAGGGTGTCGAGATTGAAAATGTGCAACTGAACGGCAGCTATACGAGTATCAATTGCAGCGGTGTGGGCGACTTCACCACTGGTGCCAACTCGACGGGCATTGGGATTAGCAGTGGAATAATCCTTGGCGCCTGTGCGGTCAATTATATTGCAGGCTCCAGTTCCGGCCAATCCACCCACAACTGTCCAACGGTTTCCGACCCACTGCTATCGAGCATTGCTTCACCCAATTCCGTCAACAACTGTTGCGTCTTGGAGTTTGACTTTATCCCCAAGTCCGACTCTATCCGTTTCCGCTATGTCTTTGCTTCCGAAGAATATCAGTCATACACGTGCAGCGAGTTTAACGATGTTTTTGCATTCTTCCTTAGCGGTGTCAATCCCAACGGTGGAGTGTATACCAACAAGAACATAGCCCTCGTTCCCGGCACCGAGCTCCCGGTTACCATCAATAATGTCAACAGCGGGACCTCATCCACCTCTAATCCAGTGTCGGATTGTAACTTGAACAATAGCCAGTATTTCAACAACAACTTCAACCATAACCTCATCACACACATGACCGGCGCCACGACAGTGCTTACAGCCGAGGCAAGGGTTATCCCTTGCCAGACGTATCACCTCAAGATGGCTATCGCCAACGTCAGCGACGGCTCTCTCCCTTCGGTCGTGTTTCTCGAGGCCAACAGCCTCACATCGAATGCCATGTCGTTCGAATTTACCAATGCCGCCAATACCGATACTCCCTCCGACCTCTACGAGGGTTGTGTGGCTACCGTAAAGCTCAGCCGTCCCCATGCCAAGTATCAGGCAACAACGGTTAATGTCACTTACGAAGGTACCGCCACCAATGGTGTCGACTTCACCATGATCAACCCCGCCATTGCCTTCCCGGCAGGGGAGACGGAAATCGACCTCACGATTGCTCCCAATATGGACGGAGTCCAAGAGGGGCTGGAGACGGCAAGGTTCATTTTCTCGCCCTCCGACGGATGCCCCAATTCAGACACAGTAGGGTTCAACATCATAGATACCGACCCGCTCATTGCCACCATCACTCGCGACACCATCATGAACAGCACCTCCAATGTCTGGATGCGTGCCCACATCGAAGGCGGCATGCCCAACCGTACCGTGACCTGGCGCAAGCTCAATGACCCCTCCTTTGTCCGTACTGGCGACTCGGTACTGGTCAACACAGCTCCCGACTGTACATGGATTCTTGAAGTGGAGGATTTCTGCGGCAGCATATCGTTGGACACTATCTTGATTGGACGCAGGGCGAACTTCAATTACCTGCTTCGCGACACCTTCGGCACCGACCGAATGTCTACCTTGGTTATTAGCGACACAATAATATGCGACGACCAGCCGCTCACTCTCTTTGCCCATGGCGCCGACAGCTGCGTGTGGTACACGTCGCTCGACGGAAACCTCTTCGAGATGCGCGACTCCATTGTTACCGTCTATCCCCATGAGAGGACATGGTATTACTGCCGCTCCTTCTTATGGTGGAACGGCCAGTGGTGGGAAGATTTCGACTCGGTGCGTGTCGAAGTGGTGCCGTTGCCATCCGTACAACTCTCTACAAATGTAGACCGCATCTGCCAAGGCAACTCTACTACCCTGACAGGCGCTGGCGCAGCGCAGTATTCGTGGGACGGCGGACAGACCTTCGCTGCCGGCAACAGCTTTACCGTCTCGCCCGATACGACAACAGTGTTCCACCTCTATGGCCTCACCAACGGCGCCGACTGCTATGGTCACGACTCGATTGTCATCACCGTCGACACTATGCCAATAATCACCATCAGCGAACCTACGGGTGTCTGTGGCGGCGAGATGGCTGACCTTATCGTTGAGACCGTGGCAGAGAATTTCTCCTGGTCGGCACGTCCCCCCGACCCGACACTCGGCGGCCAGGAGTTGAACAGCCATATTATGGTGCTTCCTTCGTCAACCACTGTCTATACCGTCACCGCCAACACTGGCGTGTGCACTACTTCCAACAATACCACTGTCCATGTGGAGCCTATGCCCGTAGCCATCGGCGATGTTGACCCGCTGACGGTCTCGCTGGGCAATCTGGAGTGTACCTTCATCGACCTGAGCCAGAACAGCACCACGCGCGTGTGGGAACTCCCCTATGGTGAGACCAGCACCGAAGAGCGTGTGAAATTTATGGTGCCGGGTAATGTCGACTCGGTCACTGTACGCCTTTGGGCTTACAATCCCTATCAGTGTTTCGACACCACCAATGTCACCGTCTATGTCGACCATACCACCATCTGGACACCCAATGCCTTCACTCCGGACGAGAGTACCAACCGCACATTCGACGTGAAGGTAAACGACATCCAGCGTTACCATATTATCATCTACGACCGTCGCGGACAGATTGTTTTCGAGTCTTACGACCCCGAAAATCCGTGGAACGGAATAGCCCAAAATGGCAAGAAATGCCCCCAGGGAGTGTACACTTTTATCATCTCTTGCCACAAAATCACCTCTCCGTTTGATCAAATTGTGAAACGCGGAACTGTACTGCTAATTAGGTAGTTGCCGTTGTTGTATTTCAAAAAAAATAATTTTTTTGAAAAAAAATTTGGTCAGTATTGAAAATGTTAGTACTTTTGCACTCGCATTTGAGGAAAGAAAAACGGTTTTTCTGATACAGAAATCACCTCTCAGATGTCTTTTGTTCGGGGCGTGGCGCAGTTGGCTAGCGCACTTGCATGGGGTGCAAGGGGTCGGAAGTTCGAGTCTTCTCGCCCCGACAAACAAAACAGAAGGTTCTCTTACTAAGAGGACCTTTTTTAATTAATACTATGAACCTATCTCTTCTCTACGAAACCTATCTTGCCTCACGCCATGTGACCATCGATTCGCGCACTGTCCGCGAGGGAAGCATCTTCTTTGCCCTCAAGGGCGAAAAGGTCGACGGTAACCAATTCGCAAAGCAGGCCCTCGGGCAGGGCGCCGCCATCTGTGTTGTCGACAACCCCAGGTATGCCGACGATGAAAGATGCATGCTTGTCGACGACTCATTGAATGCCCTGCAGGAGCTGGCCCGCTACCACCGTTCTCGGCTCTCCATCCCCGTGATTGGCATCACTGGCACCAACGGCAAGACCACAACCAAGGAGCTGATCAACGCCGTCCTTAGCCGTCGTTTCCGCACCTTCGCCACGCAGGGCAACTTCAACAACCATATTGGTGTCCCCTTGACGCTGCTCTCCATTCCTGCCGACACCGAGATAGCCATTGTCGAGATGGGCGCAAGCCATCCGGGAGAGATAGACTTCCTTTGCAATATCGCTAATCCCGACTTTGGCCTTGTCACCAATGTGGGTTTGGCCCATCTTGAAGGGTTTGGCTCCTTCAAGGGTGTGGTACGCACCAAGACCGAACTCTATAAGCACCTCGCCGCCATGGCTGGCGTCATCTTTGTCAATGCCGACAACGACATCCTTATGGAGCGCGCCGAGAAGATGGCGGTGCTGCCCAGCAGCCCGTCGGTGTTGCCGGGTGTCATTCCAGCCTTTCCAGGAGCCACGCCGTCGGATTACAGCTCCGATTTCACTCCCCGTGGGGTGAACCTGCCCATGGCATCGGTGGTCACCTACGGCAGCAGCATGGCTGCAGAGTACAAGGGCGCTCTGGTTTCGTCCGACCCGTTTATGAAGTTCTATTTCGAGGACGACGACAACGTCTACACCGTCCAAAGTCACCTCATAGGGAACTACAATTTCGACAACGCCATGGCGGCTGTATGCGTGGGTTGTTATTTCGGTGTCGAACTATTCGACATCAAGACCGCCATTGAGGAATATGTGCCCTCCAACAACCGTTCGCAGTTCAAACAGACCGAGCGCAACCGCCTCATCCTGGACTGCTACAATGCCAACCCGTCGAGCATGAAGGCGGCTCTACAGAATTTCTCTTCCATGGAAGCCGACAACAAGATTGTCATTCTCGGGGCAATGAACGAGCTGGGGGCCGAATCGGCATCTGAGCACCAGGGTCTCGTGAAGCAGATTCTGAAAGCCGGTTATGCCCGCCGTTTGCTTGTCGGCGACGCATTCTCGTTTGCAGCCAAAAAAGATGGCGTGGAATGGTATTCCAATACCGAATCACTTTTGTCCATGCTGAAAGCTGAACCCATATCCGATGCCACAATACTCATCAAGGGCTCCAATTCCAACAGGCTGTGGCTTCTCGAAGAGGCACTGTGATTGGGGATCAAGGGACTTGTATTTTTCCTGCGTGTAGCTTTTTTAGCCTTCCCATATAATAAAACACCCTTTTTGCCGTTATCCAGAGGCCTCGAACGTTTATCAATCAAATAGAAAACCGAAAAAAACAAACAATAATCATGAAAAAAGTATTCCTTTTTGCAGCAATAGCCTGCCTTTCCTTGAGTTCACTATTTGCACAGAACACCTTTAAAGGCGTTATTACATACGCACTTACGTCCACTGGCGAGACGGAATTTAAGATCCCCGACGAGGTGGCCACTGCCGAACTAAAGGTATTCGACTCCAAGGTCCTCACTTCGAGCCAGATCTTCCTGATGAACTACGGCGGCATGGCCAGCAATATTCTGGTAGACGGTCGCAAACAGTTCATCTGCATGGATTTGAGCCAGATTTTCATGTATCTCTCTGCCAACGACGTGGAGCTGGACTATAAGGGTTCGAGCAAGATTCTCGTCTCTGACGAATTGAGCCAGACCGAAATAGACAGCCTTACCATTCCTGTCACAGAGGGCTTCTATATCCAATATGTGGATGGCGAGACAAAGACCATCGCTGGCAAGACTGCCAAAAAGGCCATCCTGCATGCCTTCGATGAGGAGGGTGAAGACCATCAGACAATATTCTGGTACAGCGACGAGATTGGCCCCGAGGTCAACCCTATCTTCAATGGCATAAAAGGCGTTGCTCTTGAGTATTCCATGCAACTGGGCGAAGGCCGTGAGATAACGCTTACCGCCACCGACATCAAGAGCGGCAAGGTGAAAGAGGTCGACATGCTTCTTCCCAGTGGCTACGAGTCCATCACCGAGGAACAGTTCTCCGCTCTCTTCAAACAAATCCGTGAGGAGATGGAGTATCTCCAGGAATAATCTGTCTGTCAGATTTTCACATTCTTATGTAAAAGGGTTGCTTCTTTATGAGGCAACCCTTTTATCTCTGTGCGCTCCACAGGAGCTTGTTCATACTCAGCGTTGACCCGATGAGCGACTAGTACCCAAGTTTATCGCCGTATGAGTTCAAGTCTATTGCCAGTACCGGTTACATAACAACCTTCCGCTGTCTGATTTCCCAGGCGGAGGAAATTATTTTTGCTGTTTTGGGGAAATACCGTATCTTTGCATCATAATTGTAGCCTTGAGCAACAATAACGTCATGAACTTTCACAATAATATAAATAAAACCGTTTGAGAAAGTAACGAATTTTTTCTTCAAGCCGCTGATTTACACAATAAAGTTGGTCTTTTCTCGTTATTACTACAGTAATTACAAGGAAAGAAAGATATGGCACAGAAGAAACATGTTGACATAGAGATTGCTGCTAATGATACAGAGGTGGTCGCAAAATGCGACCACCTCATACCTATGACACAAATCGAGGAGATGATAATTACTCTTCGTGGTGTACAAGTGATAGTTGACCGTGACTTGGCGATGCTCTATGGCGTTGAAACAAAAGCGTTGAATCAGGCAGTTAGACGTAATATCAATAGATTTCCTTCTCGTTTCCGTTTCCAATTGACGAAAGAAGAGGTCAATGAGGTGGTCACAAATTGTGACCACCTACTGAGTATCAAGTACTCACCGACACTTCCTTATGTTTTTACTGAGCAGGGAGTGGCGATGCTTGCATCGGTTCTCCATAGCGAAACGGCGGTTGATGTCAGTGTGAAAATAATGGATGCTTTTGTAGCTATGCGTCATTTCATAGCTTCCAATGCACAGGTATTTCAGCGATTGGAAGTTATTGAACATCATCAGCTTGAAATGTCATCACACTTAACAAAGAATGACAATCAGATTGCTGAAATCTTCAAACGACTCGACCAAGAAAACACCACTCCCACACAGGGCATCTTCTTCGACGGTCAAATCTTCGACGCATATACCTTTGTTTCCGACCTCATCCGCTCGGCAAAAAAGAGCATCGTTCTATTTGACAACTACGTTGACGATACCGTGTTGACGATGCTTGACAAGCGTAAGCCCAAGGTGACGGCCACCATCTACACCCAGAAAGTCAAGCAGCAGCTATCTCTTGACCTTGCAAAACACAACGCCCAGTATCAGCCCATCGATGTAAAACAGTTCGACCGAGTACACGACCGCTATCTTTGCATCGACAACACCGTGTATCATATTGGTGCCTCGCTGAAAGACCTCGGCAAACGGTGGTTCTCCTTCAATAAGATGGAGATGACAGCAAGGGAACTGCTAAAAAAGCTTTAATTTGCTATAGGATATGATGTTGTTCTATTCGACTTAATATATAACAACTATGCGGTGTCATGATTTGACATAGATTTATGGTATTTTTGCAAATTGAATAAATTATTCTTTAGTTGACTATTTCTGTAGCAAATAAATAAAACACCAATGCAAAAAATTGAAATACCAAATAAATTTAACGATTCAAAAACAACTGAATTGTTAAGTGAGATTGAAGAAATAGCGGAGCAATATAAGAGAGAACGCGAAAAATTTCCATATCATATCAATATTATTGATGAACTTCACGCTAATGAAAATGCTCATACACGGATACTAATAAAATTATTGCAATTTTCAAAATCCGGATGTTTTTCATTCCTTAATTCATTTGTTAAGTTGCTCAATGAATGGGATGATGGAATAATACTATCAAATCCTATGATACAAGACAACATCGAATATATTGATGGTTTGGTGATGGAGGATAGGAAATATGCCATTATTATTGAGAATAAAATCCATTGGGCAGTAGACCAAGACCGTCAATTAGAAAGGTATGTTGACAAGGTAATATCGTGGGGAGTCCCTAAAGACAAAATCTGGGTGGTTTATCTTACAAGAGATGGTTCAAAGAGACCTTCTGACTATAGCTTTACGGAAAAGGTAAAAAATATCATCGGTGAAAGATACACTCCTATCGATTATCGTAACCATATTCTACCATGGTTAAAAGAACAAGTGTTGTCATCTTGCAAGAAAGATGAAGATTATCTTATATGTGCCATCAAGCAATATATAGACCATTTAGATGGTATGTTCCAACAACGAGAATCAGACAAAGAAATAAATAAAAATATGGAAAAGAATATAATGGAAATTCTTGGTATTTCTGACCAAGCAGATATATCCGAAGTGTATGACAGATTGGCACTAGAGGAAGAAAAAGTGTGGTCAGTACATCAAATGTTGGTCAATTTCCGTCAAAATATTGTTGATGGTGTAAGGGGCGCTTTTACAGAAATAACCGAATTATATTTCAAAGAGAAGTATCCTGACCGAGACTTCAAAATTAACGATAAACTGGATTCCGGCTTTTACCAAATATGGCCGAGTGATTGGGATGAATACGTACACCTTGAGTGGTATCCTCTACACTCAATTGATTTGTTACAAAATAGCTCTCTTTCCATTGTCCTCCACGTGGAGGACCAAGACAAGCCAAATATCGCAAATCTCATAAAGAACATTGACAAAGATGTTGATTATAAGCAACAGGTTCCCAACCGTAATGTTTTTAACGATGCTGTTGTATTCTATGAGCAAAAGATTGAACTCGGCCGACCATTTGTAAAGATGAGTTATGGAGAACAAAAAGATGCACTCTATGAGGCATACAATAAAATGCAGTGGATAATGGGCGTAATTGATAGATGTTTTAATGACAAATGATACAAATTTGGGATGTCCTTATCATCAATAAAATTCACATTAATTGAATAAATGGATAAAAAAATATGTTTCAGCTCACAGAAGAACTAATCAAAGAATCTTTTGCTCAATTAGGTATAGAAAGCGACTTCTTTCCCGTTTTTGAGAAAGAAGCGAGGAGCGCCTATGAAGAATTGCAAAGGGATGAGCCAGACGAAGAAACAACCGAGTATGAGGACACTAATGTTTGTTTCAGCATAGAACAGGCAAAAAAATATATTCTCTGTTATGTCAGGGAATTGAAGAAAGGGCATTGCAATAAGTGGGCCGACGCTTATACGAAGTCTAGTGTTTATTGGAACTACTCTGATGATGATTCCGCCCATGAAGCTCTACAAGCAATGGAAGATTACGAAAAAAAGGAGCGAGAATTAGAGGTGCACGCTAATGCAATTAACAACGACCCGGTTTTCAAAAAACGATACAAGACCTTGATTTCTGATGGCAATCCAAAGGCCAATGAATTGGCAGAGGAATATACCAAGGTTTACCACAGATGTGTTGACAGAGGAAAATCCACAGACTATGCTCACGCTTACGTATACGCTTCCTACATTTATGATAAATGGTGTTGGGATAAGTATGCCAGAGCTTACGAAATTGCAATTAAAAATGGGGAAAAAGAAAGCGATGCGCATTATTTTGGAGACTATTGTCTTGATGCAGTAGACCAAGGGGTCTTTGCAATGCAAGATGAGTTTGGAAAGAACTTTAAGGAAGAATGGCAAAGGGAGTTTTACATTTGCCTAATGTGCGAGGATTGTGAGGAGGTGGATAAAGAAAAGTTGTCGGAAGCTCAAATTGAAGATTTAAGGAATAGGTTTCACTAACACAAGAGTGGGTTTCTGGTTTAGTCAATATGATAAAATACATCGCGGACAAGGAACATTACACAAAAGTGCTGACACTCTGCGAGAATGTCAAGCACGACCTGTGGATTGGCACTGCCGACCTGAAGGACTTGTATGTAGAAGGCGGACGGGATATGGTGCCATTCCTGTCAGTCCTCGACAAGCTGCTGAAACGTGGTGTCTATGTGCGGCTGCTTCATGCCAAAGAACCAGGCGAGAACTTCCGCGAGGACTTCGACAAGTATCCAGGCTTGTGGAGCAGATTGGAACGGAGACTCTGCCCAAGGGTGCATTTCAAGATAATGATTTTCGACTGCGCTACCGCCTACATCGGCTCCGCCAACCTCACAGGTGCCGGTATCGGTATGAAAGGCGACAACAACCGCAACTTCGAGGCCGGTATCCTCACCGACGACCCCCAATTGGTCGATGCCGCCGCCGACCATCTCGACAGCGTGTGGCAGGGAAACCACTGTGACAAATGCAAGCGGAAGAACTTCTGTGGAGACAGAATCTCTAAATAAAAACACCCTATGACACGAAATAACAAATCTTTGTGGTATTTTTGCATCTCGAAAGAAAAACAATATATTCACAACGAAATAAAACACAAAACAATGGAAAACACACATCAAGACAACTACGATTATTCCATGATTACCATCTTCGATGAAGATGGAACTGGATGGGATTATGAAATTGACGAAATTCTTGCAAATGGTATCACGGGGTCAAAGGATGAGCAAATCGCATACCTGAATGACATCATCCGCGATATTGAGCACTACAGAGACTATATAAAGTCTCTTGATGATTCAGATTCAAGGTTTTGCAAATAAGTTTTTTGTAGAAATTTTTTGCATACAAGTGGAAACCAGATGTGACTCATGAAGAACTTCGCAGCCATAGATTTTGAGACGGCCAATGAGTGCCATTCCAGCGTGTGCAGTGTGGGTGTGGTTGTTGTTCGGGATGGCGTGATGGCAGACAGTTTCTATAGCCTTATCAGGCCGGAACCCAATTATTACCGCTGGTTTTGTCAAGAAGCCAATGGACTTGGCCATGAAGATACGGACAATGCCGAGGTGTTTCCCGTGGTTTGGGCGAGAGTTGAACCAATGATAAAAGGTCTACCTTTGGTTGCCCATAACAAGCAATTCGATGAGGGCTGTCTCTGTGAAGTAATGGAGGTGTATCAGATGGACTGGCCGGACTATGAGTTCCATTGTACATTGGAAGCATCGAGAAAGATGCTCCACGGCTTGGAGAATTACCAACTGCACACGGTATCTGCCGCTTGTGGCTATGACCTTGAACACCACCACCACGCATTAGCAGATGCGGCGGCCTGCGCAGCCATCGCGATTAAACTTGGACTTTGATTAAATTTGTGAATAACCGATGACGGGCATTCAGATTTGGGTGCCGTTGTCATTTTATTTCATGCCATGTCATAATTTGACATAGGCATTGGGTATTTTTGCATTAGATAATAATCAAAAAAACTCGTAAAAATGAAAGAAAAAGTATTGCATATTGTTGATGGCCCTTCTTCGCGTTGGGTGTTGGAACATGGAAAAATAACCGATGAGATTGTTGTGTTTCCTCTTTATTTGTCGTTTGGACACATTCCAAGGGATTTTACTGACCAGGAATTGTGTTTCTCAATGATGTCTCTATACAATTGGCGAAAGTCTGATAGATGGTTTGAAGAGTTTCCGAGATTGAAACGTATGGTGAATCAAGATTACTCTTCCTTTGACAAGGTTGTTGTTTGGCATGGAGGAGGAGCGCATGAGCTACTCTTGCTTTATATGATGGCCGTTCTTACGGAGAACAATCTTTATCATGTCGATATAAGGGATAACACAGAGTTTATGAAAAAAATGAAGTCCATGAAGAACCCCTATATGGGAGATGTTAGCCCATACGACATTAGTACATTCAATATGTCATTAAATATGAAGAAGGTGTCCCCTCAAGAGAATGAAGAATATCGTAAAATGTGGCATGAATGGACTAAAAGCAAGGCTCCCTATCGGTTTACCAGCCTTGTATCGGATTGCATCAAAGAATATACGGGTGATTTTATGGATGAAACGATATTGGATGTCATTGAGGAAGAGATGGACCAAAGGCGTATAATAGGGAGCGTCATGGGACGCTTTATGATGAAAAACATGAGAATCCCTGATGCAGTCATCCATAACAGAATTATGGAACTTGTGCTTGATGGTAAAATAAATAGGTCGGTGTTGCTTTCAGTTAATCGGACAAAATCGTAGGGGGATGAGACTACTCTTCGTCCTCCTTGTACTTCGCTACCATTGCCTTCGCTTCTTCTCTTATCTCATTTCTCAAAGACTCCGGTTTTAGCACTTCAACAGTACTACCTAATGAGAGAATTCGTTGTCGTAGTTCATATGAGGGTCGTACACGTAATGCAAAGAGGGCGAACCCTTCGTATCTACTTGTCAATTCCATTTGGGAACGGTGCAGAGGTAAGGAACGTACATAGTTTGCCTGATGTGCCTCAACTTTCAGCCAGATACTCTCCACGTTTCCTTCGCCAATGGTTATGCCGAATGCACCCTCAAACATCTCTTCAAGATTGAAATCGGGGTCGCGACGGAATGTTTCCTCCTTTATCTCAAACTGGCTAATGCGGTCGAGCGCAAGAATTATATACGGCATATCCTTCTTGTAGCGGCCAATAAGGTACCATCGCCGCTCAAACATTTTGATAGCGTGAGGTTGAAAATCAAAATAATGTGTTTCCGTATCAGCCCAATAAGGTTTATAGTAAAACTCCACCTTACGTTGCTCCTTCATTGCCTGAAGAACGGCGGGAAGATGTTCTGTGTTGGCCTTTTCAATGCTGATATATTGTGCGATCTCCTTGCTGTCGCTAACAACCCTGTTCACGGCTATGGAGTCCAGTAGCCAGCGGCGGAAGTAGTCGTTGTCTCCACTGTCGGCAATGCGGTAGCGGTATTGGCCGCTGGCACTGTAACATTCAATGTCGATACCAAAGATGTCTCTCACTTCGTCTCGATGGCGGTGGAAGGTTCGGCCATTGTATTTCTCGCCGTTGCTAATCTCATCAGCGTACTCAAAAGCATCGGAGATTTGTTTGATGGTTAAGCCAGTATCTTTCGCCCGCATCAGGGTGTCCACAAGCCAGATGTATTTCTTCAGCGGGGTCATGGGTTGTTCTTGTTGATGAGGTTGACTATCACCTTCACCATCACGTCTTTTTCTTCTGGGCGGCTTTCGGCAATCATCAGCGTAAGGGCCACAAGGGTGTTGTCCTCGATGCGTTTACTGCCGTCCGTGCGGTAGAGGATGCGGTTGTTGTTGAGAAACCATAGGAAAAGTGTGGCGGCGATTCGCTTGTTGCCGTCGCTGAACGAGTGGTTTTTGGTGACCAGATAAAGCAGCATTGCGGCCTTTTCTTCGACCGAGGGGTATAGCTCAATGCCGTCAAATGTTTGGTAAATTTGGCCGATGCTGCTTTTGAACGACTCATCTTTCTCGTTTCCGAACAAAGCGCTTTCGCCGAAACGTTCTTTCAGCGACAGGATAGCCTCCATAGCGTTCTCATACGAGGCATGGAAGGGTTCCTCCTTGGTGGTTTTGTCGATGGAAAGCCGTTGGTAATCGTAGCTGTCGAGAGTGTCGAGCGCATAGCTGTAGTCAGTCACTACATTGAAAAGAGCGTTGGTCTCGTCGTTCGAGAGAAGAGGTTGGCTTTGTATAGTGCGACCAAGCATTCCCACAAGCTGGCGCAGTTCATCGATCTGTTTCTTATGTATTTTCTCGTTGACGGCATATCCTTTGACAAGATAGTCTTTTATAATATTTCGCGCCCATATACGGAATGCCGTACCACGTTGACTCTTAACGCGGTAACCGACGGATATTATAACGTCCAAATCATAATATTTCTGAAATCGCTTTACCTTTCTGGCACCCTCAATTTGAACTTGTAAGAATTCCTTACAAGTTGAAGATTCATCCAGTTCACCCTCTTTGTAGGCATTACGGATGTGCATTGTTATGTTTTGCGGCGTTTTCTCAAACAGCAGAGCCATCTGTGCTTGTGTTAGCCATACAGTTTCATTCTCCAACCGCACGTCGATGGCTGTGTTCCCATCGTCAGTTTGGTAGATAACTATCTTGTCGTTGATGTTTTCCATACTTTAATAACAGCTGATTCATCATATTATTGCGCTGACAGCAACTCTTCTAATCCTTTCCAACGTTGTATCTCGGTCTCGCAGTTCTCTTTCTGGAAATAATATGCCATCTCCTCGAAGGTTAAGTCAAGCAGGAAGTCGGCTTCTGCTGAGCCAATCCCAAGATTTGTTTTCAAGTGCTTCTTTGTTTCCTCGGTCGACGGTGAATTCTGTACGGCAGAAACCACTTCTTCAAGGTTGTAGTTTATCTGTTTGAACACGGCCAATTCAGCCAGACGGGTATCGATATAATCCGGTGTGATGGTTCGAACGTCGATATGGATAGTACCATCCTCTTCCGTTGTAACGATGGGTTTAGCGTATAGTTCCATAATAATGCATTTATATATTTCTTCCAAGACGCAAAAATACAATAATGGTGTGCCATTTCGCGACACACAATTGCTTTTTGAAAAATCCGTCATTGTGGTAATAATTACAAATCCTTCAGGTCGTCAGATCTAATCCACAAATCATGCTTGACTTTCTCGAAAAGTGCCAGTACCTTTGTGTAATGCCCCTTGTCTGCGATGTATTCTAACACACTAGTGTCTCTTAAAAAAATTAACAATTTCTATAATGGCTCTTATCCTAACGAGGGTCGGCTAATCGAAGAAAAGGGGAGCTTTCTGAACCCATAATAGATTATCGTGGACGAATGAAATTCCAAGCCTCGGACATATTATCTATTAATTAAATTACTATGAATAAAATACATACAAATTATTATAACAAAAATTAAGAGACACTAGTGACTTTCCATAATGATTTCATTTATTGATTACGGCTTCTATAATACAACTTTGTATTTATCACGTTTTGTTTGAGTTAAGACAGAGCCCAAAACTCAATGGATGCTGCAAAAATAGAAAAGATGTATGTCAATTTTTGTCATGGTTTTGTGTTTGTTTCATTTTTCATAAAACAGCTGGCCCTTGTCCATCTTCGTAACAAAAAGACAGTCAGGAGTATCTCAGCTCAATCTTACAATCTCAAAACAATTGTTATTTTGTCATATCGGATTGTTGAGATGATGACTTTTAAACAATAAAACTCACTAATTGACCGGAGTGCAGAGGCATCAGACGGGGATGTGATTGTTGCTTTCGTGAATAACGAATTCACAATAAAGTTTCTTGACCTCACTCGTTATTTCCAAGAACGCCTATTGTATAGATTGTCTGTCAGCGAATACAAGGATCGGTTTATTTTGAAAGGCGGCGCATTGCTCTACGCCCATAATGGCTTTCAGGCTCGCCCCACTTTGGAAAAATCGAAGATTCCTATTCCTCCGTGGTCTTCACTTTCTTTGACAAATGTTTCAACAGAGAAATATGGTGGATCGAATTCCCCGTAATGAGGATTGGATGTATATTTTCACGTGGCGACTGCAATATTATGGAAAAAGATGCGTTAGGGGAATAATGTCAAAAAAGAGAAATAAAATTAAACCAACTAAAGAGGGTGGGCTGAGAAATTTCCTTGCCTCCCCCCAGTTTGCAGTGACGCGCGGGGCATTCTATCTGCTTATCGCCTTTTTTGCTGTCATTGCAGTCATCAGCTTTGTTATCAAACTGCTGTTTCCTGGCAGCAACCCCGATTTCAACTGGCTCGGCAGTTTTGGCCGCTGGCTTGGCGAACTTCTGGTGAACAACACATTCGGTGTCGCGTCGCTGGGGCTCTGTTTCCTGCTCTTCATCTATGGCTTGCGGCTTATAGCCAAAAACCGCTCCAAAGAGAGCCAAAAGGCTGCAAAGCCAACCCTTTGGGGCGATGACCGCAGGTTCCGCAAGTTACTCTGGAGCGTGATTTTCTGGGTCTTCTGGCTAGCTACCTTCATCGGCTGGGTGGCCAACCCCGAAAAGAGCGAGCAGAGCACACTCGGTGCCTCGCTGGCTGGCGTGGTTGGTACCGAGATTGCGCGTATGCTGCACGGTTTCCTGCACATCGGTCTCCCCATCCTGCTGGCTTTCCTCGCTGTGCTGTTCCTCGTTATGGTTCATAATGTTAATATCCATGTTCCTCATGCCCTGAAGGAGAAGCTCTTCAACAAGAAGAACAACCCCGAGGTGGTCGAGGTTGAGAATGAGGAGGATGACGACGAGGATGAAACAGATGACGAGGAAGAAGAAGAGAAACCTGGCTTTTTTGCCCGTCTGTTCCATTTTGGAAAGGATAATGATGATGACGAGGAAGATGATGAGGAAGATGACGGTGCTGATTTCGACGACGATTCTCATATCAACGATATTATAAACAACCGAAGAGGAAAGAAAAAGGAACAGGTGAAGACGGGTTTGGAGAATGGTAAGCATAATGCGTCGAAAGTGGATGGGGTTGAAGATGAAGATGAGAAAGGGGAGGGGAATACTATCACGTTCAGCATAGATGACCAGTTTGAGGCTGTGAACCGCAGGGCTGGGCATCCGAGCATGGCCGACAGCGACGAGCATTCGGGTCCAATATTTACCGTAAACCAGGGTCCAGAGGAGGCGAAAAGGGAAGATGGCGTACTGGGTTTAAGGGAACAGATTGAGGAAGAAGAGCTTGATGCCGACGACTATCGTGTCCATTATGGTATCGACGAGCCTTACGACCCCAAGCTGGACCTCAAGGATTTCGTCATGCCTAGGACCGACATCCTCGAAGACTGGGAGCAGAGGAACGTTAAGGTCACCAAGGAGGAACTTATTGCCAACAAGGACCGTATCGTGGAAACTCTCCGCGATTATGGTATTGAGGTGACTGAGATATCCGCTCAGCCTGGACCTACGGTGACACTATATAAAATCAAGCCGGCCCGTGGTGTGCGTATCAGCAAGATCCAGGGTCTGGAGAACGACATCGCCCTGTCGTTGGCTGCCCTCGGCATCCGCATCATAGCTCCCATCCCTGGCGAGAGCAATATCGGCATCGAGGTGCCCAATGCCAAGCCTCAGATTGTCGCAATGAAGACTATGCTCGAGAGCGACGAGTTCAAGAACGCCAAAATGGAGCTGCCTGTCGCTTTTGGCAAGACCATCAGCAACGAGTGCTTCGTCACCGACCTCGCCAAGATGCCTCACCTCCTTATGGCTGGTGCTACGGGTACTGGTAAGTCTGTGGGCCTCAATGCAGTGCTTGCATCGCTGCTCTACACCAAACACCCTTCCGAGCTGAAGCTCGTCCTCATCGACCCCAAGAAGGTCGAGTTCTCGCTCTACTCCAAGATTGAGCGTCACTATCTGGCGGTGATGCCCGACGAACTCACCAAGGATCCCGACAAGCGTGAACCGGTCATCACCGACGTGAAGAAGGTGGTACGCACCCTCAACTCGCTCTGTATCGAGATGGATACCCGCTACGACCTCCTCAAGGCTGCCAAGGTACGCAAGATTACGGAATACAACGACAAGTTCTGCAAGCGTATGCTCAACCCCGACCACGGGCATCGCTATCTACCCTACATCGTCGTCGTCATCGACGAGTTCGGCGACTTGATAATGACTGTAGGCAAGGAGGTGGAGCTCCCCATCTGCCGTCTGGCGCAGTTGGCTCGAGCCGTGGGCATCCATCTCATCATCGCCACCCAGCGTCCTACCACCAACATCATCACGGGTACCATCAAGGCCAACTTCCCGGCACGTGTGGCGTTCCGCGTCACCAGCGGCATCGACAGCAAGACCATCCTCGACACTGGCGGCGCCCAGCAGCTCATAGGTCGTGGCGACATGCTTATCTCGTTGGCAGGCAAGGATCTGGTGCGACTGCAGTGCGCCCTTATCGATACTCCTGAGATAGAGAAACTTGTGCAGTATATTGGCGATCAGCGTGGCTATGCCGAGGGCGAGGGCTTCGTGCTGCCCGAGTATCTCGACGAGAACGACGCACCCAACAAGGAGTTCGACGCCAAAGCCAAGGATGAGTTCTTCAACGATGCGGCACGTCTTGTTGTGGCATCACAGTTTGGCAGCACCTCGCTGTTGCAGCGCAAGTTGCAACTGGGCTACAACCGCGCAGGACGCATCATCGACCAACTCGAGGCTGCGGGCATCGTGGGACCCTACAATGGCTCCAAAGCCAGGGATGTTCTCATCAAGGACGAGGTGACGCTGGAGGAACTGCTCCGTTCGTTGTAAAGCAAGGTAGAATAACGATTATAAACCATTCACTATTCAAGAAACGAAATACATAGAGACTCATAGTCAGGGTGCGGACAAGGTGCTTGATGCCGTGGAACGGTGGGCGCATCTGCATACCGCCCAGCCGCAAATGATCTGTGGTGCATACGAGGGCGGGCTGCTGACTATGTTGTGCCGTATGGCAAGGGCGAAGACTGCAGTCGAGATAGGGGCTTTTGTGGGCTATTCGACAATCTGCATTGCACGTGGTTTGGACAATGGTGGAAGGCTTCACACTTTCGAAATCAACGAGGAATATGAAGAAACAATACGGCGGCATATTGAGATGGCAGAGGTCGATGGTGTCGTTTCTCTCCATATCGGCGATGCAAAGGAGTTGATTCCGACACTTTTCGACAACAATAGCGGTTTGGATTTCGCTTTCATCGATGCAGAGAAAAGGAGTTGCAGGCTTTTCTACGACATGATGGTGCCGATGATTAGGCCTGGGGGAGTGTTGGTTGTCGACAATGTGCTGTGGGGAGGAAAGGTGACGGATTATGACGGATGCAATGACTTGGACACTAAACTCTTCCGCGATTTTAACGACTATGTGCAGTCCGATTCAAGGGTGATGAATGTCATGCTGCCTGTGAGGGATGGACTGATGGTATGCCTGAAAAATTTCGCTTGAATATACTAACGATGAAAAAGGTACGTTATTGTTAGGATAGGAGTGCCTGTCAATCTTTTTAATTCTCTTTAGAAGAAATATAAAACCATAATAATGAAAAAGTTGTCAATAATAGGAGTGATAATCCTTATGGCTTTGGTTGCCACATCGTGCTCGAAAGAGCGCAATTGCCGCTGTTCGGTGCGTGGCGAAACCTACGAGCGTGTGTTCACAATAGACAAGGGCAAGTGTGAAGACATACGTTATGTGCTTTACGACCTGCACGCTGTGATTTCGCACGACAATACCGACTCGGTGCTCTGCACCGACTATTTCAATGCACCGGTGGATCAACAACAGTCTAAATAATTAGCCATGAAAATAAGAAAGATACTACCTGTTTTGGTTGTCGCCATGGTCGTTGTACTGGTGGCATCATGCAAGAAGAGCCGCTACTGCCATTGTGTGAGCGACAATTATACCATTGTTATCAATGCCGATACCGTGACCAGAGCCGACACGGCAGTGGTCAATGTCGACCGCGGTATGAAATGCGAGGGCATCAAGCAGATGAACTTCCGCACCAAAGACGAGGGCCCGGTTGTCTATACCAACCGTTCCGTGAAATGCGTGGAACTCGAGGTCGACACTGTGGCGGTGTTGCCCTAATGTATTATTGATTTTTGGGTTTTTTAAAAGAATAACCTTATGCGTGCTGTAAACAAGTGGGCTTCGGTAGTGAAGCTTTTGGTTGGTGTGGCGTTCATCATCTCGGCTCTTTCCAAGATGGTGACCATCGACTCTTTCGAGATGTATGTCTATAGCTTCGGCATCTTCCCATTGGTGCCGTGCTTCTATTTCTCCCGTATGCTGATAGCAGCCGAGTTGTTGCTCGGCGTGGGGTTGATGTCGCACCGCTACCACAGGCTGTCGACGATAACGTCGCTGCTCTTCCTTGTTGTCTTTATAGGCTTTTTGGTGTATGCACAGCTCATTGGCAGGACCGACAACTGCCATTGCTTCGGCGACCTGCTGCCTTTCAACCCCGTACAGTCGATACTGAAGAATGCGGTGCTTATTGTCGCCATACTCTTTGCTTACAAGTATGCTGTGAATGAATGGCATCCACGGTGGTGGCTTGTCTGTATCATCTTCTTGTTGACGGCAGTGCTTTTCATCTTCTATTCTGTCAAGATGCTCCACGCCCTGGATTTCTATTCGCTGGTGCTGATGTGTGTAGCCCTTGCGATGGCTATCCTGGCTTCGCTTCCATTCTACTCACGCTGGTGGATTACCGCCCCGATAATTATTGCTCCTTTTGTTGCCACCTTCATCCTGTCGCCTCCCGACAACTGGTTCCATAAGGAAGGCAGAGTGCGCTACGACAAAGAACTGTTCTTGGCTCAGCTGGAGAAGATGCCATCGGATGAGCAGGAGTCGGTCGTGCCGGTGGTGGATTCAAGTATGGCGCTTGGCGGTGACACAACTGTCGTAACGGCCGACACCGTCGGCACGCTGAGCGAGCTCGACCTTGCCAAGGGGCGCCATCTGGTGGCCTTCTTCAGCCCTACATGCGGCTACTGCCGCCTGTCGGCCGAGAAGATTTCTACAATCGCCACACGCAATGATGTGGATGTCAACAGGATTGTCTATGTCTTCCCTGACGGATTTGATGATGAGAAGTATGATGCCTTCTATGAAAAAGCAAATTCGTGCAGGTATGTTGAGACGAGGATTGACCAGACGATGTTTGTTCGCATCACGAGGGCTTCGTTTCCGGTGATACTGCTTGTGGAAGACGGCGCGATTGCTGCTGCCTACGATTACCGTGCTGTTGATGAAGGTCAAATCGGTGAATTCCTGACGAAATGAAAAGATTAGTTACATCTATTGCACTGGTGCTGTTACTTGCACTTTCCGTCTCGTGCAAAAGGGAGTGCCGCTGCTATCGCTATGACGGCAATGTCGACTATTTTACCGACGAGGAGCTGGAGAAGTATGACCGTTCCTGCACGGGTATGGAGCAGTTCGACTTGGGCGAGGTCTACTCTATTTGCGAAAAGGCATTCTTTTAGGCCTATTCTCCTGTCTGTTCTATTTCCTGGACGTCAGGTCTATCTCCTGGACGTCAGTTTCTTTACTGCTTTCCCCACCAGCTCGCGCTCGTTCCAGAGTACGGCGGCGAGGTAGATGGCAAGGAGTATTGTGTTGACAGCTATCTCGAGGATTGTGCTGCGGTCGGCCGTCAGGTGTGAGTTGAACTTCATGCCTGCAAAGAGGATAAGGGCAAGGGCAAAGTAGCCGGCTATGGCTTTGACGGGATAGTTGACGGGACTGTAGTGCTGTCCGAGGAAATAGCTCAGAAGCACGCAGACACCATAGCCGGCCAGTCCGCCCCAGGCACATGCCATGTAGCCATAAGTAGGCACGAAGGCGAAGTTGATGGCAACCAGCACTGCGCAACCAATGAATGAGAACACCGCGCCCCAAATTGTCTTGTCGGTCAATTTATACCAGAATGAGAGGTTGAAATACACTCCCATCATTATCTCGGCAGCCATGACAATGGGTACCACCTTGAGGCCGTCCCAGTAGTCGGGAGCGATGATAAACTTGAGGATGTCGATCCACGCCATCACCATGAGAAATGCCAGCAGTGTGAAGATGATGAAGTACTTCATGGCCTGAGCGTAGGCCTCGCGATTGTCTTTGTCACGGCTCTTACCAAAGACAAATGGCTCATAGGCCCAGCGGAAGGCGTTAGTGATGATGGCCATGATCATAGCCACCTTGCATGCCGCGCCGTAGATGCCCAGTTGCACACGACCATTGGCGGTCTTGTCGATGATGGGATAGAGAATTTTGTCGGCAGTCTGGTTCAAGATGCCCACAATACCTAGCAACAGCAGTGGCCATGTGTACTTGAGCATGCGCTTGAGCAACTGCCAGTCAACCCGCAGCTTGATGCTTGCAAATTCCTTGTAGAAACACACTGTGGTAATGCCAGTGCACACCAGGTTGAGGTAGAAAGCGTAGCCCACACCCACCGTGGGATCATAGATTTTACCCACCACGTGGGGGTAAGACTTGTAGAGCTCAGGTAGCCACAGGAAGTAGAGCAAGTTGAGCAAGATGTTAAGGATGATAAACAAGAACTTGAGTGTGGCAAACTTGATGGGGCGATGCAAATATCGCAGATAGGCAAAGAGAATCGACTGGATAGCGTCGAGGTCAACAACAATCGCCATCACGCTGATGTAGCTGGGATGGTCGGCATAGCCCATAGCTGGTGCCAGCCATGGCAGGCACAGGAATATCAGTGCCACAAAAGCCAGCGAC
>CACZUZ010000018.1 GCA_902784465.1 uncultured Bacteroidota bacterium
CGTGCTCCACCGGAGTCGTTGAGGCCGATAACGGGAGCGCCGACCTTCATGGCCTGGTCCATAATCTTGCAGATCTTGAGCGACATTGTCTCCGAGAGGGAGCCGGCGAAGACGGTGAAGTCCTGGGCGAAGACGTAGACCTGACGGCCATCGATGGTGCCGTAACCGGTGACAACGCCGTCGCCAAGGAACGACTGCTTCTGCATGTCGAAATTGGTGCAACGATGGGTGACAAACATGTCAAATTCCTCGAACGAGCCCTCGTCAAGAAGAAGGGCAATGCGCTCGCGGGCCGTGAGTTTGCCTTGCTCATGCTGTTTGTCGATACGCTTCTGACCACCGCCGATTTTAGCCTCGCTACGTTTGTCGAGAAGTTCTTTTATTTTTTCTTCAAAAGCCATAATTTATTTTTTTTGATTATCGGATGTACGGATTTTCGGATAATTGGGATATTCGGATATTGGGATGTTCGGATGTTCGGATAATCGGATAGTCAATCATCCGAAAGTCCCTATTTATTTGCAGCAAAATTCGGTGAGGACACCCAGGGTGCTCTTGGGGTGCAGGAAACCGATATGGAGACCTTCGGCTCCACCACGGGACTGCTGGTCGATGAGACGCACACCCTTATCCTTGGCCTCATTGAGGGCCTGATCGGTGTTATCGACAGCGAAAGCGATGTGGTGCATACCGCCCTTGCCACCGTTCTTCTCGATGAACGAAGCAATGGTGCTTTCAGGACATGTGGGCTCGAGGAGCTCGATTTTCACGTCGCCGATTTTAAAAAAGGCTGTTTTTACTTTCTGGTCGGTAACTTCCTCAATTGCATAGCATTTGAGTCCAATCACTTCTTCCCAGTACTTGATTGCTTCTTCCAGATTGGTGACAGCAATACCGATGTGTTCGATGTGTGAAGGAGTCATGATTTTCTATAGTATTAATTATTAATTTTAAAAATTTAATAGTAAAACAAACTATTTTTTTCATACATCACTGTATCACAGCGACGTATGAAAAAACAATGCAAAGCAAAGATACGACATTTTATTTAATTGACAATTTTTTTTTCAAAAATCAACTAAAAAAACTGTCGGAGAAGTCGATAGCAGAAAAAACGATGAAGACAAACGGGGACAGGTTCCGTCAATACAGACTGTCAACAGTTTTGACTATACTGTCGGCATCGTATCCGCAATGGGACATGAGGAGTGGTACCGACCCGTGCTTGACGAAATAGTCCGGAATGCCAAGGCTGACAATTCTGCCGCTGAATTTTCCCTGGAGGGTCTCCATCACGGCACTGCCAAAGCCGCCCTGGATGCAGCCATCCTCGACGGTCACGATGTTGTCGTAGCGCGACGCCACTTCGTTCAGCAGTTCAACATCGAGCGGTTTCACAAATCTCATGTCGTAGTGCCCCACTCTCCTACCCTTTTCGGCAAACAGAGCAACGGCTTTAGCCGCCTCGTTGCCCACATGACCTATCGTCAGTATAGCCACACTGACGCCCTCGGTAAGGCAGCGTCCTTTGCCCACAGCCAAGGGCTGCATGTCGTTACGCCAGTCGGGATGAACCGACAAGCCTCGCGGATAGCGTATCACGAAGGGGCCCATGCCATCCAACTGAGAGGTAAACATCATGTTGCGTAACTCATGCTCGTCCATCGGAGCGCATATCGTAAGGTTCGGTATCGGTCTGAGTGCCGCCAGGTCGAAGGCACCGTGGTGCGTAGGTCCGTCTTCGCCCACCAGTCCGGCACGGTCGAGACAGAGGACCACAGGCAGTTTCTGCAGCGCCACATCATGTATCACCTGGTCGTAGGCTCTCTGCATGAACGATGAATAGATGTTGCAGAAGGGAGTCATCCCTTGTGCCGCAAGCCCGGCGGCGAATGTGACGGCATGCTGCTCGGCAATGCCCACATCAAAGGCCCGGTCGGGCATACGCTCCATCATCATATTGAGCGAACATCCAGTAGGCATAGCGGGCGTGATGCCGACAATCTTCGGGTTCTTCTCGGCAAGCTCTATTATCGTGTAGCCAAAAACATCCTGGTATTTAAGCGGTTGGTGGCTGGTATCACCTTTCAGTTGCAGGCCTGTCTCCACATCGTAGCGACCCGGAGCATGGTAGGTTATAGGGTTACGTTCGGCTTCGGCCATACCCTTGCCTTTCGTGGTTACGATATGCAGCAGCTTGGGGCCGCCGATATTTTTCAGCTGCGAAAGAATCTCCACAAGCCTTGCCACATCGTGACCGTCGACAGGACCGAAATAGCGGAAACCCAGCGACTCGAAGAGGTTGGCGCTGGCCAACAGCGAGGACTTGAAGGCCGACAGAGTTTTCGATATGAAATTATGCCCCCGCGTAGGGCCGCTGTCGCCACCTGTCTTACGCCAGACATGCTCCTTGATTTTGTTGTATTTGGGCGAAGCCGTGATGTCGACCAGATAGTTGCTGAGTCCGCCGACAGCCTTATCGATAGAGATACCGTTGTCGTTGAGAATCACCAACATGTTGGCTTTCGACACACCCGCATTGTTGAGTGCCTCGAAGGCCTCGCCGCCTGTCATGGAGCCGTCGCCAATCACAGCAATATGTTGGCGTTGAGTGTTGCCCTGAAGTTTGGAGGCTGTAGCCATACCGAGGGCTGCCGAAATGGAGGTGGAGCTGTGACCAGTGCCGAAGGCGTCATACTCGCTCTCGTCCATCTTGGGGAAGCCACTGATGCCGCCGTAAGTCCTTATGGTCGGGAAGAGGTCGCGGCGGCCGGTGAGGATTTTGTGTGCGTAGGCCTGATGCCCGACATCGAAGATTATCTTGTCGTCGGGAGTATTGAAAACGTAGTGCAGGGCGATGCAGAGTTCCACGGTGCCTAGCGAAGAAGCCAGGTGTCCGGGATGCGTCGCCAACGTGTCAACAATATATTTTCTCAGTTCGTTTGCCAGCTCCGAAAGGTCGGAAATAGGCAATCGACGAAGGTCTTCTGTAGTATTAATATTTTCTAAAATAACACCTTGCAAAACAATCAAGCTATTGTATGAAACTGCAAAGATAAGAAAAAATTCAATTCTTCGCTTCTCCGTTATGTACTTTGTAGGCTGGCTGGTCCTTGGGGAGAGGTTCGAACTCCTTGTTGAGCTTTGGGTCCGACAGTCGCCCTTGCGCATTGTCGCGCAGTTCCCACTTGCCATCACGCAGGATATAAGCCATCTCGGTACCTGTTGGGGCATAGTACTGCGGCAGGCCTTCCATGCCTGGCAACATGGGTGCCACCTCGTCGAACAATATCATCTTCATCTTCTCCTCACGCGGCACCTGGGTATTGATGGTGCGTCCTTTCTTCTTGATTTTCTTGTTCTCGTAGGTGCGGACAATCTGTTGGTCGAAGCGAAGGTTGACCATAGCGTTGCTCGAATACTCAAGCACCAGTCGCCGCAAGTTCTTTTCCCTGCGGAACAATGACTGTCCAAACTGCGGGCGTGAACCACCACGGAAGAGTATAGGTTCTATGACTTTCCTCTGTACCAGAGCATTGACACCTGTCCAGCCCAGAAGGGTATAGTACATTTTCCCTTCATACTTGGTCTCTATAAGCTCCTGGTAGACACTGCCGTACCAGTTGTCGGGGTCGAGCACCTGCTCCTGAACCGAAATCATTTCGTCCGACTTGTCGTGAAGTACATAGACATCGTAGTTCTCGCTCTTGGGGTTGTAGGACTGCACAAAGCCGAAGCACTCGTACTCGCCATTGTCGCGCACCACAGGCCAGGTGATGATGCGGAACTGGCGGTCGCTCGATGTCAGCACCGACACCGCTGTGCCGAAGTCCCATCTCCATTCAAACGACTCGTCGACATGCAATGCCTCGTCGAAGAGCTGAACGAACTGCTCGTTGGCATTGTAGCGTTCATTGTCGGTCGGCGCTCCTGTTATCTTCTCTAGAAGGGGCTGCATATTACGCTGATAGGCACTCATCACATCGCGGTTTTGGCCGAAAGCAGAGGAAAACCGGCAACTGAATAATGTGCTGAGGACAATGACAAGAAGAGGGATTATTTTTTTCATGAAAAGGATGAGATTTGCAACAATAAAAAGGATGTTTCAACGTTTAACATAAAAAAATATAATTTATTGCAATAAACCGAAAAAAAATATGTCAATACAAGAATTGATTGAACAGGCTTTCGACAACAGGGAATTACTCAACCAAACAGAGGTCCGCGAGGCTGTTGCCTTTGTTGTCGAGGAGCTCGACAAGGGACGCCTGCGCGTTGCCGAGCCAGAAGGCAACGGCTGGCATGTGAACGAGTGGGTCAAGAAGGCCGTTCTGCTCTATTTCCCCATCTGCGGAATGCAGACCGTCGAGGCCGGTCCCTTCGAATACCATGACAAGATACCACTGAAGCACAGCTATGCAAGCCAGGGGGTGCGTGTAGTCCCTCCCGCCGTCGCGCGTTACGGCTCGTTCCTTGCCAACGGGGTGGTGATGATGCCAAGCTATGTCAACATAGGCGCTTACGTCGACAGCGGCACCATGGTCGACACCTGGGCCACCGTGGGCAGCTGTGCACAGATTGGCAAGAATGTACACCTCAGTGGCGGCGTTGGCATTGGCGGCGTGCTTGAACCCGTACAGGCCGCACCCGTAATCATTGAAGACCATTGTTTTATAGGTTCCCGATGCATTGTTGTCGAAGGTGTTCACCTCGGGACCGAAGTAGTACTTGGCGCTGGAACCGTCATCACCTCGAGCACCAAAATAATTGACGTGACCAATAGCGAGCCTCTTCATTATCAGGGTTATGTGCCACCTCGCAGCGTTGTCATCCCTGGTAGTTATGTGAAGCATTTCCCTGCCGGCGACTACTCTGTTTCCTGTGCCCTCATCATAGGGCAACGCAAGGAGAGCACCGACAAGAAGACATCGCTCAACGCCGTTCTTCGTGACTTCGACATAGCGGTGTGACGGATGGTGATATATATATCAATTCTGCACAAATACATAAATACAAAACATTATAAATGAGAAAACTAACATTATTGGTAGCAGCGGTGGCAATGATGGTTGCATGCAGCGACAAGCATGACGATTTCGACTTCACCGGCATCGTGGTCGATTACGAAGAATGCAACGGAATACAGGAGATGGGCTACGCCGTGGAGCTTTCCAGTCCCACCTCGAGGGGCGGATCGTACACTACACGCGAAAACAAGAATTACGACAACGTGGTGGTAATCTACGGAGCCGACCGATTACTCAAGGCCAACTCCAAAATCAGCGGCCGCATTTATATCGACAACAAATACTCAAAAACAACCTGTAGCCGCCACTACACCGACCGCGACGTGCCGGAGGCAGTGTTTACCAAGTTGAAAGTTGAGAGTTGATTGCGGGTGGCAGATGATAGCGAGTGGTTGATTGTTATAAGTCGACCGACTCGATTGCGTGATCGTCGGTCACCACAGGCACCTGCTGCTCGGGAGACTGGAACAACCGTATAATCAACAAAATCAGTATGAATGCCGCCAGGAAAAGCATCAGATAGCCCTTGTTCTGAATGCTTTTCAGAAACGGGCTCACCTTTCTTGGTTCTTCACCTTTGGCCAGCACAATATACCTGTGACCATCCTTCTCGATGGTCTCTTCCTTATGTATCTGGAACGGAGCCGAAAGTATGGTTTCTTTTACGGCGGCATTGAAATTGCTCTGTGAGACGCCCTCCCCTTTTTCCAACACAGCGAAATAACGCCTCACCACACCATCGCCCGCCTTGCGGCGGGCGTAGGCGCGATAGGTTTTCCCCAGCTCGTTTTCATCGGCCAGGCCTTCGATATGGTATCGGCGCAAATCGCCTTGAAGAGTATCCAACAATTGTGAATTGTGAATTGTGAATTGTGAATTGACAAATGTATCTGTCACGGAGGTTCGGAGGTTTGGATTTTCGGATAATCGGATTTTCGGATATTCGGATATTTGGATTTTCGGTTATTCGGATATTTGGATTTTCGGATTTTCGGATATTCGGATTTTCGGAGGTTCGGATTAAGTTTACACTTCGGCTGCTGCGACCTTCAGTGCGTTGTCAAGACCTGCAGCATTCTTGCCGCCAGCTGTGGCGTATGCGGGCTGTCCGCCACCGCCGCCCTGGATTTCCTTGCCGGCAGCACGTATGATGGTTCCTGCATTCTTGCCATCTGCCACACGGTTCTCGCCCAGACATATCATCAGCTGCGGCTTGTCGGCGACGACGCTACCCAGAACCAGAGCCATGTCGGGGAACTGGCTTCTGAGCTGCATCACACCATCTTTCAGCTGCATGATGTCGCAGTCCATACGCTTGACAACCATGGGGTTGTTCTTCAGCTCTTCGGCCAGTGAACGGCAAATTGATACCACTCTTTCCTTTTGGAAAGAAGCTATCTGTGAACGCAGTTCAGCAGCCTCGTCCTGAAGACGCTGAATGGCGGCGGAAAGGTCTTTGGGGTTCTTGAGCAGTCCTTTGGCATCCTCCAGCTGGTCTTGCATCTCGTCGACATAACGCATTGCAGCAGCACCCGTCACAGCCTCGATGCGACGCATACCGGCGGCAATGGCGCCCTCGCTGACGATGCGGAACGATCCTATATGGCCTGTATTGTCGGTATGGGTACCGCCACAGAACTCAACGCTGTCGCCGAATTTGACCACACGCACAAACTCGCCATACTTCTCGCCAAACAGAGCCATGGCACCCAGCTTGCGAGCCTCGTCTATGGGCATCTGCCGATGCTCTTCGAGGGATATGGCGTGCCATATATCGATGTTGACCTGTTTCTCGACCTCACGGATTTCCTCTTTGGTGAGCTTGGCAAAATGCGAGAAGTCGAAACGCAGACGCTGGTCGTCGACGCTGGAACCTTTCTGCTCGACATGAGTGCCAAGCACGTTACGCAAAGCCTTATGCAGCAGGTGTGTGGCCGAGTGGTTGCACTGGATGGCGAAACGGCGGCACTTGTCGACCTCGGCCTTGAAGGTTGCCGTCAAATCGGAGGGCAACTTGGTGACAATATGGACAATGAGGTTGTTTTCCTTCTTGGTGTCGACGATGGGTATCACCTCTTCGCCGGCGCCTATAGTGCCCTGGTCGCCAACCTGACCACCGCCCTCGCCATAGAAGGGGGTGCGGTCGAACACCAACTGGTAGAACTCGCGGTCTTTGGTGCGGACATGGCGATAGCGGAGAATCTTGACCTCGCATGCCAGTTCGTCGTAGCCCACAAACTGCTCCTCGGCATCAGGCACCAGCTCCACCCAGTCGTCGCTCTCGGTCTTGGCGGCGGCACGCGAGCGGTCTTTCTGCTCGGCAAGGCCCTTGGCAAAACCATCCATGTCGACAGTCCATCCCTTCTCGGCAGCCATGAGTTGCGTGAGGTCGATGGGGAAACCGTAGGTGTCGAAAAGCTCGAAGGCAAAAGCACCGTCGATGACCTTGTCAACCTTCACCTTCTGCTCGCAAGCCTCGCAGGTAGTCTCACATTCAAGAGCCTTGGCGATATAGTCCTCGAAGCGTTTGATGCCGCCGGTGAGGGTCTTGAGGAAGGCCTGTTCCTCCTCGAGGATGATGCGGGTTATAAGGTCCTGCTGTTTCTTTAGCTCAGGGAAATGGTCGCCCATCTGGGACACAAGGGTGGGAACCAACCTATTGAGGAACGGTTCTTTAAATCCAAGGAAAGTGTATCCATATCGGACAGCACGGCGCAAGATGCGACGTATCACGTAGCCAGCCTTTGCATTGGATGGCAGCTGACCGTCGGCTATGGAGAAGGAGACGGCACGCAGGTGGTCGGCACATACGCGCATGGCTATGTCGGCCTCCTCGTCCTGGCCGTACACCAGTCCTGCCTTCTTGGCAATGTCCTGAAGGAGAGGCTGGAAGACATCGGTATCGTAGTTCGACTTCTTGCCCTGCATCACCATGCAAAGACGCTCGAAACCCATTCCGGTGTCTATATGTTTAGCTTTCAGTGGCTCGAGAGTACCGTTAGCCAAGCGGTTATACTGCATGAAGACAAGGTTCCAAATCTCGATGACCAGGGGGTTGTCCTTGTTCACAAGCTCCTTGCCAGGCACCTTGGCTTTTTCCGCATCGTCGCGGAGGTCGATGTGGATTTCGCTGCAAGGTCCGCAAGGACCCTGGTCGCCCATCTCCCAGAAGTTGTCTTTCTTCGACCCCTTCAGTATTCTATCCTCATCGATATGCTCTTTCCAAAAATCGTAGGCTTCGGTGTCCATGGCAAGGCCCTCCTTCTCGTCGCCACCAAAAACGGTGACATAGAGGTTCTTCTTGTCAATCTTCATCACCTCGGTGAGGAACTCCCAGCCGAATGCGATAGCTTCTTTTTTGAAGTAGTCGCCAAACGACCAGTTGCCGAGCATCTCGAACATCGTGTGGTGGTAGGTATCATGCCCCACCTCTTCGAGGTCGTTGTGCTTGCCACTGACACGCAGACACTTCTGCGAGTCGCAGACACGTGAATATTGGGCTGGACTGTTGCCAAGGAAGATGTCCTTGAACTGGTTCATGCCTGCATTGGTGAACATAAGGGTAGGGTCGTTTTTGACCACCATGGGAGCTGAAGGGACCACGTGGTGTCCCTTGCTCTGAAAATAATTTAAAAACTGTGAGCGTATTTCGTTTGAAGTCATATTCTGGATTTTCGGATTTTTGGATTTTCAGATTTTCGGAGTTTTGGATTTTCGGAGTTTTGGATATCCGTCAATCCGAATATCCTATCATCCGAAAATCCCTATCTAAAACTCGTCGCGTTCGACGAGGAGGATGGCACTTTGAGGGACAATGTAGTATTTCTCGCCGTTGTACTTTATCTCGACGGCACTCTTCTGCATGAAGAGAGCAAGGTCGCCTGGCTTGACCTGCAATGGCAAATACTTGGGTTCCTTGTCCTTGGGGTTCCAGGGCTCGTCGCTTTCCATACTGGGCAACGCATACCCCGGTCCACATTTGAGTATGTAGCCCGACTGGATATCCTCTTTTTCCTGATAGCCGGCAGGAAGATAAAGGCCACTTTTTGTGCGTTGCGATGCAGTCCCCTGCTGAATAAGCACGCGGTCGCCAATAACGATGAGCTTGTCAAGAGCGTTGTGCATAGTTGGATTTTTGGATTTTCGGATGATCGGATTTTCGGATGATCGGATTTTCGGATGATCGGATTTTCGGATGATCGGATGGTTGGATATTGTTTATAAATCTGACACTCTGTTTATTAAATCGCTTTGAAGTCAACAAAACAATTTGCAAATTTACAAAAAAAAGGGAGAAACAAAATATTTAGTGTAACTTTGCATTTTTAGAGAGTACATTATTTTTCGTACGACATCTCATAAATAGCCTAAGAAACAACCCTTTATCACAATTTACAATTCACTATTCACAATTCACAATTCACATTTCGCCATGAAAAAAAACATCTGGATCCATGCCCTCATCGTAGTTGTCATGTTCCTTGTCGCCTGCATATACCTCTCCCCTGCCCTCGGCGGCAAAATCATCCGCCAAGGTGATATCCAAAAGAGTGAGGCCATGTCCTACACCCAACGCATGGAAAAAGAGCGCACTGGCAAGATACCCAACTGGAACGAGTCGATGTTCAGCGGAATGCCTGGCTATCAGATTACTTCAGAAGCACCCAAATCGGTATTCCAACCTCTCAGGAGCGCCGTCATCATGCGTCACGTAGGTCTTGAACGCAACATAGGAGTCATCTTCCTCTACCTCATTGCATTCTACGTGGCCATGCTGGCTTTCGGCGTCTCGCCGTGGCTTGCCCTTATCGGGGCAGTCTCCTTTGGTCTCGCCTCATATAACATTATTATTATAGAGGCAGGGCATATCACCAAAGCCTGGGCCATGGGCATGATGGCACCCATCCTTGCCGGAATGTTCCTCATCTTCCGCACCGCCATCGACCCCGACCTCGACAAGCGGACACGCAACATCCGCACCCTGTGGGGCGCACTGCTCTTTGCCCTCGCTCTCATCCTCCAGATAAGCTTTAACCACATACAGATAACATTCTATACTGCAATCGCTTGCATCTTCATGGGAATTGTCTATCTTGTCTATGCCATCATCAAGAAACGCTTCCCCTCCTTTGCCCTTTCCACAGGCATCCTCATCCTCTGCGCCGCCCTGGCTTTCGGCTGCAACATCAGGCTTCTCCTCGTCAACGAGGAATACGCGCGCTACACGATGCGTGGCGGCAATGAGCTGACTGTGACACCCTCCGACCTCTACGGAGCCACTGAGGTACAGCAGTCACAGAACACCGCCACAGGTCTCGACATCGATTATGCCTTCTCATGGAGTTATGGCGTGGGCGAGACCTACACCATTCTCGTCCCTGGCGCCTTCGGTGGCGGCAGCGGCGAACATATCGACATCGACAAATCGCACTTCTACAAGGCATTCCGCTCCACCTATCCCCAGTACCAGTACCCGTGGGGCAGCGCAGCACCACTCTATTGGGGCACACAGCCTTTCACCAGCGGCCCCGTCTATTTTGGTGCCATCGTCATAATGCTCTTCCTCCTCGGACTTGCCATCGTGAAAGGCCCCGACCGCTGGTGGATACTCATCGCCACCATCGTCGCCATACTCCTCTCGTGGGGCCGCAACTTCATGCCGCTCAACGAATGGATTTTCAACCACCTGCCACTCTACAACAAATTCCGCACGCCCAGTATGAGTCTCGTTCTGGCCAACCTCTGTATGGCCATAATGGCAGCCCTGACTCTCAAGCATATATTCACTGCTGATGACAGCGACAAAACCCGTCGCAACATCAATATAAGCCTCTACGTCGTCGCTGGTACCCTTGTAGCCTTTATCGTCGTCGTGCTGGCAGCCTCTTCCAAATTCAGCTTCGCCGGCCCCTCCGACGGACAGTTGCCACAGGGTCTGGCTGATGCCGCCGCCGCCGACCGTGCCGACCTCCTCAAGGCCGACTCGCTGCGCTCCATAATCTTCATCGTGCTTGCCGCCGCCGCCATCTGGCTCTATGTCAACCGCAAGATTAAAAACGCTGCCGTCACCATGGCTATTGTGGGACTCCTTGTTGTTGTCGACCTCTGGGGCGTTGACCGCCGCTACCTCAACAACGACAACTTCGTCGAGGAGAGCAGTGTGGCACTGCGTCGCAAGCCCTACGATTTCGAGATTGACCAGCAGGCAGCAGCCAATGGCGACATCGACTACCGTGTCCTCAACTTTGCCGCCAACACATTCAACGACTCAGAGCCCAGCGCATTCCACAACCAGATAGGAGGCTACAGCGCAGCCAAGCTTAGCCGTTATCAGAACCTCATCGACTTCTATATTAGCAGTCACATGAATCCCAACGTCCTCAACATGCTCAACACGCGCTACATAGTGACCAATGATGGCAATGTGCAGCGTAATCCGCAAGCCCTTGGCTCCTGCTGGTTTGTGCGTGAGGTTAAGAGCGTCGGCAACGCCAACGAGGAAATCATGGCATTGAACACCTTCAACCCCGCAACCACAGCTGTTGTCGACACCACCAAATATAAAATCGCAAACAGAAGATTCGCTCTCGACAGTTCTGCCACCATCGCCCTCGAGCCGCAGAAAGTACATTCTGCCGACTATCGCAAATATGTGTCCAATAGCAGCAGCGACCAGCTTGCCGTCTTCAGCGAGATACACTACGAGCCCGACTGGTTTGCCTACATCGACGGCAAACCTGCCGAATACATCCGTGCCAACTACATGCTCCGCGCCATGATTATCCCTGCCGGCAACCACGTCATAGAGTTCCGCAACGAAGCCCCCTGGCTCCACAAGCTCGACAGAATCAACTTGATACTCTCCATCGTAACCCTTCTGGCCATGGCTGGCGCCATAGTGCTGGTGTACAGGAAGAAAAGAGCATAGAGTTTACTGCCAACGGCCTCTACGCTTCACTTTAGCTGAGATGCCAGGACGAAGGCGTCGTGCATGTTGTCCTCGAGCGAACAGTATTTCCAAGCACCATAGCGACCGATGGAATAGATGTCCTTCTGCGAAAGGAGGGACATCTTTTCTTTTTTGTCGTCCTCGGAGCGGCTGGTGATATGCACGTAGGCGGGATCCATAAGTACATGATGCTCGGCGACGAGCTTCTGGTCGGTCACGATGCCCGCAACCCTAAGGTCGTCAAGCGTCCGTTGCAAGAGTGCGTCGACATCACCGACAGGCTGGTTTTTGCCGAAACCTATCTCTACATAGAGCGACATACGGTCCTGCCCGATGATATTGTCGTAGAATCCGACCCTATAGAACAGATATCTGCTCTCAGGTATATAGAGCCAGCAATTACGTTTCTCGAGGCCTTTGGCATCGAAACCGAGGTTGAAAACCAGCACCTTGTTCCATGTGTAGACATCATCGTCGTAGGCTATGCCGCAGAGGTCGAGCAAGCGGGGAAGCGGCATGGTCGACACCAGCCGGTCGTAATGTATCGTGCGTTTGTCGGTAACGGCAGTATGGCTGTCGGTATTGATAGCTACAAGCTTCTCGCCCAACGAAATGCGTCCTACATCGACATGCGAAGCCACAGAGTTGACAATGCGTATGCAGCCCTCCTTAGGATAGAGGAACGTGGCGTTGTAGCTCTTGCCTTCGGGATGACGGAAGTTGCGGACAATCTGCTCCTTGTCAGCGTAGGGGAAGAAGCGCCCCATAGCGTCGACATCAAGACGGTCGAGGTCGGTGGCGTACAGTTTGCTGTTGTAGGGTATGAGGAACTTTTCGGCAATCCCGCGTCCAAACTTGGCATAGAGCATCTCCTTGAAAGTACCCGACGGCATACCTTCAGGAATCGTAAACAGGTCGTATAAGCAGTCGATAAACTCTTCCTGTTCAAGCTGATGGATATTCATCTGGAAAGGGAAATCCACATGACGATCCTTATAAAGTATCTGGGTATGTTTCTCCACCTTCAGAATCTCATCAGGACGGATGCGCTCCATCACATAGTCGCGGAGCTCGGGATGTTGGAAATGGAAGAAATGGCCGGAATAGTCCCAAACGAAGCCATCCTTGTAGATAGTCTTGCAATAGCCGCCAATCTGGTTTTCGGCTTCGACAATCTGATAGTCGCCGCCAGAGGCAGCAACATAACTCAATCCGGAGATACCGGCACCAATGATAAGATCCATGTTGAGATGTTGATATGTTGAAATATTTATGTAATGTCCCTTAACTCCTCTTAACTCCTCTTAACTAATAATATTATTTTTCTTGATATACCAACGCAAGGCGACGGAAGCAAGCGACGGACAATGCGTCAAAAGCCAGACGAGTATCTGCATCACCTTATTTCCACGGTAATACTTGTTTGCCTTATAGTCGGGCACCTGTTTCAGCAGTTCGGCATAGATTTCATCGAATGCGGCCTTAGATGGTTTCTTGCTGTTTCTCACATGGTTGGCTACCGACGAGAGATAACCTTTCTTGAGGTACATATAATCCAGCTCAGCCTTGAATTCATCGTAGGCTCCATGCTCCTTGGCGTAGGTCATCAACTTGCCGAAAACGGCCAGGCGCTTGCGGTACTTGTCGCTCTGCATAGTGGTTGTCACAGAGCCTGGGCGGATGAGATAGTGGTAGAAAGGCTTGTCGACGTATGCGACACTGGCAGCTTTCATCCATACACATGAGACAAAGAAACTGTCATCGGCTGCACGGTCCTCGGGGAAGCGAATATCGTTTTTAAGTACCATTTCGCGACGGTATATCATCGAGGCGAAAAGCGACACATAATGCGTAAGGATATAGGCACGGCTCTCGTGGGTCAGCTTTCCCTCCGCCACCTTGGGATTCATCATGTTCTCGCCAGTGCTGCCGTCGGGATAGCACTTCTGCATGTAGCAGCAGCAAATGTCTGCGTCAAGACTTTTGGCTTTGTTATAAAGAGCCTCGAGCATATCGGGCTCGACAGTGTCGTCGGGATCGATGAAGGAGATGTACTCACCCTGAGCCTCAGGGATGCCGAAATTGCGGGCCATTCCGGCACCAAGGTTGTGCTCCGGAGTAAGCACTCTGAACTGAGCGGCACGGGGATGCCCCTCAATAGTGCGTTGGAGGATGGCTATACTGTCGTCGGGCCCGTGGTCGTCGACAAAAAGGAACTCGACATCGTCCAGCGTCTGCGCCAGCAGCGAGCGAGTGCAGGCCTCGATATAATCGGCCACACCGTATACCGGCAAAATAACGGATACTTTTATCATAATTAGCTGTTTATCATCTTTTCTATTTCATAGATAATCCTTTCCGACGGCATCATGCCGTCGATGGGCTGGAGATATTTTTCGTAAACCAACTGGCGAACAGGTGCCATCGGGTCATTCCCTGCCAACACAACATCTTCAAGGAAATGGTCTATGTCGTCGACATTATGGGCATGGTAATGTGCATCGAACATCTTTTCCCCAAACGGAGAGTAACGAGACCGGACTTCTTCGCTACGTACGGTGAAGAGTACAGGCTTCCTTGTGAAAATATAATCGGTAGTAAATGAGCCGGAATCATGAATCATCGCATCGGAGGTAAGAAATAAGTCTACATAGGACGACTCTTCAATTTGTGTATTTTCTTTATGAGCCCAAGCAGAGTAGTATTCTTCAACCTTTTGTGCTCCCCATATCTGCTGAAGTTTGAATTTGAGTAGTTGGTGTGGTTTGAAAACAAATTGTATAGTGTCGGCATATTTGTCAGCGAGACGTAACATATCCTCGCAAATGAGTAGAAATGAAGAAAGGGCAAACCCCTCTTCAATGGAATGGTGAGGAGCCCATATAACGCGTTTCTTGGCCGAAGATTGTGGTTTCCACGTGTCACGAGGTCTATAGTCATCGTGGAGAAATACCTCTACGCCCGGATAACCCGTAACAACGCCGTTAACTCCGTGACAACGCGAATGCGCGGCATACAACCCTTGATGAATTTCTGATTCGAGGAAATAGCATCCAACAAGATTATGGAACAACAGGTTGTAGTTAGCCTCATACATGAAACTAAAGTTGGTAAAACCATAGGGTATGTAACACGTCAGCTTGTCGCGAAAATGATAGATGAAATATTGTGGCAGGTGGTCTTTATACGGTGACGAGAAGAAAACAATATCTGGGTTTAGTCTTTTCTTTATGTCAATCCAACAATGATGGTCGGCATCATAAGGTATGATATACTCAAAACCACGGCTTTTGACAAATATCTCTGTGCGTTTTATTGTATCCTCAACCTCCTCTTTACTGAAACCCTTATATTGAGAATAAGGATAAATAACCACGTAAGGATGGTAATGTGGAGATTTCCGCATAACTTCAAAAAGATAGTCTGCCTTCCACATACCAGGTATTGTTAAAAAGAAAGCAACATCAATGCAATCTTTATCACGCAACCTCCGTGCAGCTGATAACTGAGACTTTCTGAAGCTCTGAATGTATCGCTTTGTAATAAACGGTATCTTGCTCCGCAATATATCGCGGTGAGCCAACATAAGCCTCAACTTATATTCAAAAGACTGGTCAGCGTTCTTCATTCTTAATATTTGATATTTCGCCAGGCAAACGGAACCTCAAAATCAGCATATCGCGTATTACGTGTAAAGTATTGGTCTTGATATTCCCCGTTGATAAACACGGGATTATCTCTATAATCACTTACCATCTGGTTGATAAAATATTCAAGGTATTTTATCTTCTCTGGATTAAGGCCCATGTAACGCACAGCGGCAATGTCGGCAAGAAGAAAGTCAAAAGCACCAAGCAGCACATTAGCATGCTTAGACGTAGGGCAGAATGGACCCTGCCCCTCTCCGGCCATAATACCGTCAATTATCGTGAAGTACTTCCTTTCTTTTGTGAGCAGGCTCTTATACAAATCTACCACCATACGCCAAATGGTATCATTGCCAGGATGTGCACCCCGATGGGTTACGGCTGCATGTTGCGCGCGCTCCCAACTCGCACGGTCGGGATATTCATCACCTCCTGTCTCTGGACTTCCAATACGCCAATGCACCAATTGGTTTTTTCTGGTCATTGCACCCACCTGACCTTTCAAATTCAGTGTTGCTCCAACTTTTTGATGGGTTTTTAATTTAGGAATAGATATATATACATCAGAGTCATATAAACTCTTTGACATAGTATACAATTGTGTGTCTCCAGTATGTGCAGCAACCGTCTCTTCTCGCTCATCAAAAACTCCTCTAAACAATGACGAGTCCACACCATAAAGCAGACTATTCTTTCCTAGATTCAATTCTACTTCACCATTGGGATCACCAGGCTGATGTGCCATCTTGTCTTTCTTTCCATAGTCTTTGAGATCCTTGCATACTAACGGCCTAAGGTCATATATATGACAAGGGACATCATATTTCCCTTCGAGACGCCTGATACCAGTGAACTCCATTAGTTCTTCGAAATCTGCATCTATGGATGGATTATCCGCAATAATAATCTCACCTTTACCTCTAAGCGCTTGCGCAACACGGTCTGCCACTGCTTCAATAACGGCTGGGTGAGTAATGACACAATAGAGGCTGTCAGTATGGTCACATGATTTACGCCAACGTGAAGCAACCCAATTGGGCTTGATAAACACCCTCATCCCTGGTTCAATATAACCCTCGAATGGGTTTTCTGGATTCATACCCAATGAACGAAATATCAAATCCAAGGCATGGTTCACCTTCATTGGACGATAACTATCCGCTGTAGCTATAGCCACAGCCTTCCTATTTATTGTAGTCTCCATTGTCAATCATGTTTAAAAAACGTTCCAACACATATACATACCACTTCTGGTCGCCAGTCATGCCATCGGTGCAATGAGGCCAGAACTCCGCTCTCCGTGGCCCCTCCCACCCCATCATCCATTCATTCAACGGACGCGGCATAGGTATCTTCACCGGCATCTCCCACCCAGGGTATAGTCGTTCAAAAATCTCACGCACAAGGTATTTATTCTCCCCTTTTCGCACCCTCGCATAATCCAGCGGGACACCCATCACCGTCTTCGAATAAGGCATGTGAAGCTTGATTCCCGCGGTCGTGCAGGCATCGCTATATGAATTGATAGCCTCCTCATACATAGTGTCGTTGAGGAACGCATGTGCGTCGGTGTAGCCTTCCTTGGTCCATTTGGCGTATGGGGCGGTAATCAGCTGGGGGTGTTTCAACACCTTGTAAGGCAGCACATAAGAGTAGCGGTCGACGAACTCGCCGAAGGTCCAGTCTCGTGACAACAGACCGCTCATGCCTCCATACACTATATCGGCGCTCTCGCCAAATACAATCTCGTCGAATCCGTCCTCGAGAGCCATCTGCGAAGCCTTGCAGATTTGAATCTCGATTGAATGACATGGAGAGCCCTTGTGGTGCATCAGCACCGGTGCGAGTCGTTCCATATCATCCCAGTAGACCTCGACGATGCGGTGTTCCAAGCCGCACTCCTCGGCATAGCGTGCTGCCTGTGCCGACTCGTCGACGACCTCTATGCCGGGAACCACACATCTGAATGTGTAGGCCACACTGCCACGAGGCATCATCTTGGCCAGGATGGCGGAGTCGATGCCGCCACTCAGGGCCAGGGCTGTGCGGCCTCCGGCTGTGGCTGCCGACATCTCCTTCCGCAGTGCTGCTTCAAGCTCGACGCTGTTGGAGACCGGGCAACGGTCCTGCGGCGGGAAGAGGTGGTAGTCTTTAATGCCGTCGGCGAAGCACCTGTCCCTGTCAATCACAGTGCGGTACATGAGCCAGCTGCTCATACAATAATCCTTATCGACGATTTTGGACATAACTATTTGACATCTTCTAAATTATCAATTCTGACGGTATCAAGTGTGCGGCGTATCTGGGTAGAGGAGACACCTTGGGTGTAAGGAAAGTAGACAATCTTTATGCCTTCCTTGGCAAATTCCTCTTCATATTTGCGCCATTTCTCGGTGCCATACCAGTCGTCGCCAACAAACAGGAACGATGCACCAAGTTTCTTACAGGCGGATAGCTTATCCATATCATATTGAGGCACAGCAGCATCGACATATCTGCAACTGCGAACAACCTCGATGCGATCCTCAAATGGTATGAGGGCTTTCTTGCCCTTGTAGGCCACCAGCTCATCGACAGTGACACCCACTATCAGCTTGTCGCACATGCCTTTGGCATTCTTCAACAGATTGAGGTGCCCGATATGGAAGAGGTCGTAGACACCTGTTGTATATCCTATAGTCATATATGTGTGGATTTTCGGAGATTTGGATTTTCGGATTTTCGGAGATTTGGATTTTCGGATTTTCGGAGATTTGGATTTTTGGATTATTGGATATTTGGATTTTCGAACATCCATTCATCCGTTTTTCCATTCATCGTTTATCCATTCATCCGTTTATCCATTCATCCGAGAATGTTCAGGTCCTCGGCAAATGTAATCTTGCGGTTTTCGTTTGAGCCTTCCACCACACAAATCTTTGTGCCAGGCATATACTTGCGAACAACACCGCAATCGTCGGTAGCCTGAAACTGTGGGTCTTGTAAAGCCCGTTGGTAGGCATCGCGTATCAATGGCAGACGAAAAGCCTGTGGGGTCTGAGCCATCCACATTAACCTGCGTTCTGGTATACGGGCCACAAAACGTCCCACCTGACGCTCGGCAAAATCGGGATGCACCTCCCACACAGTGTCGGTGCTTGGCACCGCTACACCAACAGCTTCGTGATGCTGCAAAGCCGATATGACGCGGTCGACAATTTCGTTGCTCACCCATGGACGTGCCGCATCGTGGAGCAGCAGGTTGGTGTCGTCGGGCTCATCGATATAAGCCATGATGGCATTCAGGCTCGACATATAACGTTCGCTGCCACCGTCAATTATCTTCTTCAACCTAGACCATCCACGTTGTGCCGCCAACTCCTCCATCCTCATACGCCAGTCAGGATGTACAACCACAGCCACCTCGTTGATAGATGGATGGTCGTTAAAAGTGTCGATGCTGTACTCGATGACAGCACGTCCCGACAAGGGCATAAACTGCTTGGGTACGGGCGAACCCATACGGCTGCCAGTGCCTCCAGCCAAGACTATTGCTATATTTTTCATTTAATTAGGAGTTAGGAATTAGGAATGAGGAGTTGGGAATTGGGAAGAGAGAGTGATAGGAGCAGCACATTTTACATTCTACATTATTTCACATTCGCCCTTCTAATGGCTACATAAAGAAGAGCGGAAGCCAGAATGGCAACAAACTGGAGCAACAGGCTGGTGCCGAAAAGCGTTGCCGGAGCAAATAGCAAAGCACGCAACAGGTAGAACACCACCTTGCCGGCGAGAGCCGACGCGACAGCAGCCACAAAAAGCGGCAACCGACGCTCGAAAAGCAGCATGAGTGCAACCACAGCAGCCAGTTCAGGAACCATGCACACCGCGTTAGCCGCTAACGGAATACCCGTAGCAAGCATCGAGGCTAAAGGCAGCATTACAGCCAGCAGAAACGCATTGCGCCTGTCGCCAACCAACGCCATGCCGGCAAACAGGGCAAGGAGCATCGGATTCAGCTTGTAAAGAGGGAAAGCAAGCACATGAGATGTTGCAGGAATAAGGCAAATTGCAGATATTAGCAACAGGTCAACAATAACAACTTTGAGTAAATTGTCTGTTTTTGAAGCGATAACGTTCATAGCTAACAAATATTAGAAAAAACAAAGATAACAAAAAAAAATGGGTTGATTGGATTTGATTGAAATTTGAATTTTGAATTTTGAATTGACATATCAACATATTCGGAAAAATTATGTAACTTTGCAACTTCAATAGGTAATCAATCAAACACACAACATCATGAAAAAAAGAATAATACCCTTCTTTGCCATCGCCGCTTTGTGTTCATCATTAGTGGCTTGCGACATCATCACCAACACACTGACACAGGCCGCCAGTCTGGCCAACCTCGTCAACTGCGAGTACAGTCTTAAGAACGTAAGCGACCTCCAAATCGCAGGTGTTAATGTCAAAAGCCTGACCAACGGCAACATCACTGCCAGCGACGTGGTGAAACTCACATCGGCTCTTGTCACGAAACAGGTGCCAATGAACATGAATGTCAATATCGACATCAAGAATCCCACCGAACACAAAGCTGCCCTCACAGCCATGGATTGGATTTTGGACATCGACAACGCGCAGTTTGCCCAGGGCAAAAGTCCCAACAGCTACACGATAACACAAAAGACCACCACCACTGTACCCCTTGGTGTCGGCACCGACCTCTACAGCATGTTCAGCAAGGACGGCATCAACTCGCTGAAGAACTTCGTAAGCAGTTTCAAGAATGACGGCACTTCCTCGAAGGTGGGTCTTCGCATCAAGCCCTCGCTCAACGTCGGCTCGTACGTGGTTCCTATGCCCAACTACATAAAGGTGGAGAAGAAAACCGGCACTGGCACCAGCACCCAAAGCAACACAGGTACCAGTACCGGCAACAACAAATCGAACACCTCGAATAACGGCAGAACCAAAAACACGTCAAAAAACAAAAGCCTTACCAAGTAAGCAAGCAAATCTGCAAGTCCAACCGCATTGTGCCTTGCTGGAAATGGATGCTCCAATTATAGAAGAGAAAAGGTTATAATGCGCGAGAACGCATTATAACCTTTTTCAGAAATATATTATGAAGCCGGATTTTCGGATTATCGGATTATCGGATTTCCGGATTATCGGATTTTACTTCACGGGGTGGTCGGCGTGGAATTTCTCCAGACGCTCCTTGAGGTCGGGGAACTGGTCACGCTGGACGAGGGCGACGCAGGCGCGGATGCCTTGCTTGAGGCTGCCGGTGATGTCGAGGGCGATGGCGCTGATGCCGTAGCGGATAAGCTCGTTGAGAAGCTCGACGCCTTTGTAGCCAGGATAGCAGAAGGTGAAATAGAAGCCGTCGCCGATGTCCTCGCCCATATCCTTGTCGTAAACGATATAGAAGCCGTTGTCGGTGAACAACTTCTTCATGATGCCGGCCTTCTCGCCATACTCCTTGATATCCTTGACGAAGTTGAAAGTGCCGTCGTTGGCACCTTTGAGCATGGCAGCCATTGCATACTGCACGCTGTGGGCTGTGCCGCTGGAGAGGCAGTAGAGTGTGCCGAAGATGAGGGCGCGGCCGAGCTGGGTCTGGCTGTAGAAACGCGACAGGTCGGGGCATTCCATATTGAACAGCTTGGGTGAGCAGACCATCATGGCAATACGCTCGCCGGCATAGCTGAACGACTTGGAGCCGGAAATCATGATGACATAGAGGTCGGTGTACTTGGCAACCGTGGGCTGGAAGGGTGCCTTGCCAGGGACGCTGTAGTCCTTGCGGAAGTCCATGAGGAAATAGGCAGAGTCTTCCATCACGACGACGCCATATTTTTGGGACATCTCACCGATAATCTTGAGCTCATGCTCGGTGAAGCAGAACCATGCGGGATTGTTGGGGCTGCTGAAAATCATGCATGCCACATCACCGTCCTTCAGTTCCTCTTCGAGCTTGTCGCGCAGCTTGTCGCCACGGTACTCGTAGACGTCGAAGGCTTTCATCGGAATGCCCAGAACACGGCACTGCTGTTTCTGCACAGGGAAGCCAGGGTCGATGAAGAGCACCTTGGTTTTCTTGGCATCGTAGCGGGTCAGCGTCAGGAAGCTGGCGAAGCCGGCCTGCATCGAGCCGACGGTAGGCACGCAGCAATCGGGGGTGACGTCGATGTCGAGGAAGTTTTTCACGAAACGAGCGGCCTCGCGTTTGAAGTCGGCAGTACCGTAGATTTCGGGATAGATGCTTGCGACACCGCTCTTGAGGGCCTCAATCTGGGCGTTGACACCCACCTGGGGAGCAGGCAAACCAGGGATACCCATCTCCATCTTGACGAAGCGGACACCTGTCTCTTTTTCAACGTCCTGAATCATTTTGCGCATCTCGCGGATGCTGGCCTTTCCGGGATTCTTTATCTTGTTTTCGGCGGCAATCTTGTCGATTACCTCTTTTTGGATTGGTATTTGAGTCATGATATTATTGTTTGAATGTTTGATTGCTTGAGTGTTTGATTGCTTGAGTGTTTGAGTGCTTGAGTGTTTGAGTGCTTGAGTGTTTGAGTGTTTGATGCGTCAGCCACTCAAACATTCAAACATTTACACATTCAAGCATTCACTTTACGTTCCAGTCTTTCAGTTTAGCTACGTTTATGGGGCTTAGTTCTTTTATAATGGTATGCACAATCTTCTGTTCGTCGGCAGGGGCGGGCGTAAAGATAGAGACTATCTCTGCCATGTTGACATCGATGAACTGTGTCACCGACAACAGGTTTGAGCGTTTCTTGTGTACCTGTTGCAAATACTTCAGCGACTGAATAATATTCTGTCGTGCAATGGGTTGGTCCTTGGTCATCATATCAAGTCCCAGCCGATAGTAGTAGTAGTAAACGCTATGCAACGCCTCGTAAGCCGAGTTGGTGTGGTTCTCCATGAACCAATAGCGCGACTTCTGGCTGTCGCTGGCCTTCCAGCCCTTGTTGCCCGACGTGCTTGCTGTCTGCGCAATGGTGCGAGCCATTTCGAAGAAAGGTTCCCCTCCGTTGGGTCCGAACGAGTCGAAATACATTCCCAGCATGATGTAGCAGTAGAAGCCCAAAGTCGACGAAAGGTTATCGTAGAAAGAGTTGGGGTCGAACTCAAGAGGCTGACTTTCATTGAATGAGAACGTAAAGTCGTTGTTGCCTTCGATGTAGTTGAACAGGCCGGAAGTATAGTTGGAATTGAACACTGGACGGCGCAACTGGATGGAAATCTGCCCTGTAAAGTCGGTTGCCGACGAACGCTGGGAGAGAATGATGTTGAGGGAACAGTCGAGACGCTCGTTCTGTTCGAGCTCGAGGTTTGTCCAATGACGGGCATTGATGAAATCCTCGATGGCACGTTTCATGTTCTCAAATATTTTTATGTCTCCAGTCTCGTATTGCTGGGTCGTTGACTGCAGTTTCTGGTAGTTTATATTCACAGAACAGCGAAACTCCTGTGTATAGCCAAAGGCACAGAAGAAACACATAATCAACAATATGAAGATTTTTCTCTGCATAATAATCCCAAAAGAAACTTTTGCAAATGTACAAAATTTTTTTAATATGGATTTTCGGATTGATGGATTGACGGATTTTCGGAGGGGACGGATTGACGGATTTTCGGAGGGACGGATTTTCGGAGGGACGGATGGGACGGATTTTCGGATTGGGGGATAAGGCCAAAGGCTATGAACACATTGTTGAAAACTCTTTTATGCCCGATACGTTCAAAAAACAAAATAAAATACTACTTTTGCAAATTAAAACTACAAGGTTCAACACACAATGAGTGAAGAGATAAACAACACGAAACAAGGCAATTACAGTGCTAATAACATTACAGTCCTCGAAGGTCTGGAAGCCGTAAGAATGCGTCCCGCCATGTACATCGGCGACGTAAACTTCCGCGGTATGCACCACCTGGTCTACGAAGTGGTCGACAACTCGATAGACGAAGCCCTCGCCGGCTATTGTTCGAAAATCAACGTCACCATAGAAGAGGACAACTCCATAAGCGTCGAAGACAATGGCCGCGGCATACCCGTGGACATGCACGAGAAAGAGAAACGCTCCGCCCTCGAGGTAGTCATGACCGTCCTCCATGCCGGTGGCAAGTTCGACAAGGGCAGCTACAAGGTGTCGGGCGGCTTGCACGGCGTAGGCGTCAGCTGCGTCAATGCCCTCAGCGACCACATGACCGCCGAGGTGTACCGCGACGGCAAGGTCTACCGCCAGGAATACAGCCGCGGACTACCACTCTACCCCGTCAAGGTTGTGGGCGAGACCGAGAAACGGGGCACACGCATCCATTTCCACCCCGACCCCGAGATCTTCACCGTCTCCGAGTATGACTACCCCACCCTCGAAAACCGTCTCCGCGAGCTGGCCTACCTCAACAAAGGGATAGAACTCAACCTCGAGGACCGCCGCAACCGCGACGAGAAAGGCGAGAGCATGAAGCAACGCTTCTACTCCGAAAACGGCCTGCGCGACTTCATCAAATACCTCGACGAGAACCGCGAAAGCCTGATGCCCGACTGCATCTACATCGAAGGCGAGCGCCAGGGCATCCCCATCGAGATTGCCATGCAGTACAACTCTTCGTTCAGCGAGAACCTGCATTCCTACGTTAACAATATCAACACCCACGAGGGCGGCACCCACCTCACCGGTTTCCGCAGCGGCCTGACACGCACGCTCAAGAACTATGCCGACAAGTCGGGCATCCTCGCCAAAGCCAAGGTCGAAATCAGCGGCGACGACTTCCGCGAAGGTCTCACCGCCGTCATCAGCGTCAAGGTGGCCGAGCCGCAGTTTGAGGGTCAGACCAAGACCAAGCTTGGCAACACCGAGGTGCGTGGTGCTGTCGACAACGCCGTCAGCGAGATGCTCGAGAACTATCTCGAGGAGCATCCCAACGAGGCCAAGATGATTGTCGACAAGGTCATCCTTGCCGCCCGCGCCCGCATGGCGGCACGCAAGGCACGCGAGATGGTGCAGCGTGGCACCGTGTTCAGCACCGGCGGACTGCCCGGCAAGCTGGCCGACTGCCAAGACGGAGACCCCTCGGAGTGCGAAATCTTCTTCGTCGAGGGAGACTCGGCAGGCGGATCGGCCAAGCAGGGCCGCGACCGCCGTTTCCAGGCCATCCTTCCTCTCCGCGGTAAGATTCTCAACGTCGAGAAAGCCCTCGAACACCGTGCCCTCGACAGCGAAGAGATCCGCAACATCTACACCGCCCTGGGCGTGAAACGTGGCACAGCAGAGGACAGCAAGGCCCTCAACCTCGAGAAACTCCGCTACCACAAAATCATCATCATGACCGATGCCGATGTCGATGGCTCGCACATCGACACCCTCATGCTCACCTTCTTCTTCCGCTACATGCCCGAGCTCATCGAGAACGGCTACGTCTACCTCGCCACTCCCCCACTCTATGCCGTCAAAGCCCGCAAGCGTAGCATCTACTGCTGGACCGAGGACGACCGCGAACGTGCCATCATGGAACTCGGCGGCGGCAAAGAGGCCGGCGTCAGCGTTCAGCGCTACAAAGGTCTCGGCGAGATGAACCCCGAGCAGCTCTGGGAGACCACCATGGACCCCGAAAACCGACAGCTGCGCCAGATAACCATCTCGAGCGCCGCTAGCGCCGACCGCACCTTCTCGATGCTCATGGGCGACGATGTCCCCCCACGCCGCGAATTCATCGAAAAGAACGCAACGTATGCAACACTGGACCTTTGATTTTGGAATTATCGGAATAACGAAATAACGTTATAACGTCATAACGACTTTTCGAAATAACGTTATAACGAAATAACGAAATAACGACAAAACGTCATAACGACAAAACAATTCAACTGCTTGCAACAATAAATAACATGGATAAAAGAAACCTTCTTCTCATCAGCAACAGCACCATGCGCGGCGAGGCATACCTCGGCTGGTGCAAAGAGATGATTGCCGACTTCTGCAATCGTCATAACGTAAAGAGAGTGCTGTTCGTCCCCTACGCAGGCGTCTCCCTCGCCCAAGGCGGACTCACCAAGAGCTATGACGCCTACGAGGCCAAAGTGGCAGCCGTCTACAAAGAGTTCGGCGTGAAGCTCACCTCTGTCCATCACAAGGCGTTGCCCATCAATGCCGTATACGACACCGACTGTGTGGCTGTGGGCGGTGGCAACACTTTCCACCTCGTTCGCGAGCTGCAGCGTACCGGCCTTATGCAGGCCATCCGCCAGCGTGCCTTCGACGGCATGCCCTACATGGGATGGAGCGCCGGCAGCAACGTGGCGGGTCCCACCCTCTGCACCACCAACGACATGCCCATCGTCATGCCCGCCTCGTTCGACTGCATGGGTCTGGTGCCATTCCAGATCAACCCCCACTACACCGACTTCTTCGACCCGAAGCATGGTGGCGAGACACGCGACGACCGTCTGAAAGAGTATATCATGGTCAACCCCAAGGCTACCGTCGCCGCCATCCGCGAGGCCACTGCCCTCCTTCTCGAAAACGGCAAACTCTCCCTCATCGGCAAGCCCAACAAGATGAAAGTCTTCAAGACCAATATCGAAAACACCCAGGAACTCCACCTCGATGCCGACCTCAATTTCCTGCTGAAAGCGTAACGGATGTCCAGATAATCGGATGTCCGGATAATCGGATGTTCGGATAATCGGATGTTCGGATGTTCGGATAATCGGATGTTCGGATAATCGAATGTGCAGGAAAAGCGATCTGCAATACTGCAAATTTTGCTGCAAGATGTATTCATCTTGCAGCTTTTTTCATTTTTTAAGTTTTTAATTCAAAGCAAGTTGAAAAATAGAAAACAGCAAACAACACAATTTAACAAACTGGTAATTAGGGAGAAAAAACGAACCTTCACAAAACAGTGGATAAAAAATGGTTTTTTCCCTTCCTTGTTCCACATAAAAAATGTATCTTTGCAAAATTGTTTTCAGACTTTTGAGCCATGCAAATTGCATAACGGCTCTGGCGTTGCCGTGGAATAATATTCACAATTCCTAATTCCTAATCTCTAATTGAGAAACAACTGGTATATAGCCGAGTGCAAGCCAACTATGAAGATGGAAATGGGCGAAAACAACTATGTCTTCACCGAGATTTCCATCCAGGATGTAAAGCCATTAGACACCCCACAACAAACATAAATATCATCAATTGTAGAAGTACAATGGAGATAAGTTTAAAGAACAATAATCACACCAACCGGCTGATTCAACTCATTATCATAGTGGTAGACTATGCTGTAATGAGCTTTCTGCTCAACATCGTGGTAGGCATCAAAGACTCATCAGATGTGTGGGACAGAGGAGCAGTCCAGACATTATGGTTTATATACACTTTTGCCTTCATCTTTGCCCAATATCTGTTTCCTCCTGTCATTCACATGCGTGTGGTGGGTGCCAACTCCATTATTCAACGCTGCACATTGTTCGCTGCCACACAGACCCTGCTCTCCTATCTGCTGCTCCGTGCCGTTCATTTCATGGCCCGGTTGGGATGGTATATGCTTGTCTTGGGGCTTGTCCTCCTGGTCTCCATCATCCTCCTGCGTTTTGTGGAGCGTTGGATTGTCAAGAAACTACGTCAGTCGGGCTACAACACACGTTACATAACGCTAGTCGGATCGAACCAAGAGCTCGTGTATTTATATAGAAAACTCACCGAAAACACCTCGTTTGGATATAAGGTTCTCAACATCTACGGCGACCTGGAGGGGCTGACCACCAACGGTAGCGTCAAAGACTTCGAAGAGCTGCTGTCTCGGCCGAAAGAGCTGCATCTGGGCGATGAGGTTTACTTGTGTGTGCCGCGACTGGAGCGTGAACTGATAGAACGGACTGCCAGCGTGTGCAATCACCACATGGTCATGTTCTATTATCTGCCCACCGCCGAAGAGAAGCTGCACCTACAGCCCATCCTCATCGACGACATCGGGGTCATGACAACATATATCAGCCCGCTTGAAGACCCCCTGAACAGACTCCTCAAACGGCTGTTCGACATCGTTTTGTCTATCCTGTGCCTCATTCCCACCGCTCTGCTTATGCCTGTCATCGCCTCAGTCATAAAACTGCAAAGTCCCGGCCCAATTTTCTTTCGTCAATTACGAACGGGACTCAACGGCCACGACTTTTATTGCTACAAGTTCCGCTCCATGCATGTCAACAGAGATGCCGACCGTCTGCAGGCCACCAAGGACGACCCTCGCAAGTTCCCCTTTGGCAATCTGATGCGCAAGACCAACATCGACGAGCTGCCGCAGTTCTGGAACGTCCTGATTGGCAACATGAGCATCGTGGGCCCCCGTCCCCACATGCTGGCACATACAGAGCAGTACGACAAACTGATTGACAAGTACATGGTACGTCACCTCGTCAAACCCGGCATCACGGGCTGGGCTCAAGTGACTGGCTTCCGTGGCGAAACATCGGAGTTGTGGCAGATGGAGGGACGTGTGGAGCGCGACATCTGGTATATCCAGCACTGGAGCCTGTGGCTCGACATGCGCATCATCTGGATGACAGTCAAGAGTGTTTTCAAAAGAGATGAAAAGGCGTATTGAAAAGGTACAGAATGAAATCACCATGGATGACCTATTTGGTAATGATTTAAACAATTTGCAAAATAATATACAATAATAATCTAAAAACAGTTTCATGTCCGACAACGTAAAAATCGATTTAGAAGACCTTGACGACTTGAAAAGTCTTCTGGGTGAAGAAACTAAAAGTACTAGGATTAGCTTCCAGAAGGTGTTTTCTCATCTGGTACTCAACTGGTACTGGTACCTTATCTCTCTGGTCATCTGCCTGTGTGCAGCCTGCTTCTATCTGAATTTGGTACCTCCCACCTACCAGGTGACGGCAAGAATGCTCGTCAAGGACGAGGACAAGAAAATGAACAGCCCCGTGAAGCAGTTCCTGCCCAACATGGAAGACTTCGGCATCATGAACAATTCCAGCGGCTTCGACAACGAGGTGGAAATTCTGGCATCGCCGGTAACCATCCATGACGCCGTTAAACGACTGAAACTCTATACGGAATATCGGTTCGGCGGTCACATCAGGAAAAGACTTGTATACACCTACCAGCCTGTCAGCGTAGAACTCGACCCCCTGTCGCTCGACTCCCTGGACTACTATATGCTGGATGGCATTTTTTCTATAACTGCGACGATAACAAGAAAAGAAAATAACGGAGAGGGCTATCATGCCGACGTGATGCTGCTCGCCAACGGGAAAATCAAGAAGTCATACAGTCATGACTTCAAGTCCCTCCCGTCATCTATAGCAACCGAATTCGGCACCATCTCATTCGTGAACAACCCCAAATACAGACCAAACAATAAAGATCCTTTCCACAAAGGTGACGCTCTCATTGCCACCATCCGCCCACCCATGATTGTCGCGCTCGACTATATGCGCAGGCTCAGCGTGGAACCCACATCGAATAAGACCTCCATCGCCGCCATCGTCCTCAAAGACGAGAGCCACAGACGCGGTATCGACTTCATCAACGCCCTCGTGCTATGCTACAACGACCAGGCCAATATTGACAAGAACGATATTGCAATGAAAACAGAGGAGTTTATCAACCAACGACTTGAGAAGATCGACGCCGAGCTTGGAACGACCGAAAACTCCCTTGAGAACTACAAACGCCGCAACTCCGTCACTCAACTGGAGGCCGACGCGGCTCAGTCGCTGCAAATGTCGGCTCAGTATGCCTCTCGCCTGGCCGATGCCAACACCCAGCTGCAGCTGCTCGAATATCTGCAAGAATTTATCGAGAATCCCGACAACCGCTATAAACTGATACCTGCCAATATCGGAATGAACGACCTCGCATCCACCCAGTTGATTAACGACTACAACAAAGTGGTTCAGGAACGCAACCGCCTGATGCGTAGCGCCAGCGAACAATCGCCACAGGTGCAGGCGGTTACCGCCACAATCGACAACCTTGAGGCTTCCATCAGGCAGTCGCTCGCTCAGGCCCGCCATTCCACCGAACTGCAGCGCAACTCCATCAAGAATCAGTATGACCGGTATCAGGGACGCATAGGCAACACACCGGAGCAAGAGCGTGTCCTCACCCAGATTGGCCGCCAGCAGGAAGTGCGCTCCGGCATCTATCTTCTCCTCCTCCAGAAACGCGAAGAGAACAGCATCTCTCTCGCTGCTACAGCCGACAAAGGCAAACTCATCGCCACACCTCTGAGCAACGGACAAGTTGGACCCAAGAAGAAAACAATTCTTCTGTTGGCATTATTGCTGGGCCTGTTCATTCCCTTTGCCATCCTGTATGTGATTCAGCTGCTGCGCTACCGCATCGAGGGCCGCGAGGATGTCGCTGCACTCACCAAAGTCCCCATCGTGGCCGATGTGCCGGTGGCTAATGAAAGCGCGAAAGATGCCGCCGGCATTGTGGTTCAGGCGGACAAGAACAACATGATTGACGAAGTGTTCCGCTCGCTCCGCGCCAATATCCAGTTCCTCATCAAGAATGATGAAAAGATCATTCTCCTCACTTCGGGCACCTCCGGCGAAGGCAAGACCTTCCTCGCCTCCAACATCGCTGTGTCGTTTGCACTGCTCGGCAAGAGGGTTGCCCTGGTGGGATGCGACATCCGCAAGCCAGCCCTCGGAAAACTATTTGGCACTTCAAACCGCAAACATGGCCTCACCAACCTCCTCAGACTGGAAAAGGTTACAAAAGAGGATTTGCACAACGAGACAGTCCCGTCCGGAATCAACCCTTGCCTCGACCTCCTCTTGTCGGGTCCCATCCCCCCAAATCCTACCGAGCTGTTGAGCAGGTCTAACTTCAAGACAGTGCTCGACCTGCTGAGCGACGAGTACGACTACATCATCCTCGACTCTGCTCCCGTGGGATTGGTCACCGACACTATACAGCTGGCTCGCTATGCCAATGTGAACTGTTTCGTCTGCCGTGCCGACTACACGCCCAAGTCAACCCTCTCACTGCTCAACTCGCTGACCAAAGAAGACAAACTCCCCAATGCCTGCATCGTTCTCAATGGTGTGGACATGTCGAAGAAGAAGAATGGCTATTACTATGGCTACGGCCGCTACGGCAGGTATGGCCGCTACGGCTACGGCAAGAACGGCTATGGATACAGCTACTATGGCAGCTACGGCAATTACGCCGAGTCCCATTACGGCGACAAAGATGATGATAGCATAAAGAAATAAGTGAATTCGTTAATTCGTTAATTCGTTAATTCGAAAATCCATTTATCCGAACATCCAACCATCCGAACATCCAATCATCCGAACATCCAACCATCCGAACATCCAATCATCCGAAAATCCAAAACAATGAATAAACCTATCAACCTCTTTTGCTCTTTTGCCATCGTGCTGCTTTTGGCCAGTTGCGAAAGCAGCAGGAATGTGGCATATTTCAAGAACAGCGACGAGGTGTCTGTCTCCTCGTCGCAGTATCTCTTCGATGCCAAGATTATGCCTAAGGATGTGCTCAACATCACCGTCAGCACCACCGACGATGCCGCCGCAGTCCCCTTCAACCTGACCATTCCAACGCCCTATACTCTCGGACAGCGCAACAGCTATTCGCAGGCTATGCTGCAAAGCTATATCGTGGACAATGAAGGCAATATCGATTTCCCCTTGGTCGGCAGCCTCCATCTTGCAGGCCTCACCAAAAGTGCCGCCGAACAGCTCATCGGAGACAAAATCAAGCCCTACCTGACCGAGGCAGAGAAACCCATCGTCACCGTGCGAATGATCAACTATAAGATTTCGGTGCTGGGTGAGGTTGCCCGTCCAGGCATGTTCACCGTCGCCAACGAGAAAATCTCCATCCTCGAGGCTCTCGCCCAGGCCGGCGACCTCACCATCTATGGCGTTCGCGACCGCGTCAAACTCATCCGCGAAGATGCAACGGGCAAAAAAGAGATTCATGTGCTTAACCTCAACGACGCCAACATCATCAATTCGCCCTATTTCTACCTTCAGCAGAACGATGTCATCTATGTGGAACCCAACAAAGTAAAAGCCCAGAATTCAAGTATCGGTTCAGTAACGACATCCTCCTTGTCGGCCGCAAGCATTCTCGTCTCGATAGCCACCCTCGTTATCAGCGTGATGAGAAGATAGTTGCACAACCCCAAATCACAGACCTCTGTGTTCCCAAAGGCATCTGGCATCCTCCCAGATGCCTTTTTTATATAACGTATGAGCGACAGGTAAACAAAGTGAATCCGTCGTGCGCGGTTTGCGGATCCGCAGACGCACTTTCAGACCGTACTCGTCTATGATGCGGCAGAAGCGGTCACGGCCTATGGGACTGTCACCGCGTGTGTAATTGGTACATCGTTGACTTTCCTTTCTGTGTCAACTTTTTTCAGGATAATATACAGGGGAATTCTCGGAATTCGGTACACGTTTCCTCATCGGTGAAACTGGTCTTCCCAATATTCGGGAACTGCGAGATGCAGGCAACGGCCTCATTGATGCCATTCCGCATCTTGATAGCAGCCTGTCTGCCAAACTCACGGGCGACGTAGGCTGCCGTTTCCGCAAACTCGGCAGCGGCACGCTCCGACCATCTCACCCTCATACGGCTTCGGCTATTGCATTGTCGACAATCTGCATCACATCTTCGTGCGAAAGCGTCTGCTCACGCCCGGCAATGATATCTCTCATACGTTGTTTAGACACCTCCATCATCTCCTCACGGCTATAAATCCCCGGCATTTGGAGGGCTTCGTTCGCTTCAATATCTTCCCTTTTGACACGGGCAAGGAATGCGTGACGCACCTTCAACGTCTGCTGACGGTAGAGTGTCCATAGAGCATCTTCCGGCGAAGTTCTTTGGTATGTAGCATCCATTTCCATATCTATATTATTCTTTACTAAAGTTTGATATGTAATTTTTTTGTAAAAAAGTGGCATGGGAATTAATATAATCCATTAATTTTTAGTATTTTTGTAGTGTAAACAAATAAAAATAGCCACACTGCAAAAATACGAATTTATTTTCAGAGATTGATGTTTTCTTCAATAACAGTGAAGATTCCGCAATACAAGCCACGATAACCGCCATGTATGAAACAATAAAATCCCCACCGAAGGCAGTCTGGTGGGGATTATGGAAAATACTTGATTGTGGTGTTTTACTTGACCACCACGATGCGGCGAGCAGGGGCGTTTCCGACCTTGACGAGGTAGGTGCCTGTGGCGGGAACGTCGAAGCGCAGGGTTAAATACTCGTCGCGCTTAACGGCCATACGGCGACCAAGGGCATCGTAGAGCATAACATTGTTGCCGTCAGCACCTTCGACCACAATCTGTCCGTTAGAGCTGTAAATCTTGACGTTGGCAGCACCAACATCGTCTACGCCCTCTTGTGGGATGTAAATGGTGTCGTGGACAACAACAGTATCATGGATGTAAATAGTCTCGAAGATGGTGATTGTGTCGGTCTGGATGACAGTGTCGGGTAGGTGGGCATCTATGTAGGCGTAGAGCTCCGCCAGAATGTGGTTGTTGACGTATGTCGTGTCTGACATCAAGCTGTCTAAATAATTCGTCAACATGGCCGCCACTGCATTGCTGTCATAGACATAATGTGTGATGAAAACCGTGTCGTGATAGTAGTTGTTGACAAAAACCGTGTCGTAGTAGTTGTAGGTGATGATGGTTGTGTCGCCGACATGAACTAAGTATGCAATCAGCGTGTCATACACGGTAATGGTGTCGACGATGTTGATTGTCACGGTATCGTGCACTATGGTGGTGTCATGGATGTCGATATAGGTAGTGTCGTGGATCTCCAGAGTGTCTACAACGACAAGGGTGTCTATCTGGATGACTGTGTCGCGCGGAGGAACGGCGAAGAAAGCGGTGACGGTAGTGTCGCCATTCACAACGAATGTTGCAGGATTAGTGGTAGAGTTATCGTTCCAATGGTTGAAATGGTTGCGTCCGTTGGCTAAAGCGTAGATGTTGGCCACGTCGCCTCGGAAATAGGTGCCGCCTCCAGCAACATTACCCATGCTGTCGATGTTGGCAGCAACTGTAATGACAAAGGTGTCAAGTTCAAAATTGGCGGTGAGCAATGTGTCACAGGTCAGCGTGAGGCTACGCGGATTGTCGGTATTGCCATCGCTCCATTGGGTGAAGCGGTAGTGAGTGGCGGGTACACCCTCTATGGTTACGTAGCCGGATTCGCAGTCGGTGGTGACATAGGAGGCTGTGCCTTGATTGTTGTCTGCACTGGAGATATGGATGGTAAAACTGCCATTTAGCAGATGCCAATTGTGGTAATTGTTCCATCTGTAAGAACCTTGATAGTTGGCAAGCGCGTTGCAGGGCACATGAATCGCCAGAGAATTGTAAGGATTATAGCCACTGGCAAAAGATCTTGCAATATAGTTGCTCCCTAACGTTGGCGGCTCGGTAGGCATGAGTCGTATGGATTGGATGTTTGGACAGTCAAATGCCCCTTCCCCGATGAAAGTCACGTTTTCCGGCACGGTGAAAGATTGCAGTGACATTCCTCGGAACGCTTGTTCTCCAATGTATTGCAACGATGCAGGCAACGGCATGGCGTCGAGTGCCGAACAATTGTAGAATGCATATTCTTCAATGGTGTCAACGCTGTTGCCGAAAGTAATGGTCGAAAGGCTGTCGCATCTGCAGAATGCAGCCGAACCTATGTGTTTTACAGAATTGGGAATTACGACACTGGTCATCTTGCAGTCCTTGAATGCCATGCGCGGTATCACCTTGACATTTTCTCCTATATATATGTAATGTAAGTTTTGGAATGCAGACGCACTTCCCCATTGTGCGCTGGTGTAATCAGGGCCATGCAATACATTGCTCCCAGTTGCGTCACCAATAGCGAAACAACTGTCGGCATTGTAATACAGTGTGTCGAGGTTGGAACAACCATAGAATGCTCTAATTCCGATGTGTTCCATATTTTGCGGTATATTAATGGATGTCAGTCCTGTGCATCCATAAAAAGCTAAGGACTCTATTTTTTTGACACTCACGGGTAGCGACAGGAATGCAATCTGTCCGCAGTTATAGAATGCACGTTCGTCAATAAGCTCGACAGAGCTTCCGAAATGTACTGTCTGTAGTAATGTGTTGGCAAAGGCATATTGCCCGATGGTCTTCACCGAGTTGGGAATGGTGACAGTTGTGATTGGACAGCCAGTCAACAACTGAGAGGGAATACTCTTAACATTGCTGCCGATAGTCACTGTCGTTAGATGTGAGCACTGTTGGAATACGCCATGTGATGAGCTGTAACTACTACTTCCCGAGGTTGCGTCATAGACACAGCTGTCAGCGTTGAATACCAGATTGGTCAGGTTAGTACACCCCCAAAAGGTTCCGTCTGATATAGTTTCGAGCGATGAAGGCAGGGTCACGGATGACAGCTGCGTTACTCCACTGAAAGCTTGTTCGCCCAGGTATTTCAGGCTCGACGGCAGGTTAAGTGCTGTCAGGCTGGAACAGTTTTGAAAAGCACGCCATTCGATTCTTTCAACGCCAAACCCAAAATCTACTGTTGTCAGGTATGTGCATTCTGCAAATGCATATTCCTCAATCTTTCTCAGCGAGTTGGGCAGTGTGATACTTGTGATGTTTGTACCATTGAAAGCACGGTTTGGAATATAGCGCACATGGCTGCCAATGTTGATATTTGTCGATGAAGAAATGCCATTTATGGTGCGACCAGAAATGTATCCACTACCATTTAATATGGCACCATTGTAAGAGCAGCTGTCGGCATTATAGTTAAAACTTGAAAGTGCCGTGATGCTTGAGAATGCTAAATTGCCTATATTCTGCAGATTGCGAGGGATTGTCAGTTCGGTGATGCCAGTGATTCCGGTGAAAGCCCTTGCACCTATACTCTGCAATGTGTTTGGCAACGTGACGCTGCCCACCATCGATGCTCCATAGAAAGCGCTGTCACCAATACTAATAACGCCTTCGGGCACAACAACCTGCGTCAACATTGAACAGCCATTGAATGCACTGTTGGCAATGGAGGTCAAGGATGTAGGCATGTTCACGGCTTGCAGACCGGTGCAATTGTAGAAAGCATCGAAACCGATGACGGTCACAGCATAAGAGGTGCCGCCGTATGCAACGGACGATGGAATGGTAAGATTGCCTGTTGGCTTGGTATAACCTGACCAATAATCATTGTTGGAATAGTTGGGGTATACTACGTTCACCGATGAACCATCGATGATTTTGTAGTACAGTGTCTGGCCGCTCGGCGCTATAGCCGAGAAGTCGTAATTCTGTGCCTGCACGGCAAATGCCATAAGCAGGGATGCAATAATTGTTAGTTTGTGTTTCATGGTATTGATTAGTGATGTTGGTTTTCAACAATTGGTAACAGCCACTATTTGACTTGGAAGTCTTGTCTCCTACTACAATATGGATGTGTTGCTTAGTATTTGTTCAAAATAGATTCGCTATGATAGTTAGGAGGCAATGACCTGTTGTAATGTCTATTCATAATAGGTGTAAACACAAGTAATAGTCATGCCATCAATGGAATACGTCATTGTTGCCGGATAACCGTCATCATCGTAGGTGTAAGTGAAATTGCCGACACTATCGCCGGTATCATCGCCTTTCGTATCTGACACTTCAAAACGTGTGATGTTGTTTTCCGACCAGCATAAATCGTAATGGCCAATACTGAAGAAACTGGGAATATACCCCATCTGCGGCAGATATAGGGGGTTTTTCTTGTTGTCGTATGTTAACGTAACTATTTTTTCATCATCGTAATAATGCTGAGTGACGTTGTTGCCTGTCCAGACTATGTTCAGATAGTCTGGTTCAATCTCGTCGTCTTCACCATATATAGCTAAACGGGTCGGCTTACTACCGGAATAAGAGTATTTGTAGGTGAGAACGTCTGATTCGTATTCTTTAATGTGGGTATATTTCTCTGTGTCTATCTTATTGCCGATCCATGAATAATCACATTCATTGGTCATTTCTTCGCTTTCACTACGGTAGATTGCTTTTGACAGTTTGTCGCCCGAATAGGTGAAGGTGTAGCTCTCGTCCACAATGTCATTTACGTTGATAATAGCCACACTCTTAAGCTTGTCGCCCTCCCACACGTAGTTGTACGAAATTTCGGCACCAACAGGAGTAATCAATGATACCTTTTTCAGTTTTTTGGAAGGGGCGGCAGCTGGATTATCCTCGTCGACAGCCTCGGTAGATCCATTTTCTTTCCCGCACGAGGCAAAAGTAATCAGGGCTAAGAGTGTCCAAAATGCTAATTTGTGTTTCATGTTTTTGTGTTTATTGGTTAGTATTCTCTTGCAAGACAGCATAAAAAAGCGCGGGAACAACTTTCTTGCTTATCCCGCTCATGAGGCTCTCGCATTGCCCTTGGTACAGAATAAGCAATGCCGAAGCCCACGCGTATGGATATAACATTTAATGCTATATGCCCAACCAATGGACGGAGGATCATTGCATTATTGCGGTACCAGATAGAATTTGCGAGATTCATGAGCCGCAGATAATACGCCGTTTCAACGTCTTTCTTATATGTCCTGTCGCCCACCACCTTGCCCGTTTCGGTTTCGGTGGAAACGACGGTGCAAAAGTACAAACTTTTTCCGATATGGAAAATTTTTTGCGTTTTTTTTTAAAACTTCCGCACATGCCACCAGTGTTAGGTTCACTGACAGCTCCGTTCACGCCCTCTGCACCCACATGCACTACTCCATCCCCGACCTCCTCCGCATGACCACCTACGCCTTCAACTACCAGATAAGTATGCCTGTTGATACAATACCATAAAAAATAACTAAGAATGCATCGGTGTCGAAAAAAATGTGTACTTTTGCACTATGATTTGCGAGTTATCAAATCATAGCAAAAAGTTCAGTTTAAGACTCCTTTGTTGAGAAAATCGCCATTTTTCAAACAGATAGGGGGAATAAGATGGTGACGTGGAAAGTATCTGGTTGAACTTACCTACCTTGTAATAGGCTACGACCCCAACAATCATAATTTCACCAAAGAACAATGCTTAAACATAATATCATACATTAAAACACGTTTCTTCCGATATCTTGTTTCAATAAAAAAGAAGACTCAAGACAATCCTCGTGATGTGTTCCAGTTTGTCCCTATGCAAGACTTCTCAAAACCGTGGACTGATGCAGAACTATACAAAAAGTACAACCTCACCGATGATGAAATAGCCTACATAGAGAGTATGATTAAACCAATGGAGTAAGAACACTATGAATGATAATGAATATACCCAATGGGTCGTTGAATTGAAACAACGCATCAAGAATGCACAAATCAAGGCTGCGGTACAGGTGAATCGTGAACTGATAAACCTATACTGGTCTATCGGTCATGACATCGTGGAAAGAAAAGCCGAAGAGACATTTGAGGGTAATTTCTACAAACACCTGAGCAACGATTTGCAGCAACTTTTCCCTGAAGTCAAGGGCTTCTCTGAACGTAACATATACTATATGCGCTCAATGTATGTTCTGTTTTCACCATTAGAGAACGAACTGCCACAAGCTGTGGCAGTCGGAGAATCAGAACCTTCCAAACTGCCACAAGTTGTGGCACGCGGAACCGTAAAAGAAATGGTATGCCAAATCCCGTGGGGACATATACGGTACATCATCGACAAACATGCATCGCCACAAGAAGCGTTCTTCTATGTGCGGAAAACATTAGAAAACGGCTGGAGCCGTGCAATGTTGCTGAATATGATGGATACAAAACTTTACGAGGCACAAGGGAGAGCCATAAACAACTTCTCCTCGGTGCTTCCATCATCCGAAAGTGATTATGCCCGTCAGATTACCAAAGACCCCTACAATTTCGATTTCTTGACCCTCAGCGAGGATTACAAGGAACGCGAACTACAGAAGGCTTTGGAAGAGAATATAGCGCGTTTCCTTATGGAGCTGGGAAATGGTTTCGCTTTCGTTGGTCGCCAAGTCAAGCTTGAAGTGAATACAAAAGTGGCTATGAACAGGATGTCAGCCCGCTGATTTACCGCAGAAAGTTACTTACCTCCAAACCAGACCTTTTCGATGATTTGCACTGGCACTAATTCCTACACATTTTCCTACACATAATAAATAAAAATTGCCACAAAAATCTAATATTTAGACTCTTATGACAATCTTTAGCGGAGAGACAGGGATTCGAACCCTGGGACCAGCAAGCTGGTCAACGGTTTTCGAGACCGCCCCGATCGACCACTCCGGCATCTCTCCATTTTAGAAATCAGTTTTTTACACAACATCTTGAACGCTTCCACTCCCCGATTTCGATTTGCAAAGATACATACTTTTTTTGATACCACAACTTTTTTTTCAGAAAACATATTTTTCAAGAAAAATTTTGCGGATTCTCAAAGATTTACTATCTTTGCATTTTTGTAATCAACCCCAAAAAGCTCTTAAATCGAAGCAACTCGCAAAAAGACTTAATATTAGTTAATTTCACAATTTTTTACAAGCTCGAAATACAAAAAAATAAAAACAATATAAACACTCTGAGCCACTGGCTCGGACAAAAGAACGGAGCAAACCATGAAAAAACTGATCTTGACATTAGCACTGGTAGCAATGACGCTGGCTGCATCGGCAAACTCCGTACGCTACTTCACCCGCCCGCAAGCAGCGCGCGTTGCCAACACCCTCGATGCACAGGCCGAACTGATGATCTACTGCGGATACGAGTACGAACTAGCCACATACGTAATAATCAACGAAGTGTGGGCCGAGCCAGTGAACAGTAAATACTACGAGATATGGATCTATGGCTATGATGCCTACACCGGAGAGGAAATCTACATGCCTATCGACCTCTCTTGCATCTGGCTCTACAACAACATCGGCAACCGCATGTACAGCGCGGCTCAGTATCTGAGATTCCGCAGCTCGGTGGCAACGCCCAACTTCTACTGGACCATGCCTCCCTACAACCCCTTCGTCCGCTACTACCACGACCCTGCTTTCAACCGCCACTACACCTACCACTATGAAATCCACCGCTTCGGATGGCGTCCTCCCGTACCCTCGCATGGCCATGCCCCCTACCACCCTTACTACATGCGTACCCCGCACACTCCCGCCCCAGTGCCCACGAAGCCCTACACTCCTGGTGTTGACCACCCCACCGGCAACGGCAGCTACAACTATACTGGCGAGTCTCGCGGAAGCTCCACACGCAGCACCTCGTTCAACAGCGTCGGAGGTGTACGCTCTGGAAGCAACCGCAGTAACAGCGGCAACCCTGGAGTGACAAACAGAACTGCAACTTCGACCAACAACAGTGGTACCCGTACAAATGGCTCAAAGTCAGGAGCATCTACTAATAACGGTCGCAACGTGTCAACCTCGGGTAACAACAGTGGTACAACCAACAATGGCCGCAACGTGTCGACATCGGGTAACAACAGTGGTACAACCAACAACGGCCGCAACGTGTCGACCTCAAACAGCAACAGCCGCACAACCAGCAACAGCCGCAACGTGTCGACCTCTAACAGCAACAGCCGCAGCGTGTCGACCTCTAACAGCAACACTAGCAGCAGCCGCAATGCGTCGACCTCGAGCAGCAATGAGAGAAAAACTCAGACTACAGGCCGCAACGTAAGCACTGGAAGAAACACACGCTAATACTCATCCGAAATGAATAACACTCTGAAATCAAGCGAACTGGTATTGGCTCCCAATGGGAGCCTCTACCATATTTATATGACTGGCGACAATTTGGCCGACGACATTTTTCTTGTCGGTGACCCTAATCGCGTCAACATGTTCAAGGACATCTTCGACAGCATCGAATTTGAAAGCCAGAACCGTGAAATCCATGCCTTAACGGGCAGCTATCACGGCCATCGATTCACGGCTCTCAGCACCGGCATGGGTTGCGACAACATCGACATCGTCGTTACCGAACTCGATGCCGCCGCCAATATCGACCTCAAGTCCCGCACCATACTTCCCAGCCACCGCACGCTCAACATGGTACGCATCGGGACATCAGGGTCGCTGCATAGCGAAATACCCACAGGTTCGCTAGTGGCATCGGCCTACGCCATCGGTCTCGACGGTCTGCTCAACTACTACCAACACGACGACAGCCAGCTGGAAGAGGATATGACTGAAGCATTTGTGAGACACATACAGATGCCCGACCGCATGGCGCGTCCCTACTGCGTGAAAGGCAGCAACGAGCTCCTTGCCAAAGTGAGCGGATTTACGAAGCAGGGCATAACAGCCACTGCTCCTGGCTTTTATGCACCACAAGGACGCACCATCCGCATTGCTCCCGCTATCCCCGACCTCAACGAGAGGCTTGCCTCTTTCACCTGGGACGGTCTGAAGGTGACCAACCTCGAGATGGAGACCTCCGCCATCTACGGTCTGTCACGGATAATGGGTCATAACGCTCTGACCGTATGCCTCATCATCGCCAACCGTGCCGACGGCACTTTCCTCAACGACTATCACAACCAAATGAAGGACACTATTGTGAGAATGCTTGAGTGTTTGAATGCTTAAATAGATCAATTGCCAATGAATTTCCGTCAACTGACAAAGGTTCTGTTATTACTATCGGCGTTTTCAACTTTCAATTTTCATTTTTCAATTACTAACGCCCAAGCCTCCTATATTGCCGAACAGCTGGGGCGCGACGCGCATCACATAGTGCAATCATTAGGTGCCTTTGTGGGCAACGAACGTGCTGAGAGCCAGCAGTTCGACATCACCTATATGCCGGCCGGCAACCATGTGGAGGGTGTCATGATTATCAACACCGCCGATTACCGCTGCACATTCAAGATGGACCCCAAAACAGAGATCTGCTACCAAATCCTGCTCGATGTGCGTAGTGCCGACTTCCTTCGCGACTTCAACCGTCTCTTCCAGGTCTATCATACAGAAAACCCTGACAGCGACGACAAAACCATGCATTTCGGCGACAAGCTGATACGTGTGCGCGAAACGGCATCAACGACATCACGTTTCCGCAGTTTCACCATGAACGTTATCAACGAAAAATAACCTGACAAAAAAAAAGACTCATTGGAGCCAAGGGCTTACAGAAAAGCCCATCAATCCTATCATTATAAAGAGAAATAAAAAAATATAACATTATGACCCACTACGAAAAAGTATCTAGCAAAGAACTGCGCGCCGGCATGGGCGAAGGCCTGGTAGAGGCTGGCCGCAAGAATGAGAATGTCGTCGCGCTGAGCGCCGACGTGAAAGGAAGCGTCAAGATGGACGGCTTCGCCAAGGAGTTCCCCGAGCGCTTCATCCAGTGCGGCATCGCCGAGGCCAACATGGTCGGCATCGCCGCCGGACTGAGCCTCTGCGGCAAAGTGCCCTTCATCGGTGGTTTCGCCGAGTTTGTCACCGGTCGTGTCTACGACCAGATACGCCAGGTGGTGTGCTACTCGAACAAGAACGTCAAGATATGCGGTTCGCACGCCGGCATCTCCCTCGGCGAGGACGGCGCCACACACCAGACCATGGAGGACATCGCCCTCATGAAGGTGCTGCCCAATATGACCGTGCTCGTGCCCGCCGACTTCAACCAGGCAAAGGCTGCCACCATCGCCGCCGCCGAGCATGTAGGTCCTGTCTATCTGCGTCTTGGGCGCTCGAAGATGCCCTGCTTCCTTCCCGAGAACCAGAAATTCGAAATCGGCAAAGCCCAACTGCTTAGCGAAGGTAAGGACGTGACCCTCTTTGCCTGCGGCCACCTCGTGTGGGAAGCCCTGCAAGCCGCCGAACATCTCGAGAAGGTCGGCATCAGCGCTGAAGTCATTAATATCCACACCATCAAGCCTCTCGACGTGGAGGCCATCGTGGCCAGCGCCCGCAAGACCGGTGCCGTCGTCACCTGCGAAGAGCACCTCTTCAACGGTGGCCTCGGCGACAGTGTGGCACAGGTCTTAGCCCTCCACTGCCCCACCCCGATGGAGTATGTGGCTGTCGACGACAAGTTTGGCGAGAGCGGCACTCCCGACGAGATGCTCACCAACTACCACCTCCGCGCCGCCGACATCATGGCCAAAGCCTACGCCGTCCTCCAGCGCAAACCCGGCGCCACCAAGCAACGCTATTGCCAAAGTTGCGGCATGCCGCTCACCGACGAGGTTGTGAGCGACAATCCCGACTACTGCAAGTATTGCTTTGCCGACGGACACTTCACGCAAGACTGCACGATGGAACAGATGATAGACTGCTGTGTCCAGTTCGTGGACCAGTTCAACCAGAACACGGGCCAGCACCTCACTGCCGACGAATACCGCGAGCAGCTCCGCCAGTACTTCCCGCAACTCAAGCGCTGGCAGAAGAAATAAAAATGATTAATAAACAATAGAAATATGAAATTGTTCAAGAAAAAGAACTGGGCTTACTATCTGTTTCTGTTTGGTGTATTTTCCTTGGCATTTTTCCTTGTAAGAATACTGTTCGACCATGACGGACTACGCAGTGCTGTTATTGGCGGATTGGTAAGCGGAGTTGTCTTTACCATCCTTTGGTGGTTTCTCGACCAAGGCCACGAGCAGGTAAAGGACGCCGCCCAACAAGACGAGGCCGAGCGCAAGCGCAAGGAATAACCCGTGGCGGTTGTATCGGCGCGGCGGCTTGCCGCCGCGCCGATACAAACCCCGCCGAAAGATTGATGCATAACATATAATATAAAAGGTATATAAAGAAAGCAATCTTGACATTCGCCGTGCTGTGCGGCATCGGTTTCGGAGCCGTGGCGCAGAGCGTGGACACCAATGCGGTGGAGTTGATTGACCCCATTCAAATCGACCCGCAGTTTCCTGGTGGTGCCGATTCAATGTACGCATTCATCGCACGCAATTATC
>CACZUZ010000019.1 GCA_902784465.1 uncultured Bacteroidota bacterium
GGGACGCATGTTGATTTCCACTATCGTACGCTTGATGAGGGCACTGAGCAGAGTCTTGGCTATCCTCTCGTCCTCCATCAGGTACTTGAATGCAGAGTCATATATAGGGTTGGCAATGTGTAGCATATCCGTCAGCGTTTTCAGTTGTAACGAACCCACTCGGCATTTATTACATACAGGCGAAAAAAAATCGACTTGTAAAGTTGCTTTGTGTTCTGTTACCGCGGAGTGCTCGAGCTCAGTAATCGGGTGGCGCTATGCACACAGACTCATGGCGGTATCAGGCAACGACTCTGAAAGAGCTGCCCATCATGTCATTGATTGTCTGATTGACGAAATAATGGCCAAGCGATGGTGTCAGGTGTCAGATTGCAACAGACTGTCTTTAAAGTTAAAAATATATTCTCAACTTTACAGGTGGAAATTTTGATGTATATTTGCAATCGAAAGAAATCATTGTGAATCGGTATAACTATCTGATTATCTTTTATAATCGTTTTTTTTACCATTAACGGGAAGGTTTTCCTGTTGTTTTATACACGGCGACATGGCTGTTAACAATAACAATAGTACATTCATCTGGGTCAAAGATGTGTCGGCGGAGGATACTTTCACCGCTAATATCGCAGAATGAATATTGTCGAATCCATACAAAACCCTGAATGGACGCGTGCATTACGCGATTTCCGCAGCTATCTGAAACTCGAGCGGCAGCTTTCGGACAATTCCATCGATGCCTATCTGCGTGATGTGTCGCATCTGGCTCAGTACGCCATCCCTCTCTCCGTTGCTCCAGCCGAAGTCACCCTCGACCATTTGAGGGGACTTGTCGCTGAGTTTCACGATGCCGGTGTGGCCCTTGCCACCCAGTGCCGCATAGTCAGCGGCTTGCGTACCTTCTACCGTATGATGCTCATAAATGACGCCGTCGACGCCAACCCCGCCGAGCTGCTGGAGATGCCTCGCTCGTCGCGTCATCTGCCCGACGTGCTTACCAACGAGGAGGTCGACGCCATCATCGCCACTTTCGACCTCAGCTTTCCCGACCAGGCCCGCAACCGCGTTATCGTCGAGGTGCTTTACGGCTGCGGTCTCCGCGTCTCCGAACTCTGCAACCTGCATCTTTCTAATATCTATGCCGACGACGAGTTCCTGCTTGTCACCGGCAAGGGCGACAAGCAACGCTGGGTGCCCATCAACAGCTATGCTCTCAAACTGATGATGCAGTACATTGACACTATCCGCAGCCATCAAAGGATTCGCCACGGCGAAGAGAACTACGTCTTCATCAACCGTTTGGGTACACACCTGTCGCGCAACTACGTCTTCATGTTCCTCAAGGAAGCCGTCAAGGCTGCCGGCATCCAGAAGACAATCTCTCCCCACAGCCTCCGCCACAGTTTCGCCACCGAGCTTGTCACCGGCGGTGCCGACCTGCGTGCCGTGCAGGAGATGCTCGGCCACGAGAAGATAAGCACCACCGAAATCTACACCCACCTCTCGCACGAATACCTACGCGACACCATCAGCACCTACCATCCCCACTACAGGAAGAACTGATCCGCAAATACAATTACAATACCTCGGTATTTATTAATTTATATATTTGATTTATTAATCACTAATTTACCGTTAATTATCAAAGGTGAAACTAATGAATAATCAGCGAACCATTAACGGCAATTAACGTTTTTTTCAGAGGAAAGATACGATTTTTTGCGGTTATTGACGCAATGTTTTTATGGCCCAAAACAAAAATCCGTACAACCTATTGTGTTTCTGGAGGTAATACATACAGACCGTGTCTTCCTAAATGATGTGTTCCTATCCCGCTGGCTGGAGGAGAAATACTAATGGCAATGTGAGGCACCGCTGCTTGTGGCGCTCACGTGCTATCGCAATCTTGTCCGTCTCGTCGAAAACATACTTTTCTGTCTCGACTTCCTTTCATTCGTAGTCTGACTTTTCTGGGTTATATACCCATTCTGTCCTTCTTTTCTTCTTCATCATCATTTCATCTTATGGCATTGCTCCCAAAAAGTGTCAACTTTTTCAGGTTAAGACAACTCTTGGAACTCAAGTTATTGATAGTTGGCGGTGGAAATTCAATTTTTTTTCTTATTTTTGCAGTTTGTGTTATAGAAATATTTATTCAATGGAAGATAACGAAAAAGATATATTACAGGAAGTTACAAACAAAGAATATGAGTTTGGCTTCACTACCGATATTGCAACGGAGACTATTCGCAAGGGCCTTGACGAGGATATTGTTCGCCTGATATCGCAAAAGAAAGGTGAGCCGGAGTGGCTGCTCGACTTCCGCCTGAAGGCCTTCCGCCGTTGGCAGACCATGGAAGAGCCCAACTGGGCACATCTTACCTATGAGAAGCCGAAGTATCAGGAGATTATCTACTATGCCGCACCGAAGCAGCAACCCAAGAAGTCGATGGACGAGGTAGACCCCGAACTGCTGGCGACCTTCGACAAGCTGGGCATCCCGCTGCGTGAACGCGAGGCTTTGGCCGGTGTGGCGTATGACGCCATCATGGACTCTGTCAGCGTGAAGACTACCTCGCAGAAAATGCTTGAGGAAAAGGGCATTATCTTCTGTCCCATCAGCGAGGCGGTGCAGCGTTACCCCGAATTGGTGAAGCAATACCTGGGCAGTGTGGTGCCAAGCAGCGACAATTTCTTCGCGGCCCTCAACTCCGCCGTTTTCAGCGACGGCTCGTTCTGCTACATCCCCAAGGGTGTTCGCTGCCCCATAGAGCTCAGCAGCTATTTCCGCATCAACGCCAAGGGTACCGGCCAGTTCGAGCGTACCCTTATCGTAGCCGACGAAGGGGCATACGTGAGCTATATGGAAGGTTGTACCGCTCCGCAACGTGATGAGAACCAGCTCCATGCTGCCATCGTAGAGATAATAGCCCTGAAGGATGCCGAGGTCAAATACAGCACCGTTCAGAACTGGTATCCAGGCGACAAGGACGGCAAGGGAGGCATATACAATTTCGTCACCAAGCGTGGCATCTGCAAGGGTTCCCACTCCAAGATTAGCTGGACGCAGGTGGAGACAGGCAGTGCCGTCACATGGAAATATCCCAGCTGCATACTGCAGGGCGACGACTCCACGGCCGAGTTCTACAGCGTGGCTGTCACCAACAACTACCAGCAGGCCGACACCGGCACCAAGATGATTCACATCGGCAAGAACACCCACAGCACCATCATGAGCAAGGGTATCAGCGCCGGCCACAGCCAGAACGGCTACCGTGGCCTGGTACAGGTGGCTAAGAATGCCGACGGCGCACGCAACTATTCGCAATGCGACTCGCTGCTGCTCGGCGACAAGTGTGGAGCCCACACCTGGCCCTACGTCAAGTGCAGCAACAGCAGTGCCACCCTTGAACATGAGGCTACCACAAGCAAGATAAGCGAAGACCAGCTCTTCTACTGCCAGCAGCGTGGCATCTCGCCCGAGAGTGCCGTAGGACTTATCGTCAACGGCTACGCCAAGGATGTGCTGAAGAAGCTGCCTATGGAGTTCGCCGTCGAGGCCCAGAAACTGTTGTCGGTCAGCCTTGAAGGTAGCGTGGGATGAATGTGTTAATTCGTTAATGTGTTAATTCGTTAATGTGTTAATTCGTTAATGTGTTAATTCGTTAATGAGTTAATTCGTTAATGTGGGAATGTGTTAATGTGTTAATGAGCTAGAAAATGAAGAAGTTGACGACAGAAGAGATGCACCGCATGACGGTGGATGAGTTCCGCGAGAGCGAGAAGTTGCCCCTTGTAGTGGTGCTGGACAACGTGCGGAGTTTGAATAATATAGGTTCTGTTTTCCGCACAAGCGATGCTTTCCGCGTTGAACGCATCTGCCTTTGTGGCATCACTGCCACGCCCCCGCACCGCGAGATTCACAAGACAGCTCTGGGCGCAGAGGAGAGCGTGGCATGGACATACCATGAGGATGCCCGCGATTGTCTTCGCTCTCTGAAAGAGCAGGGCTACACGATTTACGCTGTGGAGCAGGTGGATGACAGCATCAAGCTAAATGCCCAGTTTGAAATCCACAGCCCGAGGCTGGCAATCGTTCTTGGCAATGAGATAGAAGGGGTGCAGGAAACACTATTGCCGTTGTGCGACGGAAGCTTCGAAATCCCCCAGTTTGGCACTAAGCACAGCCTCAACGTCAGCTGCGCTGCCGCCATTGTCATCTGGGAGATGTTTAAGAGGCTGAAAGTTTAAGTTTTGGTTTACAATTGATTCATCAACAATCACAATTCATAATTCACCAATGACAAAGGAAGAAAGAATCGAAAAGGCTAAATCGCTTCACAAGCAGGGTTGCAACTGCTGCCAGTCGGTAGTGATGGCTTTCGCCGACAAGTTGCCCATCGACGCCGACAGCGCGATGAATGTCGCTGCTCCCTTCGGGCGTGGCCTTGCAGGCACACGCGAGGTGTGTGGCTGTGTCAGCGGCATGGCGATGGTATGTGGCCTGACAGGACACACCGCCGACACGCGCACCCTTATCGAACAATTCCGTGCAGATAATGGCGACATCGTCTGTGCACGCCTTCTCCAGATGGGCAAGAAGCCCTGCAACGAGCTTGTAGGCTACGCCGCCGGACTTATTGAGATATGACTAAACGAAAAATCATAAACGACCCTGTCTACGACGGCTTTCTCAGCATCGACGACCCCCTGCTGCTGGCTGTCATCGACCATCCCTTTTTCCAGCGGCAGCGTCGCATCAAGCAATTGGGACTCACCTGTCTCGTCTATCCCGGTGCCATGCACACCCGTTTCACGCACATGCTTGGAGCCTTGAACCTGATGTGCCGTGCCTTGGATGTGCTGCGCCAGAAGGGTGTCGAGATCACCGACGACGAGTGCCGTGGCGCAAAGCTCGCCATCTTGCTCCACGATGTCGGCCACGGGCCCTTCTCCCATACCTCGGAGCATGTGTTGGCTGATATCGCCCATGAGGATATTACGCTCCGCATGATGAGGCAGATAGACAAGGAGTTGGGCGGAGCCTTGCAGACCGCCATAGCCATCTTCACCAACAGCTACCCCAAACATTTTCTCCACCAGCTGGTGTCGTCGCAGCTCGATATGGACCGTCTCGACTATTTGGGACGCGACAGTTTCTTCACAGGTGTCAGCGAAGGCATTGTAGGCACCGACCGTATCATCTCGATGCTCAATGTTCACGACGACGAGCTGGTTGTCGACGAGAAAGGCATCTACAGCGTCGAGAAGTTCATCATCAGCCGCCGGCTTATGTACTGGCAAGTATATATGCACAAGACGGTTATCGCTGCCGACAACCTGCTTCTGGCCATCATCCACCGCGCCCGCCAAATAGACCCTTCCTTCTTTGCTTTCAACCCTTCGTCGCCCGACTTTTTGGATTGTTTCGCCGAGGTCGACGACGATGATGTGATGGTAGCAATCAAACAGTTCACCCATTCGAAAGACCCTCTACTTGCCAGACTCTCGTCTGACCTCCTCTGCCGACGGCTGCCGGCCATCCGCATCGACAACAACAATGAGGTCATCAGCCGTATGACTGACGAGCTGAAGTCGAAGTTCGAACACCAGCATACGCTCTTCCCCGTGACAACAGGTGTTCTCCGTAACCGATCATACGACTTTGATGACCTGGAAATAAAGGTTTTATATAAAGATGGGCGTTGTCTCCCCATCTCGGAGGCCAGCGACCAGCTCGACCACCATTTCCTCCAGAAGACTGTCACAAAGTATTTCATCTGCTTCCCCAAAATTTAATCACAAATCACAATTCGCCAACCAAACATGTCACCTTTTTCCGACCCTGTAATCAAGACCCTTAATACCGACGAAAAGGCGGTTGCTTCAGACCCTGAGAACCATGCTCCTCTTCTAAGCGATGAGGAAATCAACGACGAGCAGCCTCCTCGCATCAATCTTACGGCTGTCATCTGCACTGCCATCGTGGCTGTATGTGCCACCATCATCATCTGCGTTGCACGTCCGTGGCGCAGCAGCGAAGAACAGTTCGCCAAGGCTGATATTCCTCAGACTGAAGTGATTGCTGCTGAGCAAAGTCAGCAACCTGCTGCCTCTGACACCAAGGCCAAGGAAGCCAAAGCGGAACCGGCAAAAGTCGCTGAACCGAAGCCTGCCGAACCGAAGCCCGCCGAGACAAAACAGGAGGAGCAAAAGGCCGCAAAGGCCCAGCCTGCCGGTCTGCCCATAGTTCCGGTAACGACCACAGGCACCGCCAATCCTTACAATAGTGTTCGCCTTATCGATGCCTCCAGTCGCAAGCTTACCAAGGACGAAGTGGCACAGATGAACAAAGCCGAGCTGGCCTTGGCACGCAATGCCGTGTATGCCCGTCATGGCTATGTCTACAAGAATGCCGAGCTAGGTGATTTCTTCTCCAAACAGCGGTGGTTCAAGCCTAACAAAGAACTGAAGCTGGAGGATGTCAAGCCCCTCTTCACCGAGATAGAGGTTGCCAACATTAATCTTATTTTGGCACAGGAAAGGAAGTGATGGCCCGCCTTATTCTTTTCCCTGTCCCCATCGGTGCCGACGATCTGGCTGTTTCGCTCCCGGCCTACAACCAGACTATGCTCTTTGGCTGCCACACTTTTATCGTCGAGGAGTTGCGAACAGCGCGCCGTTTTTTGAAGCATGCCGGCTATCCCCATGCCATCGACGACACCACGTTCCATCTCCTCAACGAGCATACCTCGCCCGAAGAGGTGACACACTACCTTGATGCCCTGGATAACGGCGAGGATGTGGGCCTTCTCAGCGAGGCCGGACTGCCCTGTGTTGCCGACCCGGGTGCCATGGTTACGCGCATGGCGCAGAGCAGGGGAGTGGAGGTGCTGCCTCTCGTAGGGCCCTCGTCGCTGATGCTTGCCCTGATGGCTTCGGGTCTTGGCGGACAGAATTTTGCCTTCAATGGCTATCTCCCCGTCGACCGTCATCAGCGTGCCGCCGTCATCCGCGACCTTGAGAGCCGCGCTCTCAGGCATGGCCAGACACAAATCTTCATCGAGGCTCCGTATCGCAACAACCAGATGCTCCAGACGTTGGCCGAAACCTGCCGCCCCGAAACCATGATTTGTGTGGCTAGCGACCTGACGCTGCCCACACAAGACATCACTACCCTCTCGGCCGCAGAATGGAAAAAACGTCGCCTCGACCTCAATCTCCACAAACGCAACACTGTCTTTTTGATCGGATGTTGACTTCATTGACGACTGCTACAACAGCTCGGCACTTATCCAGACCGGCCAACTGTCGGGTTTGAGTCCTCAAGTTGGTGAATGGCCTTTTGATGTCGCTTGTTTGTACTGCTAGGATTAAAAGGTTGATAATTTGAATGTTAAAGATTGATGAATGTCGCAAATTGCCATTGTTTTTGTGAACAAATCGATTTGTACAAATTTTAGAGGATTCTTTGCGTTAATTATTCGAAAAAAAACTGTATTTTTGCAGTTTGTAATCAAGGCGGAAATATGTTGAATATTTCCTGTTGTTTATTGTAATTCATCATAATAAAAAAAGAATATGACTAAATTTGATCCCGCAACAGCAATTCAGCGCATCGACGGACGCGATGCCAACCGTGGTGTTAACCCCGCAATCTGCGACAGTGCCACTTTCACCTTCCCCGAGGCTCATCTGATGACCGAGACTTTCCATGGCGAAACCGAGGGCTACTTCCTCTACAGCCGTCACTGGAACCCCTCCAACCTCGCTCTCTGCCAGCGCCTCGCCGCTATGGAAGGCACCGAGATGGCTTGGGTTACCGGTTCCGGTCTTGCCGCCATCACCAGCGCACTGCTGCATGAAGTCAAAGCAGGCGACCATATCGTCGCCAGCATGACCACCTACGGCGGCACTTTCGCTTTCTTGGCCAACTATATCAAGAAGTTCAATGTCAGCTGCTCTTTCGTCAACATGCAGAACCTCGACGCCGTCAAGAAGGCCCTCGCCGAGCACCCCAACACCAAGGTCGTCTATACCGAGACCATGAACAACCCTCTGCTCCGCATCGCCAATGTCCCCGAGCTGAGCAAGATGGCTCATGCCGCCGGTGCCAAGCTTATCGTCGACAACACCTTCACTCCCATGATTTTCAGCCCCTGCCGTCTGGGTGCCGATGTCACCGTCTACTCGATGACCAAGTACATCAACGGTACCAACGACTGTGTCGCCGGTGCCATCTGCGGCAGCGCCGAGTATATCAACAGCCTTATTGATGTCAACAACGGCACCTGCATGCTCCTCGGCCCCGTGCTCGACCCGATGCGTAGCGCCTCCATCAACAAGAACCTCCACACCCTCCATATCCGCATGAAGAAACACAGCGAGAACGCCATGTATCTTGCCAAGCGTTTCAAAGAGGTCGGCTTCAAATACAACTACCCCGGTCTGCCCGAGCACCCCGACTATGAGCTCTTCTGCAGCATGATGAACGAAGGCTACGGCTTCGGTGGCATGATCAGCATCGACATGGGTACTGCCGACCGCGCCAGCAAGATTATGGAGCTCATGCAGGAGAAGGGCGTAGGCTACCTCGCCGTGAGCCTTGGCTACTTCAAGACCCTCTTCAGCAACAGCGGCAAGAGCACCAGCTCTGAGGTCCCCGAGGAAATCCAGAAGGAGATGGGTATGAGCGAAGGCCTTATCCGCTTCAGCATGGGTCTCGACAACGACATCGAGGCCACCTTCCAGCTCATCAAAGAGTCGGTTGACGCCTTCAACAAGTAATTTATCATCAGTCTAGATTGTCTAGATTATCTAGAAGTTCTAGAAACTCTAGATAATCTAGACTTTTTTTTACCTGACACAAAATGAAAAAAATAGCTGTTATTCTTTCTGGCTGCGGCAACCGCGACGGTAGCGAGCTGCAAGAGTCCCTTGGTCTTCTTCTCGCCATCGACCGTCGTGGCTGGCAGTACCAGTGTTTTGCTCCCGAGGGCTTTTTCGAGGTCGTACCTCACATTGATGTTGTCGACGACGAGGAGGAGGAAGGTTCATTGGTCGACATCGAACAGCGTGACATCTTTGTGGAGAGTGCCCGTATCGCCCGTGGCAATATCAAACCTCTCAGTGATTATCATGCTGCCGACTACGATGCCCTTGCGTTGCCTGGTGGTATGGGTGCCGCCCGCAATCTGAGCACTTTTGCTTTCGATGGTCCTAATATGACTGTCATTGACGGCGTCACCGATGCACTGCTCGAGACTTATCGTGCCAAAAAGCCTGTCGTTGCCATGTGTATAGCTCCTATGGTTCTTGCCCGGGTTTTCGGCAAGATGGGCGCGCACCTCACTCTGGGTGCTGCAGATAACAACGCTGCCTTGACGGCCAAGCAGTTCGGGTGCGTTGTTGAGGCCTGCGGCCCTACGGATGTTTGCGTCGACGCGGAACACAAAATCCTCACAACGCCTGCCTACATGGTGGCTACACACATCAGCGAGATTTTCGCCGGTGCAGAAAACATGGTTGCGAAACTGGAGGAATGGCTTAACGGCTGACCGTTACTGCTGTTTCAGCCTTATCGAGCCCCATGTGTCTTTCAGCTTTCCGCCTACAGTGACGGTGGGCTCCTGGAGCTGGCCTTGCAGCGACGACTCGCGCTGCACTTCCAGGTCAACACTGTTATACAAGTCGTAGAGGTCTACATCGCCTTTACGACTTTTTAGTTCTTTGAGCAGATAGTAGGTGAGGAATCCGTGGTGCTGCTCGTCGAAGACAAAGGCGGTCTTGTCGAATGCTGCGGCACTGATGAGCACTATGTCGTTGCGTAGACGCAGACCTTTGCTTCTCTTGTCGCTCAGCTTCATGTTGACAAGAGGCTCTCCGTCACGCTGGTTGCCGTCAAACGTGGCGTCGACAATCATGGTTATCGACTTGACTGGCACCCGGTTGAACCAGGCGCAGAGTGTGTCGACCCTCAGGCATTGTTCGAGCAGGCGTTTGGTGTCGCGTCTCGACATGCGGCTCTCCACATCAATGCTATTCTTCTTGCGCATCGACTTGATGCGTGATATGTCGATGTCTTTAGGTACTAGATAAGGGTTGCGGTCGTAGTCGGTGAGTCCGTGTCCGGCATAGTAGATGATGAACTGGCAGTCACCCTTTTGCGAGGTGGCTATCTCTTTGAGCCATGTCACGCCTTCCTTCTTGATTTGATGCATGGTGGCATCCTCGATGATTTTCACCTGACGCTGCGGTATGCCGAGTGTGCGTATGCAGTATTGCTGCATCATCTCGCCGTCGTTGTATGCGTATGGTACATCGGGCAATGGACGGGGATAGCGTTCATTGGCAATAACCAGTACGTAGGTCTTGGTGTTCTTGTTCTCGTCGATTTTCGGGATGTTATAGTCTATGTATTCGTCGTTAATCAACCTCTCGTTCATCTCGATAATCTCCTCGTCGAAGGCGGCATGTACCAGAATCTCTATGCCGACATTGCGATACATTGAGCCAGCCTCACTGTAGCTGCGTGTGTCGTAGCTAAAAGTGTTGTCGGTGTTTTTCAGGTGGTTGACGCTGTTTTCGAGCTTGTTCTTCAATCCTTGTGCTCTCATGAACGCCAGTTGGGCGTTGGAGGTGATGCCGCTCTCTCTCGAAACCGATATACGCACCGATTCGCCGTTGTAGCGTGCTGCAATGTAGCGAAACTCACCATATTCGCCGCCGTAGTCAAGATGGGAGACCTCGGTGATGTCGGTCGAGGCTTTCAACTTGATGTCTGTTTTCTTGCCGGCCTTGAAGTAGCCTGGGGCTATCTCGTCGACCATCATGCGGGTCAGTTCACAGATGGCCATGCTGGCGTTCGACTGCTCACAGAGGTAAGCCCCTGTAGGATAGTTGTCGGTGACGCTCTCGAAATGGCGACATGTGTATTCGATTGTGAACTTGTAGTTTAGTTCGGCGTGACCGTCGCTGTTCACGCCACTCACCAGGTCGGCTTTGATTGCCAGTTTCGACTCATCGTAGAGCTTGCTCTCGTTGGGAAGGTCCAACAGGTAGCGCTCGGCACGTTCGCGGAACGATGCTTCGCGTTTCTCCACGTTTTTTTGCAATTGTTTGAGGATAATCTCTCTGTATTCGCCATTGAGTATATCCTCGGTCATCTGCGCTTTGGCTCCAAAGCAACCAAGCATCAAGATGCCGAACAAAAATAATTTTTGTATATTTTTTTGAAAATGTATTATTTGTATCATAAGCACACCTGTTTGTATGGTGTGCAAATTTACAAATTATTTTTTAAATATCAAGTTTATTTTTTTTCGATTCCAAAACTGAACTTGCGCTGCAAGCGGTCGTGCAGTTTGTATAACAGCAGGAAGTATATGGCAATCAGTACTATGGGAACCATTGCAGCGAGCAGCTCTGAACCTGTAAAGTGCGACAGGATCACTACAGCACCGATGATGATTACGGCAGGAAGGAAATAAGCCAGCAGTACAGCCAGCAATCCAAGTCCTTCGTTTACGCTCACCACCACAGTGTCGCCTTCGTGGTAGTCTTTCCAGTCAGGAGTCTCTACTTCGACAATCTTGTCATCTTTGTCGACAAAACTGCATTTCTCATGGGCTTTGCAGCTACTGCATGCCGAGACTACATGCATCTCGACCTTTACGACTCCGTCGCCAGTGGCTATCACTTTGCCGTCGTGTGTTGCAATCTGGTTCATTTCTTGAAGTTGAACTTTATGAAATCTGGATAGGTCTTGCAGTTCTTAACGCATTGACCTTGTGGATTTATCTTGTAGGTGACATTGTTGAATACCACCTCGGCGCGACCCCAGGTGAAGTAGGATGCGGCGGTGAACAGGAACGGGCATACAGTGTTACCCTCTTTGTCGATGAATCCCCACATGCCATCTTTCTGCACCGGTATCAGTCCTTCGGTGCAGTGTTGAGCCGACTCATATATCAGGGGGATAACGACTTCGCCCCGCTTGTTCACGAATCCGTAATGTCCGTTTTTCTCCACCATGGCCAGGTTCTCGCTGAAGATGTACTCCATTGCACGCCAGCCGCTGTTGTCGTATTCGATAGGCAGTATTGTTTTGCCTTTTCTGTTGATTATCCCAAATTTGCCGTCGCGTTTCACCATCGAGTAGCCATCAAAGAAGCCGCTGACCTCTTCGTACATGCCGAATTGTTCATGCCCTTTTTGGTCAAGGAAGGTGATATGATTGCCAGCGCGTACCACGTAGAGACCTTCGGAATAGTACTGTATCTCGTTGTATTTGAAATCTGTCAGCCTCTTTGCTTTCTTGTCGAACATGGCGGCGAGTTCGCTCTCGGCATCGAAGGCGAAACAGCGTCCGTCCATCATTGATGACAGGGCCATATATTTGCAGGGTATCACCTCTTTGCCTTTGCGGTCAATCATTCCGAAGCGGTCGTAGCTCTTAACGACGGCAAAGCCCTCGCTGAAGGTCATTGCATACTGAAAACGTGCCGGTATAACGAATTCGTTTTCTTTGTTTATAAAGCCATACAACACCTCGGTGCTGTCGATGTCGGAGTTCACCACAGCCAGTCCTTCGCAGAAATCCGATGCGGCACGGTATTGGAAGTCGATAATCTGTTTGCCCGTGGTGTCGAAATAGCCCCAAAGGTCGCCTTTCCTCACTCGTATCATCCCCTCGCTAGGCAGCGTCATCTCGTCGTATTCCGATGCGACCACCTCGCGACCAGCCCTGTTGATGATTCCACAACGCATCCTGTCGTTGTAAACGATGCAGAAACCACCCTTGAATTGCCCCACATGACGGTAGACGGGTTCGACGATGACGGTGCCGTCTTCGAGCTTGAAGCCGAAAAGGCCATCCCGTTCGATGGTCTGTATGCCATCTATGAAGACCAGTTCGCATCCACACTCCTCGTCGTCAACAATGGAAATTTTTTCCTGCTCCTGAGCCACCGAACTCAGCGGCAGGGCAAGGGAGAACAAGAGGGTGAAATAAATGGTTCTTAATGCGTTGTTCATTGGTGGATAATATTAGATGTTAAATGCGCTCTGCACCGCCGTCAATCCAGCCTGTCTTGCCGTCGGCTATCTCAATCTGCCACCATTCATCCTGGGTGTCGCCAATCGTGATTTTGGTGCCCTCGTGCAGCACAAACTTGTCGACGCTTTTGGCATCTGGCGAGCCTTTCACGACAACAAGCGGTTCCATGATGATGGCTTCATTGTCCTTAGACGCGCGATGAGCCGAAATTGTTGCGCATACGGCTGAAAAAATTGTCGCCGCAATCAGTATTATGCCGATGATGAATACCTTCTTGCGTGTGTTGTAGTCCCTGGCAACCAGGAATATGCCTACAGCGGCACAGCACAGCACAAAAAGGATTGCAACCAGTGTGAGCCACCCTTTCAGAGATAAGACCTGCACGACAGAAAGTCCCCATTCCACCAGGAACAGCTGTGGAATTTCCTCGATGTTGTCGACTGTGTGGCTGCGTGCCAGTGTAAGGTTGTCTTTTATGATTTTCTTGGTCGGTGCCATGCGTAAAGCGCGCTCGTAGTTAAGTATGGCGAGTCCGGTGTTCTCGAGACGATAGTGGGCATTGCCCAAGTTGTAACGCAACTCCCAGCTGTCGTAGCCGTTGTCGGCTATGGTGTTGTACAGCTCTGCAGCCATCTCGTAGTTGCCGCTGTCGTAGGCTGCATTAGCCTGTTGGAACAGTGAGGTCTGGTTGTCATTGCCGGCACTGGCATGGGATGCCAGCGTCAGCATTGCAAATAATAGCGATGTGAGTTTTATTATTCTCATTTTTCAAATTACAATTTTCTGTTTCAATAGATTTTGATGGCTGCAATATTGGTGATTGTGGCCATTGCCTCGTTGAAAATCTGTTGTTTCTTTGTGCTGCTGTCGCCAGGAGCGAAGCGGGCGAAGTCGACATCTTTCAGGGTGTCCATGATTTGTTGTTTCAGGCTTTCGTCCACTTTTTTGCCATCCAGTTGTTGCTGTACGGTCTCCGAGCTCAATGTCGCCAGCGGGATGTTGAACTTGTCGGCTATGCAGCCCCACAGGGCTTTGTAAATCTCCTCGTAGAACTGTTCGTCATTGCCGCTGTTAAGGTATTTCTCGGCATTACGCAGACGCTTCTTGGCGAGTTTGTTGGCTCGTTGCAGTCGCATGCTTGCCTCGTCGCCGGCAATCTCTTGTTGGTGACGCACATATATCACCGCTCCGGTCGTCAATACCAGGGCGGCAATGATAATAATCCAGAAGGGCAGTGGCACTTTTCCTATGTTGTTGGCATCGCGCAGTTTGCTGCTTTTTACGATGTGGTGGATGTCGCTGTTCAGCTCGGTGACATCGCTCTTCGACGAGGCGTTGTGAAGGGCTTTTGACACTTTGATATGCACTTTGTTGCATTGCTTGGTGATGTAGTTTCCCGATGCGGGGTCGAAATAGACGTAGTCGAATGCTGGCATATCGTATTCACCCTGTGTCTGCGGAGTTACAATCCACTCGAATGTCCTGCTGCCGCTCAAACCATTGTCGCCCTTGTTGATGTTGTCGATGATACGTGGTTCGTAGACCTCCATACCCTTGGGGAAATCGATTTGTGGTGGCTCGAGCAGGCTGAGGTTGCCGCGGCCGCTGATGGTCACGGTGTAGGTGAATGCCTCGTTGGCATGCAGCTCCTTGAGGTCGCTCTTGGCACTGACGTCGAAGTTGCCCACGCCTCCGGCAAAGCCTGCCGGAGCTTCGGGTAAAGGCTTTACATTGACATTGATGGAGTTGCTGGTGAGCGTCTTCACGACAGCCTGTTGCTGTGGTATGTTGAAGAATGGGTCATCGATAAAGAAATCAAGAATGGTGCCGGTGCGTTGACGTTGTGCCCTGGTTTGGATGATGGCCATCACGTCGGTCTTCAGAGGTGCGATGTTGAGCTTACCGCTCTCTTGTGGGAACAGGGCCCCACGACGGATTTCTGCAACCTGATATTGGCGACCGTTGTAGGTCTCGGTGTACTGTTTCACCTGAGTCATGTTCTCGCTAAGGTCTTCGCTCCAGAAGCCTTTGTTGCGTGGCAGTTTGTCTATCTGGAACTGAGTGAGAGGCACCTGGGTGTAGATCTTGTACACTATGATGGCCTCTTCGCCTTGATAGAGACTGTTTTTGTTGATGGATGCGCGCGCGAAGAGGGTGTTGGCGTCGATTGTTTTTGCCGGCTCTTGTGCCTGTTGCTGCTGTTGTTGCTGTGGCTGACGGCCTCTTTGCTGTCCCCATCCGCCTTGCTGTTGACCCCATCCGCCGCGTTGGTTGTTGGCGCTCTGCGGAGCCTCTTTCTCAATGTTGACGGTGAAAGGCCGACTGCTTACCGTCTTGCCGTCGACGGTGCAGCTGGCGGCACCAACGTTGGCGGTACCCTCCTTTTCGGCAACCACCACAATGGTGAAGGTGTTGTTCACCGACTGCGACACCTTGCCGTTGATAATCGACATCGAGCTGCTAAATCCGGTATTGGGACCGCTAAGATGGGTTAAACCCTTGAGTGAAGGCATCTTGAAGTTGCTGGCGCGGGCATTGACATTGAATGTTATCTGGAATGGTTGGCCTGCTGGCACGGAACTGCGGCATTGTACGTTCATCACCGCATCCTGGCCGTAGGCAATGCCCAGGGCAAACAGTAAAATGGAAAAAATGAAAATGTTTTTTGGTATTCTCATGGCTTTCGAAGCTCTTGATTCTATTTCTTATGATGTTACTTACCAATCTTTCTCTATACGTGCAGGACTACCTTGGCGGCGTTCTTTCTCGGCCTCTTTCATGCGGATGGCTTTCATGGTTTGTTGCTCGTTGTTTTTCATGGCGTTGAGCATCTGTTCGGCCTCGCGGCGACGCTGTTCCTGCTGTTGCTTGTCCTGCTTCCCTTGCTGGCCTTGTTGTCCTTGTTGACCTTGTTGGTCTTGTTGCTGCTGTTGGTCTTGTTGGTTCTGGTTCTGCTGGTTCTGGTTCTGCTGGTTCTGGTTGTTGTTTTGGTTTTGGTTTTGGTTTTCGTTTTGGTTTTCGTTTTCGTTTTGGTTCTGGTTGTTGCCTCCGCCACCACCGCCAGTGTTGTTTTCGTCGGGGCGAAGCAGTTGTGTGGCAAGCGACAGATTGTGCTTGGCATTGTCGTTGGTGGGGTCGAGACGCAGGGTAGACCTGTATTCCGAGATGGCGGCTCTGAGCGATTGTCTGTCATAGCCACCAGTATCGCGGGTTGCCAAGGCTTTGCGCAGATGAATGTTGCCGGCATTGTAGTGCGAGTTGGCTCTCTGCTCTCTTGTGGCACTGCCGTTCTCGCATACACGCTGGTAGTATGCCAATGCGCTGTCGTTCTGCTGCAGTCCGGCATGTGCAATGGCAGCGTTGTATTGTGCTTTGGCATAGTTGCTGTCGGCCTTCATGGCTTGGCGAAATCCGGTTACTGCCTCGCTGTAATTGTTTTTCTTCAACGCTTTGACAGCCTTGCGTGTGGCTTTGTGACGTTGCTTTACAACTTTTCGGGGTGCCTTGTAAGGGGTTGTCGTCGATTCGCGTTGATACTGAACCGACGGAGAGACTGTTTCCCCTTGTTTGGAACCTTGCTGCATAGGCTGTTGCTGCTGCTGTTGCATAGGGGCTACAGGCATATTGGGAGCCTTGGAATGTTGTGAAGCCCTGGGCGAGGCTGCTTTTGGCGTTTTGGGTTGAGCCGTAGTTTGTTGTGTCTGAGGCGGCATTTGTGTGAGTGCGTCGACTTTCTGAGCATGAGCAACGTTGCCCCAAACTATGGTTAATAATACAAGAGTTAATATAAAATGTTTGTACATATCGTTAAGGAAATCAATAATTTCGTAAAGTGAACTGATTCGAGCTGCTGTGAAGAGCTTAGAGGGGCTTAGTGTTGCAGCCCCGAAGACATTACTTCTTACCCCTGTTGATCAACTTGTTGAAACTGATTTTTGCGTTTCGGCGTTCGAAAATGAAGAACTCAAGTATCAGGAACAGCAGTCCTGCGGCCAGAGGATATTGAAAATGTGACTTATACGAAGAGAACTGTGCTGACCCGAATTTCTGGCCTTCGAGGGTTGAAATCTGCTTCACGATGTCCTCGACGGCGGCGTTGCCGTTGCCGGCATTCACATAGATGCCGTTGCCGGCCTTGGCTATCTCGTTGAGCATCTCCTCGTTGAGGTGTGTGGTTACTATGTTGCCTTCGCGGTCTTTACGCCAGTCGACCACCTTCCCGTGGCGGTCGGTGATTGGTATCTGTCCGCCGGCCGGTGTCCCGATACCGATGCAACAAACCATGATGCCCTGCTTGGCAGCCTGTTCGGCAGCCTCGACGGCATCATCTTCGTGGTTCTCGCCGTCGCTGATAATCAGGATGGCACGGCTCTTGTTGGGCTCCCATTCCGGTTGGTCGGCGTTGCCGTCGACACCATAACCGAGGGTGGCCATTCCCTTCTCGATGGCGTCGCCGATGGCGGTGCCTTGCTCGTTGATAAGGTCGGTGTTGACCTGCTCAAGGAACATCTTTGTCGCGCTATAGTCATTGGTTAGCGGCATCTGGATGAACGAGCGCCCGGCGAAGACAACGAGCGAGACGCGGTCGCCGCCAAGACGGTTCATGAGGTTGAGAATTACCTGTTTGCTGCGTGCCATGCGGCTTGGCTTCATGTCTTGTGCCATCATGCTGTTCGACACGTCGATGCAGATGGCCATGTCGATGCCTTTCTCCTCGCCTTCGGCCAGGGTGCTGCCCCTTTGGGGGTTGGCAAGAGCCACGATGAGAAAACCAAGTCCTAGACTCAGTAGTGCCAGTTTTATTGCCGGACGCCTGTGCGAAGCCAGTGGTTGTAGCCGTGGCATGAGCGAAGCACTGGCAAACTGCTGAAGCTGTTTTTTCTTGTATTGCTGGCGTGCAATGTATACCACAATCATAAGTGGTATGATTACCAGCAACCAAAGTGTCTTTATATGTTCGAAGTGCATTATTGTAAGTGGAAAATTGAGAATTTTGAATAGGAAAAGGATTTGTCGTTCAGACATTAACCTGTCCGGACGGGTCAATCAACAAGTTTCAATAGTAGTTCGGCGCCGAGTGCGATGAGGGCCAAAAGCAGGAATATCTTGAATTCCTCTTTTGTGTGGTGGTATTGGGTTACGTCGATTTTAGTCTTCTCTATTTCATCTATTTGCGAGAAGATTTTGTCGAGCGATTTTTTGTCGGTGGCACGATAGTAATGGCCTCCTTCGGTGGCTTCGGCCATGCGGGTCAGCAGTGTCTCGTCGAGGTCGGCGTGGGCATGGAATGGACGTCCATACTCGTCGTGATAAAGCACGTCGCCACGGCTGCCGACACCGATGGTGTAGAGCCTTATTCCATATTCTGCTGCCAGCTCTGCTGCTGTCTCTGGGTCGATGGAACCGCGGTTGTTCACGCCGTCGGTGAGCAGGATGATGACCTTGCTGACGGCCTCGCTCTCTTTGATGCGGTTGATGGCTGTCGCAAGTCCGTCGCCTATGGCGGTGCCGTCTTCGAGCAGTCCTGTGCGCATGGCCGACAGTTGGCTGGTGAGTACGTTATGGTCGATGGTCAGCGGCGTTTGTGTGAAGGCTTCTCCGGCGAATTCCACTAGTGCGATGCGGTCGTTGTGGCGGCCTTCTATGAATTTGAGAGCCACATCTTTAGCCGCCTCGAGTCGGTTTGGCCGGAAGTCTTCGCCCTTCATACTGCCCGAAACGTCCATGGTCAGCACAATGTCGATGCCCTCAATCTCCATCTCTTCGCGACTCAGTTTGCTTTGGGGGCGTGCCAGTGCGATGACGAGGAGTGTGATGGCAGCGCACCGCAGCACAAAACGGGCATGGAAAAGCAGGTGACGATAGGTGCGGCCGCTCGAGCCAAACATTTCAGTTGTGGGTATATGCACGGGTGCTTTTATCTGCTTGTGCCTCATGATATACCATATCACCATGAGAGGCACAATGAGTAGCAGCAGCAATAACCAAGGGTGTGCGAAAGTTATCATTTCTTTTCTTCGTTCTCAGGATTGTTTATTCTATGTGTCTCAGCTACTTTGCGTACGAAGTTGATGGCATTTTGCATTGCCATGTCGTGTTCGTGTGTCTCGGGCTGCGACTTGGCGAATTTTACCATGTCGGCCTGGTGGAGTAACTGCCGCAACAGGCTTTCGCTCTCTTCGCTCCAGTCGCTGACGTTGTGGAAAGCTCGCAATGTCTGTCGGGAGGTCATCTCGGCAGCCGATATGCCATACATGTTGTGCAGGAAACGGCGAACGATGTCGGTCATGTCGGTGTAATACTTCTTGATGCGTCCCTTTTGCCACAACTCTTTGCGTCTCAGGCTTTCGAGTTCGTTGAGGGCTTTCTTGTCGGCAGGTACAGGCTTGGGCTTGGGAAGGAACGGGATGGGCTTGTTGCGTTTACGGCTCCGGATGATAATGATGACTGCCATCACCACTGCTGCAATGCCCAATACAAGCAATATCCATTTGGCTATATCCCAAAATGTCAGTTTCTCTTTCTGGTATGGGGCATCCTCGCGGACTTCGCATTTTGTTGTGTCGGCGGTAGTGGCGTAGATGGCATCCAGGAAGAGGCTGTCCTCTGGTGCTAGCATCACGGCGGCTCCGCGTTCCTCAGTCATCACGACAACACCTGTTACGGCGTTGTGTCCCATCGTGAAAGATGTCAATGTCACCGTCTGCTCGATGCTTTCTATGGCGCCATCCTTGCGTTTCGTGGTGTCGTTCCTGCTGACAAGGGCTTCGACGGCGCCGTTGGTAAGCATGTCAGGCGTGGGCAGTACCACGGGAGGCATCTGCTTGTCGCTCTGTAGGTTGGTGACCTTGATGTGCAGTTGGCGTTGCTCGCCCACCACGATGGTGCCGGTGTCGATTGTCGCTGTCACGGCAATCTTGGAGTTCTGCGAGGGCAGCTTGACGGCAGCGGTGCTGTCGGGTGCTGTCTGGCAATATCCTATGGCGTATGCCAAAAGGCAGAAACTTAGTGCTATAATGTCTTTAATCTTATTCATCATACATCATGCTTCATACATCCTAACCTCTCATCTTGAACAGGCCAATCAGAGGTTTCACAAAGTCTTCGCCAGTGGTCATGGTGACGTTGTCGATGCCATATTTCTGTAGCAGTTCGCTGGCGCGGTTTTTGTATTTCAGGTAGTGGTCGTTGTAGGCCTTGCGAACGGCAGCCGACGAGGTGTCGATCCACCTCACCTCGCCTGTCTCCATGTCCTCGAAAGGCATCAGGCCAAGACGTGGCAGTTCGCGTTCTCTGGGGTCCTCGATGCGTAGTACGGCAAGGTCGTGCTTGCTGGCGGCAATTTTCAGCGCGTTCTCATAGTCGTCATCGTACAGGTCGCTGAGCAGGAAGGCAGTCGAACGTTTCTTGGTGACGTTGGTGAAGTAGCGCAGAGCCTCGGCGATGTCGGTGCCATGTCCCGTGGGGCGGAAGTCTATCAGTTCGCGGATTATTCTCAGTATGTGGCTGCTGCCCTTCTTGGGCGGGATGAATTTTTCGATGCGGTCGCTGAACATGACGACACCGACCTTGTCGTTGTTGTGGATGGCAGAGAATGCCAAGGTGGCTGCGATTTCGGCAACGAGCTCAGACTTGTACTGTGTCGTTGTGCCGAAGAGGTTCGAGCCGCTGACGTCGATGAGCAGCATCACCGTCAGTTCGCGTTCCTCCTCAAACACCTTGATATAAGGGTGGTTGAGACGAGCAGTGACGTTCCAGTCGATGTTGCGCACGTCGTCGCCATACTGGTATTCGCGCACCTCGCTGAACGCCATGCCGCGACCTTTGAATGCGCTGTGGTACTCGCCCGAGAAGAGCTGTTGCGACAACCCTCGTGCCTTGATTTCAATTCGGCGGACTTTTTTTATAATATCTTCATTCATAGTTTTCTAGTATTACTAGTTCGGCTAGCTACTAGTCACAATCAGGGTACATCCACACGGTTAAGGATTTCGTTGACAATCTCTTCGCTCTTGACGTTCTCGGCTTCGGCTTCGTAGGTGAGGCCGATACGGTGGCGTAGCACATCCATTGCGATGGCGCGTACATCTTCGGGGATTACATATCCTCTCCGCTTCATGAAAGCATAGCTCTTCGAAGCCTGTGCGAGGCTGATGGAACCACGTGGCGATGCACCGTAGCTGATCATGTCTTTCAGTTTCTCGAGGCCGTATTGCTCGGGGTAGCGTGTGGCGAAGACGATGTCGGTAATGTAGTTCTCAATCTTCTCGTCCATATAGACCTCTTTCACAAGTTCGCGGGCCTTCAGTATTGTCGACGGCTCCATCATGGCCGTCTGGCGGTTGAAGCCCTCTCCAAGACTCTGGTGGAGAATCTGGCGTTCCTCCTCCTTCTCGGGATAGCTGATAACCACCTTGAGCATGAAACGGTCGACCTGTGCCTCTGGGAGGGGATAGGTGCCCTCTTGCTCGATGGGGTTTTGGGTGGCCATGACCAGGAAAGGTTCCTCAAGCTTGAAAGTGTTCTCTCCGATGGTCACTTGCCGCTCCTGCATGGCTTCGAGAAGGGCGCTCTGCACCTTGGCGGGTGCACGGTTGATTTCATCGGCAAGGATGAAGTTCGAAAAGATAGGTCCTTTCTTGACTTGGAAAGTCTCGTTTTTCTGGCTGTAGATCATGGTGCCGATAAGGTCGGCAGGCAGCAGGTCGGGAGTGAACTGTATGCGGCTGAATTTGGCGTTGATGGCTTTTGCCAGTGTGGTGATGGTCAATGTCTTGGCAAGTCCAGGGACACCTTCCAGCAGTACGTGTCCGTTCGACAGCAGGCCAATCATTAGGCTTTCAACCATGTGTTTTTGTCCGATGATGTTTTTGCGCATTTCCATTACCAACGCATCCACGAAGGCACTCTCTCTTTCAATGCGTGCGTTGAGCTCTTGGATGTTTACTGTTTCGTTCATGGTATTGTTGTTTAGATTTTTTTTGTTTCGTTTTTTGTTTTTTTTCCCGACAGTCCAGAACTTCCAGATTGTCTAGATTGTCTAGAGCTTTTAGTTAAAAAAAGCACTCTAACAAACGGCTTGTCGTTGCAAATTATTGTAGCGTTTAACTTTTTTTTCATTTTTTATTACATTATTTGCTCATGATTCAAAAAAAAAGCATACCTTTGCATGTTATTATTTATTGCTGAAATCAAAAATCTAATTAATTATTAATATCTTATGAAACGAAAAACGTTACTATTCGGCTTAATTGTCGCTGCTTTTCTTGGCGGAGCTCATTTTGCATCGGCTCAGCAAGCAAAGGCGAACTTTAAGAACAACCTTATCGAAATTGGACCTGACAACATCGCTGGCCGTGTCCGCGCTATTGTTGTCGACGAGGCCGATCCCCTGCACCAGACCCTTTATGCGGGTGGCGTTGCCGGTGGTCTTTTCAAAAAGACGGGTAGCGATCCTTGGGAGTATGTGCCTTTCACCAATTCGAACAACCAGCAGATTACTCTTCCGATTTCCTGCATGGCCCAGCTGCCCAACAATAACATCCTCATCGGTACTGGCGAAGGTTTTGTGAACATCCACGGCTACAATTATGACCGTATGGCCCCCAAGGGTCGTGGACTCTATGTCTATAACCCCGAAAACGGTGTCTTCACACTCGTTCCGGCCACCAACCCGGCCACTAACCCCGAATGGTCGTACATCAACCGCATCGCCATCTACCAGCGCGAGGCTACCTACATCTACGTAGCCACGACCGAGGGCCTCTATCGTTGGAAATTCAATGGCACCCCCGACTGGAACGCTGCTCCCACGCTGATTCAGGCCGGCAATTTCCAGGACATCGTTGTCGTCACTTCCGACAATATCGTCTATGCCACCGCCCCCGGCAAGGTTATCCGTATCGGCAACGCCACCGCCGACAACCCCACAACTGTCGACGTGACCACCAGCAACAGCTCCTTTGCCTCTGCCAGCCGCATCGAGATGGCCTATCGCACCAACCACAAGGCAGGCATCACCTACCTCTACTCTGTCGTTGTCGACTCCAACGGTCTTTGCGATGGTATCTACGTGACCACCGACCAGCAGAACTGGAACCGCCTCGCTACCGAGAGCGTCACCCCCTTCACAAGGGCTAACCCCGGCACCCACAACGTCTCTATCGTTGTTGACCCCCTCAACTGCAAGAACATCTACGTTGGCGGTGCCTCTGTATGGAACGGCGAAGGCTTTGTCGATAATTCCTACTATCAGTGGACCAAACAGTCCTACAGCGAGAAAGAGCTGAACCAGGGCAACTACATGGCCTCTGTCCTCCCCAACTCCTCATACGTCCACTCTGGCATCCATCAGATTGTCCCCACATGGACTGTCGATGTCGAAAATGGCGACACCGTTTGGGTTTACTACTTTGCCACCGACGCCGGTGTCTTCAAGGGCAACTCTGTAAAGGTTGGTCCCTCTGTCTATTGGAGCTACTTCTCAATCAACAAGGGCCTCAACACCGCCCAGTACAACCAGATTGCAGTGTCTCCTGACGGCTCCGTCATCGGAGGTGCTGTCGACAACAGCTGCACATTCATCCAGTCGCGCAATGACCACGGCGGATCTATTTACTCAAACACTTGGTACGATGAAGATGAGTACTCGACAATCAACCATATTGGCAACACCATCTGGACAGGTTCTGGCGCTGATGTTGCAACATCCATGTTCCAGCAGCTGACCCCCCTCTCTCGCCGCGCTATCTTCGTTTCCTCCGATCCTGGCAAGTTCTCCATCCAGAGCAACTTCGGTGTCGACGGCATCGCCAGCTTCGCACGTGCCTGCGCCGACTATGCCGACTATACCAACACCCAGACCTGGACCTTCGCCGACGGTTTCGTCTCCAACAGCATCCCCAACACCAACCCCATCCCCAAGATGGACCTTTGGGAAACCACATCTAACACCATCTGGAACGACAGCGTCTCCTATGTCATCGACACCACCCTCACCTATATTCACAACGGTCAGGAGACCCAGCTGCATGGCAACACCAAATTCGTTGCTGGCGACAGCCTCCTTATCCCCTCCAAGCCCAATTTCAACTATCCTTTCTACCACAAGTTCACCAAGGCCTACAAAATCGACACCACTATATATTATTATGATTCCATATTTAAAAGAGATACCCATCGTGTCGAATATCGTCTTGACCTGAATGTTAAAAGCTCTGTTGCCAGCCGTATGGTTGTCAACGGCAGGGATGGTAATGGAAAAGGTTGTGTCTTCTTCACCCTTACCCCCAACTATTTCCGTAACGTGTGGAGCGCCCTCGAGAGCAACAGCCCCAACGCAATGCATTGGGCAACCATCTACCAGTCCGAGGCCGGCAACGTCGTCGATGATGTCAAGTTCAGCCAAGATGGCAAGAGCATCTATGTTGCCGTTAATGAAGAGACCTCTGGCAACAGCTACATTATCCGTCTCTACAACTTCAACACCATCAATGCTAACGACCCCATCGAGATGAAGAGCCGCCTCAAATGGACCAAGAATATCGACACCACTGGCTACCGTGTCATCCGTCACGACACCATCCTCGCTGCCAACGGTGACTTCTTCCACCGCCGCATTTCCTCCATTGCCATCGATCCTCGCAAAGGTCAGGATAACATCCTCGTCACTTTCGACGGTTACGGTTCGAGTGAGCCCAACATGGTGATGGTTAATAATGCTTCGAGCCCATCGCGCAACGTCGTCAACCTCAATGTCACCAACAGTGTCAACGGCATGACTACTGCCGACCCCGTCCACTCCGGCATCATTGCTATCGACAAGAGCAACAAGCCTGTCCTCTATGCCGGTACAGAGAATGGTGTCTTCACCAGCGCATCGCTCACCAACCCCCAATGGGAAAACTTTGGCGACTTCATCGGTGTTCCCGTTACCTCCATCGTGCAGCAGACCCGCGAGCTGCCTCGCGAGTGCTACTACGCTCGTGAAGGTGTCAACAGTGTGAAATATCTCTTCGCCAAGACCAAATATCCTCGTGCCATCTATTTCGGCACCTACGGCCGCGGTATCTTCATGGACACCACCTATGTCACCGACCATGTTAACGAGGTCTCCAACCCTGAGGACTACGCTGGCATCACCACCGTCGACAATGGCGACAACTTCATGAACATCTATCCCAACCCCGCCATCGACCGTGCCACTATCGACCTTGGTGTTGTCAACTCCGGCAATGCTGTCATCAAGATTTACGACATCAGCGGCAAGCTGGTCTTCACCGAGAGCCTTGGCTATCTCAACGAGGGTATCCACCAGTACAGCGTCAACTGCAGCAAGTTCAACCGCGGTATGTATCTTGTGAACATCGTTATTGGCAAAGAGTCAGCCACCTCAAAACTTATCGTTCGATAATAATAATTAATTGAAAGAAGAGGTACTGACTCCAAATCGGTACCTCTTTTTTGTATAGTTTCAGATTGATTTTCAGAGAGCAGGTATTCACAATTCACAATTCACCAATCACAATTCACCCTTCACAATTCACCAATCACCATGAATCATAATCTTGTAGAAGAACTCAAGTGGCGCGGCATGATACACGACATGATGCCTGGCACAGAAGAACAACTCAATAAAGAAGTCACAACAGCATACGTGGGTATCGACCCCACCGCCGATAGTCTTCATATCGGACACCTTGTTAGCATCATGCTGCTCAAACATCTCCAGATGGCGGGCCATAAGCCATTGGCCGTTGTCGGCGGAGCCACTGGCATGATAGGAGACCCCTCTTTCAAGGCTGCCGAGCGTAAGCTGCTCACCCCCGATGAAATCCAGCATAACGTTAGTTGCATCAAGAAGCAGCTGGAACGTTTCCTTGATTTCGAGAACCCTGTCAATGGCGCTGAAATCCTCAACAACTACGACTGGATGAAGGATTACCTCTTCCTCGACTTCATCCGCGATGTCGGTAAGCATATCACCGTCAACTACATGATGACGAAAGACTCTGTCAAGAAACGTATGGAGACTGGCATCTCGTTCACCGAGTTCAGCTATCAGCTGTTGCAAGGCTACGACTTCCTCACGCTCTACCGTACCAAAGGCTGTAAGCTGCAGATGGGCGGCAGCGACCAGTGGGGCAACATCACTACAGGCACAGAGCTTATCCGCCGCATGGAAGGCGGTGAGGCTTTCGCCCTCACCTGCCCGCTTATCACCAAGGCCGACGGCACCAAGTTTGGCAAGACCGAAGGCGGCAACGTGTGGCTCGACCCCGAGAAGACCTCGCCCTACAAGTTCTACCAGTTCTGGCTCAACTGCTCTGATGTCGACACGGCACGCTACATCCGTATCTTCACCCTCTTCTCTCGCGATGAGGTTGCTGAATTGGAGCGTCAGCACAACGAGGCTCCCGAACGTCGCATCCTGCAGAAAGCACTGGCAAAAGACATCACCATCCGTGTACATGGCCAGGCAGCCTACGACACTGCCATCGCTGCCAGCGAGCTGCTTTTTGGCAAAGCCACAACCGAACAGCTCAACAGCCTCGACCGCGACACTATACTTAGCGTCTTCGAGGGTGTCCCGCAGTTCAGCGTCAGCCGCTCCGCCATCGAGGCGCAACCCACACTTATCGACCTGGCTGCCGAGGTTGGCATGTTCTCCAGTAAAGGCGAAATACGTCGCGAGCTGAAACAGAACTCCATAATGGTCAACAAGCAGAAGGTAGGGGAGGACTGCCGTCTTTCGGCCTCCGACATTCTCAGTTGCGGCAGCATACTTGTACAGAAAGGCAAGAAAAACTACTTCCTCTTGAATGTTCAGGGATAAAACAAACAACTGATTAATTGCATTTTCATTCTTTCTCACCACTCTCTTTAAGCCATGAAAAAACGTTTCCTTCTGCTCCTTTCCATCTTGTCAATCTCATTTGCCGCCGTTGCTAAGCCAGTTGACAAAAATGACGCCATCCAGGTGGCTCTACACTATCTACAGGCAGCAACAGGCAGGAACTATACCAACCTTGTCGACCTAACCGACCAGACCCCTTTCCAGGGGTTCTACACCTTTGCGCTAAGCGATGAGGGAGGGTTTGTCCTTGTCTCCGCTGACGATTGTGTGTTGCCAATTCTCGGCTATTCGGAGCAATCCCAGTTCGACCTTCGGGATATACCACCCCATGTGATGGAGTGGATGCACGGGTACGACGAGCAGATTGCCTTCTATCGTGAGCATTATGGAGAGTTGGATTATGGCGGCTCGACAGAGATCCGCAGCCAGTGGGAGTCGCTCTTGCAGGGCAGGATTGTCGGTCCCCAGTACACAGCTGTAAGCCCTATGCTTTCCACCACATGGGGGCAGAATCCCTATTACAACGACCTCTGCCCTATGGACTACGCCTCCAATGTGCGAACGGTTACAGGCTGTGTCGCCACCGCCGCCGCCCAGATTATGAAATTCTGGGAATATCCGGCCACGGGGGTGGGCTCCCACAGCTACACGCATCCCTTATACGGCACATTCGACGCCGACTTTGGCAATGCCACCTACAACTGGGCAGGTATGCCCGCGGCGCTCTCTTCAAGCAGCTCCCCGACGCAGGTGAATGCCATCGCCACGCTGATGTACCATATAGGTGTCGCTGTGGAGATGAATTACGGCACCTCTGCCAATGGCGGCAGCGGAGCCCAGACTTTCTCGGCCGGCAACTACTACCGTCCCAGTGTCGAGGTTGCACTGGCCTGCTATTTCAAGTACAGCCCCACGCTTCATGCCATCCACTATGGAGACTTCACGCACGACGAGTGGTGTGGCGCGTTGCGCGACGAACTCGATGCCGGCCGTCCTATTCTCTACACTGGTTTCGATGCTTCCGGAGGACATGCTTTCGTGCTTGACGGCTACAGCGAGCAGGGGCAATTCCACGTCAATTGGGGTTGGAATGGGTCCTACGACGGCTATTTCAGTATCGGCGACCTGCATCCCGGCGCCGGCGGCACAGGTGGCAATGTCACCTATACGTTCAACCTCCACAACTCCGCCCTCGTCGGCATCGAGCCCCTCACCTCGTGGAACCCCTCATCGTCCACTACTGTCAACCTGTCCACATCAAACACGCAGTACGGGAATGCCTTCCAGATTAACGAAACAGGCAACTACAGTTTCGGCGACACCATATACTTTTGGGTGTATGCCAATGAGGGATGCCGTTTCTCAGGTTGGGATGATGGCTGCACCGACAATCCACGGCAGATGATAGCACGTGGCGGCACCATCAACCTCACGGCCAATGTCGTGCCCCTGGAAGGCGATACCCTTGGCTACTGCACCGGTAACGGCCACTTCAGCTATGGCTCGGCATACGACGACGAAGACTGGTATTGGGGCATCCGCCTGCCAGCCTCTGTGCTGCCCGACGACGAGGAACTGAGAGCTGTCGAAATGTATGTCTCATACTCAGGTCTATACACTGTGTCAATCTACAGTGGCACGACCCATTCTGGCTATCCCGACACACTCATGCCCGGCACACACCTCTATAGCCAGACCTACTATGCCAGCAACGTCATGCGATGGAACACCATCCCTCTGAGCTCGCCGGTAGCCGTCGACAACACACAGGATGTGTGGATTATCATCCACAACTATGGCATACCCTATCCTACCAGCCTCTCCACCGGATGGGGTGGCAACGACGACGGCAGCTATGTGGGCTACTCCCTCACCGAGCTTGAATCTATTGGATCCTATAGCGTGGCGGTGCGTGGCATTTTCGGCACAGAACCTGAACCACCGCAGATGGTCGGTATCACATTGGCTGTCAACGATGCCTCTATGGGCAGTATCAACCCCACCCCTGGCATTTACGAATATCCTGTAGGCAGCAGCTTCAGCGTCACGGCAACCCCACATTATGGCTATGTCATGACCGGATGGAGAGCCACCGTCTCTTACTATGGTGATACCACCGCTTACGACATGGTGTTGGCAAGCGATGACCCTGAATTTGCCAATCCAATTGTCTTCGATGTCAGTGAAGACTTCCTGGAATATAGCAGTATTACAATTACAGCCCTCTTCGAGGTAGACCCAGAGCTTCCGGCAACGCTTAATATCCGCATCAACAACTCGGCGATGGGCTATGTCCTCATCAATGGCAGGGCAGAGAACAGCTACACAGGTGTTATAGGGGAGCAGGTGAACGTAGAGGCAATAGCTTATTCGGGCTACTCGTTCCAGCGATGGAGCGATGGAGTCACCGATGCTGTGCGTACCATCGAACTCGAGGAGCCCGTCACAAACCTCAGGGCCATCTTCGAGCAGAGCACAGCTATCGCCAATCCTCAACTCTCAGCCGATGACTACCGTTTGTCGGTTTTCCCCAACCCCACCAGTGACATCGTCACCATCAGTGTCAATACCGACGGGTTTGATGCCAGCGGCAACGTCGAGACCCTACTAAGCGAGACCGCCGTTGATGTCTTCGACCTCAACGGTCGAAAGGTGGCCACTCTCGGCAGTTCTCAGCCTCCGGCTACCAATTCCATAATTACTATCGACCTCGGCGGCCTAAGTTCCGGCACCTACATACTCCATGTCCAAACCGGCAATGGCACAATCCTCAAGAAAGTGGTGAAAAAATAATCGACCTGTAAAGTTGCTAAGCCCGCATTTTGAATGTCAGAGTTTGTTCATTTAGCCATTGGGATAGTTCTCTGTTGCTATAGACGGCAGAGATGACAGCGAGGGCGGCGGCTCTATTCATGGGACATGATGCGTTCTGCCCGATGAAGAAATATCCTTGCTTCAATGCTGCCATGGAGTATGACATTTGACTTACATATCCTCCATGCTCAGACCTTTATATGTTAACCCATGGCCTTTGAAGCGATGAGTGGCCTGCAAAAACGCCTCAGCCTTCTGCTTCAGAATTCCGATGCTAATATCATCCTTTTGCCGTTTAATCTCAAAAAATATGACCTCGTTTCTCAACTCATCCTCGGCAATCATATCTATCTCGTTCACACCTTTGCGGTCCCACCAGCGGCTCAAACGAGTATACTTTCCCGACTCAATCGCCGCACTGTGGAAATATTGCTCCAGCATCAAACCACTGAACGTATTGTAGTCGCGCTCAACAATCTCCTGAAGTTTACGGTAATTCTCAATCTCAATGATGTAGCTATACTTGAAAATGAACCGGAACCAGAAAGAATAGAACACATCCTCAAGCTCGTAACGAACATTCTTCGTAGCACTCTTCTCAAACAGTGGCTGACGCTTACCTATCAGCTCATACTCCTTCTCCAGATTGGTCATATATCCGCCTAATTCTCTTCCAATTACATCCTCAATCTCACCACGGGTATTCTTACCACGAGCTATGCACGACAAAATAGAGAAATACGTCCCGTAATCCTTTCCAAACTCATCAATCAAGTTGTTCTTGCCCTCTGACAAAAAAGTGGAATTGGCACTTATGATATGCCTTATCATTGCATCCTTGTCCAGAGCATTCGCATCTACAAGCAAAGCCACATACTTGGCCACTCCTCCCGTAAAGGTGAACAGCGCCAGCAAGTCCTCCTTACTATACTCTGGCTTTACATCTTCCAGAATCTGCTTAAGCACCTTTGGACGGAAAGGCTTCACCTTTAATTCACCAGTATTTCGACCATACAGAGGTTCTTTCCTGTCTTTGAAAATCTTCTGCATCATGGAGTATATGCTGCCGCAGACAATCAGGTTGATATGCGACGTTTTCTCATACTCATCCCATATATCTTGCATTTCGCTGAAAACGCTCTTGTTCACACGGTAAAAATCCTGAAACTCGTCTATCACAAGTGTGAAGCTTTGTGTCTGCGACAATTGCATAAGATATCGGAAAATGTCGCGAAAATTCCTGCTGTTGCCTAGAGTGGGAATACCCAGTTTTTCATTTATCTCCTCCAAAAACACCTCGCAGAGATCTGCTTCTGCTTTCCTCGAAACAAAAAAATACACAAATGGGTGATCCTTGTACGCCTCTCGTATCAAAGTGGTCTTACCGATACGGCGACGGCCTGTCACCACTGTAAATCGAGCCACTCGTTCAGCTGTTGCTCGAGTTTCTTTCAGAAACGCAATTTCTTCTTCTCTATCGTAAAATTTCATATCATACCTTTTTATCATCCGAAACGGTCATTTCCGAAACGGTCATTTCGGATGCAAAAGTACATTTTTATTTCTATTCTAGAGAAATCTTACGCTTTTTTAACATTAGTCTCTCAGGTGGTCAGCGGCGGGCGGGCAAGCGTGGTGGCACACAGGTTATGTTTTCTCACACAGATTTCACGGTTTTTTTGCTTGCACTGCGGCAAACTATTTTGGCCACTGTCGTGCGGCAGGTGCTCACCTATAGGTGAGCAAATCTGTGCTTTCTGTGTTATCTGTGTGACATTATTATCTGTATGACATTATTAATCACAAATTATCAAATCGTAATTATTATGAGAGTAGTCACGCTTATTATTATCCATTGCTCGGCTGTTAGGCCTTGGCAACTAAGCCTGGTCGAGGATATTGAACGGTGGCATCGTGTTCGCGGATGGAAGAATGGTTGCGGCTACCACTATGTGGAGTACCGAGACGGGACTGTAGTGTCTGGTCGCCCTATCGAAATGATTGTTTTTGCCTTATTTTTATCCATGGAAAGATAAAAAAATGATAAATTTTATCATTTAATAAATAATTATTGTATTTTTGCAAACAACACAAAAAATCTAACCTCAATGGAAAAAACTGAAATTCAACCATTAATCAACAATTATCATAATAGGCTTGCAACTGTTTCTAACAAATATCACCGTTATTTGTATTCACAAATCAACTGGGACGCAAGAATGATAGGGATAAAAGGTGCTCGTGGCGTGGGCAAGACAACACTTATTCTTCAGCATATAATTGAAAACCACTCAAATGTTGATGAAGTTCTATATGCTTCTCTTGACGATCTGTGGTTCGCAAATCACTCTGTAATGGATTTGGTTGACTGGGTCTGGATTCAAGGCATAAAAAGACTTTATTTGGACGAAGTTCACCGCTGCCCTAACTGGTCGTTGATATTGAAAAACATCTACGACACTTATTCAGAAATCAGCATCGTGTACACAAGCAGTTCTTTGCTTTCCATCGACAACGCTTCCGTGGATCTTTCTAGGCGTCAAACACTTTATACAATGAGAGGTTTGTCGTTTCGAGAATTCCTCGAGTTTGAAGGTGTTACCTCTCTTGGACCGATTGGTCTTGGAGAATTGCTTAGAAATCATGTCGGCATCGCTCTTGGGATAGCAAGAGAGACAAGAATAATCCCTTTGTTCAACGACTATCTGATACATGGCTTCTACCCATTCTATCGTACCGACGGCAAGGACTACTTGATAAAGCTTGGCGAGATAATAAACGTGACCATCGAAAGCGACCTTCCGGCTGTTGAGGATGTGTCTTACGAAACCATCAGCAAAGTACGCAGGCTGCTCATGATTATAAGCGGACAAGTACCATTTGTTCCAAACCTTTCCATCCTTTGGAGAGAATTGTCTATTAACAATACTCAGGGACTAAAAATGCTTTACGCTTTGGACCGTGCAATGATTTTAGGTTTGGCAACTGGAAACATCAAAAATTACAAACACTTGTCAAAACCCGACAAGGTCTATTTGAACAACACCAATCTTATGCACGCTTTATGCGGCTCCGTAAACAAGGGCGGCGAAAGGGAGACTTTCTTTTTCAACCAAATAACCGCAGTGGCTGATGTCAACATTCCGCAACATGGAGACTTCCTCGTCAACGGACAATATCTTTTCGAAATTGGAGGCAAAACGAAGTCTTTTGATCAAATAAAAGATGTTCCCGATAGTTTTCTTGCTGTCGACGACACTGAGATTGGCAGCTCAAACCGCATCCCTTTATGGATGTTCGGACTATTGTACTGATGTTGTAATATCCATTTTACAGCGTTGGGAAGGGCGGATGGGGTTAATAGAACAGTTTTCGGGTTTGGGGATTCGGGTTATGCTTGAAACCCAAAACCTGCTTGTTTTCTGTGAGAGATATTATTTCCGTGATTTCTTTTATTTCTGCGGGACAAAAAAAACTCAATCCTTCTTTTGGTTTTCGGAAGAGCTTGTGATTTTCACTTTCTTGGTGAACGGGGCGTCAAGCCAGGCAGGGCGCCATGCGGCAAGATTCCTCTTGTCCGAAAAATAGTCGGCACCCCTGCTGTTGCCGCAGGAGGAACTTGCAGGACCTATGCCGTAGAGGATGGGGTTGTTGTTGAAGTTCCAAAGGCGCATGTCGTCGGGACTTGTAATCAGCCTGTCACCGAGTTTGTGTTTTGTCTCGCTCACGGTGACAGTCCTAAGCGCACGGAACGTCACGGTGTCGCTGTTCATCAAGGCAATGTTGACCATCGCATTCTCTTCAAGCTTCAATTCGGCGTAATGTAGCGTCTTGCCCTCTGAGAGAACCGACAGAGTATAAACGCCCACAGGAACCCAGCCAATGGAGAAGTAACCTTGCTCGTCGCAGAAAGCTATGGCGGCGAAAGAACCTTGTAATTGTACCTCACATAATGATTGTGGCTCGCCAGTAATTGCGTTAGTCACACGCCCTTCTACCCAGACGCTGTCCGTTTGTGCGTAAGAAAGGAAACAGTATAATGCGAAAATGCATATAGACACTACCTTTTTCATAACTTATGGAATTTGTTTTTAAGAAGTTGCAAAGGATAAACATCAATTGGCACCCAGTTGTAATGTCCCCAGAAGTCGGAGTTGAAGTCGCTGCTGCCGAAAGTTCCCGCCAACGTTTGCGGTGTAACCGATAGTGGCTTTTCCTCCACCTCCACGGGACTTGTCGAGAAGTCGGTAAGCACCCAATCGTGGCACTGCTGCCAGCGTTGTGCTTTGTCCTTGTATTCTCGGCTGCGCGACTCAAGGTGAAAACTCTTTGAATTGTAATACCTTGTCAGCGTGTAGCGTCCTTCGCGCACCTCGTATGTCCAGACTGACGAGTCAGCATCGATAACCAGCGAATTGTAGTACCAGTTGACCCAAGCGTCGGTGGGTGCCCGTAGGCGGTTGGGCTGCTGAGAGGTGACGAGACGCACAAGAGCAAGGTCGCTCTTGCGGATTGTGTATTCGTAACATACTTTCACCCCCGAGCGGCGATTGGGTCCCATTGAGCGTACAAAATAATAATCTTCGCCGTCAAACGAGAACTCTTTCAGCGACTCGAACTCATGCTCTTTCAGCATGCGTGAGGCGAGGGCATAGCTTGCTTGCGGAGTGGCAACGGGGTCGAAGAAATCCTCGTCGTCGACGTATGAGAGCATCTGGTCGCATCCTGCTGACCTGATAATCTTGGTTTCAAGCAGCTTACGGTCGTAAACCACAAGGCGGTGGCGGAGGAGCGTCTTGATATTGCTCTCCATCTCCCGCTGCGTGGGGTCGAGACGGTAGCTTCGCTTGTCGGCATACTGGGAATAAGCGCTGCGACGCACGCTCATCACAGCCTCGTCGAAGAGATATAGTTCGTCATCTACTGCTCGCCAGTCACGATAGAAAAACCTCGACCATGTGATTTGCTGTTGGTAATTCTGCCCGATATGTTTTACAACGTCGTTCAGCAGATGACGACCGCTGCGGTAGCTGGTCACGTTGACGGCTTTCAGTTCAATGGCTTGACTTTCCAAACGCACATCTCCGTTCCTCTGCAAACGTGCGACTGTTATCTTGCGGCCGACATAACCCATCGAACGGATTATCAAGGTGTCATGTTCAAGCCCGATTGGAAGCCTTAGTTCGTATTCGCCCGCGTCGTTGCAGGAAGTGCCGATGGAGGTTCCCTTAAGCTGCAATGTCGCGTAAGGCACACCCTTGCCTTTCGATGTTACACGGCCTTTGAGCAGTAGCGCCTCCTGTGTTTTGGAAACGAGCGGCAACAATAGCAGTGCAGCTAACAGAAGTGTTTTTTTTGGTCTCATAGTTATTTCGTCGTATTAATCGAATTACACCATTACACCCTACACCTAAATATACACATTATAGGGGCGGAATCTTACAGCCAACGAAAAAATATTTTCCTTTTGTAAGATTTCAATCAAAAAATGTGTACTTATATATGTAAATAAACGTTATTCCGACAATGACCGACAGACACAGTGCATATACAGCCTTGTTGATGCGCCACCGCGATATGCTGTGGCGACTTTGTCTGAATCGCGCCGATGGCGACGGCGACCGCAGCCAGGATTTGCTACAGGAAATTACTATCGCACTGTGGCAGAACTTTGGGAAACTGCGCCGGGATGCCTCTACGGGGCAGGAACGTGCATGGGTGCGCTGGCAGGCACGTTCTGTTTTCTACCAAATAGAGAGGCGGCGAAGGATTTCAACAGTTCCAATCGATGACAACCTTCAATCAGATAATATCGCAGACGAAGAGGCACAACAGAGAAAAGAAACACTAGACAATCTCCTCGCAGCCCTAAGTCCTGAAGAGCAACGCATGATGAGGCTTTATCTCGATGGTTATCAAGGCGACGAGATAGGAGAAAGGATGGGTATCAGCCGCAATACCGTCTATCAGAAGATACGCCGTGCATTGCAGAAGATGCGCAACGTGGCAATAGTGCTTCTCGCAATGTTGCTCACTACAGCAATAGCGGTTGCTGTGGTTCCAGAATGGCGTCAATACATCTTCGGTGGATGGGGAATAGAGGAAACACCCACCGACACCATTTCGGAGCCAAAAGAACCGGAACCCTCAGTATCACAACCTGAACCCCTTCCGCTGCCCTCCGCCAAGAAGGCTACCTTCCGCCAACCTCAGCTATTGGAACCGCTCCCTTCGTTGTCTACTATTCAAGCCTCACAGGGTTTTGTCTCGCCCGACACGCTTTCTCCAATAGAAATGGATGATATGCCGACGGTATCGGTCGACGGTATGACTCTGACCATCACCGGTGCAAGTGGCGAAAAAATAAAAGTGTATGACAATAGCGGCAAGCTGGTGGCTTGCCAGGTTGCCGGCAGCATCTGCATCATCGACCTTTTCCCTTGCACCGACGCATTTTCAAGCAGCCGCCGAAACACATTCATCCTCCAAATCGGCAACCGCCCAACCCTGAGACTGGAACTGTGATTATGCATGAGGCCCCCGATGCCAAAACCGCGATATAATCCTGCCACATCCGTCTCCAGTTGAAGCGCAAGGGGGAAAACTGCCCATGGAATCTGTCGCCGAAATAAAAAAAAGCATCCCGAATGTGGGATGCTTTTTTTGGTTATGGATGGCAGTCAGAGGATGCCTTAGTTTTCCTTGATATTGGGTTGTTCGAGGCCATAGCCCTTCTTCTTGTCGACTACGCGGAGGTAGACGGAGATGAGCAGGGCGGCGATGCCAAGAGCGGCGAGCATGACCAGGGCCCAGGTGTAGTTGAGCTCGTGGGCAGCAGTGCCTTCAACGTTGGTCTTGTTGAGGACGATGCCGATAAGAGCGGGGAAGAGACCAAGTCCGATGTTCTGGATCCAGAAGATGGCTGCGTAGGCAGAACCGATAATCTTCTCGTCGACCAGCTTGGGCACAGAGGGCCAGAGGGCTGCGGGGACAAGCGAGAAGGAGGCTCCGAGGACAAGGATGGTGACGTAGGCCACGACGGTGCCGCCAACGGCATTGCCCTTGAAGGCGGGCAGGATGAAGGCGAAAGTGAGGTGGCAGATGACCAGCAGGATGGAGCCGAGCATGAGCATGGTGGCAGCCTTACCCTTGTGGTCGACATAGTTGCCAAGGATGGGGGTGATGGCGACGGCAAGAAGCGGGAAGACGGCGAAGATGGTCTCGGCGGTGCCGCGCATGTAGCCCATGTAGCAGTAGACCACGAGGGCGACGACAGCAAGACCCATAAGGCCATACTTCATGCCTTTGTTCTTGGAGAAGTTGCTTGCAAAGGAGCAGATGGCGACAACAAGCATGATGATGTACTGCACGATGGTCACCGACTGGCTGGCCCAGAAAGTGCCTTCGGCGGCGGGGTTGAGGGTGAGGTTGCACTGGAGCATGTTGACGGCATACTTCTGGAAGGGGAAGATGGCGCTGTAGTAGAGCACGCAGAGGAGGGCAACGAGCCAGAAACCGAGGGAGGTGAAAATCTTGCCAAGGTCGGAGAGCTTGAAGGGGTCGTCCTTCTCCTCGGCCTCGCCGGTCTGGGCGTCGAGTTTCTTGTCCATGAAGAAGTAGGTGATGAACATGATGAGGGCGATGCAGAGGAGCACGACACCGAATTTGACGGCATTGTCGACATGGACCTCGCCGCCGAGTTTGGCGAAATAGGGGCTGAAGATCATGCAGGTGGCGACGCCGAGGCGGGCGAGGGCCATCTCGGAACCCATGGCGAGGGCTGTCTCACGGCCTTTGAACCACTTGACGATACCGCGGCTCACGGTGATGCCAGCCATCTCGCAGCCGCATCCGAAAAGCATAAAGCCGCAAGCGGCGAGCTTGGCAGAAGCCGGCATGCCGTCGCAGAAGGGCAGGATGGCTCCGATGACGGGAAGGTCGCCGTTCCAGTTGAGGTGGCTGTTGAACCAAGCCTCAAGGCTGGTGCCGATGAAGGATTCGCTGCAGGCATAGAACTTGATGATGCCACCGATAAGCATCACAGCGCCCGAAAGCACGGCGGTGAAACGGACGCCCATCTTGTCGAGGATGATGCCGGCAAAGATGAGGAAGAAGACATAGACGTTGAGGAACACCTCAGCGCCCTGCATGCGGCCGAAGGAGGCGGAGTCCCAGCCGCGAGTTTCCTGCATCAAATCCTTGATAGGAGAGAGGATGTCCATAAATACGTAGCTGCAGAACATGGCAAGAGCCAAAAGCAGCAGAGCTGTCCAGCGCATTCCAGCACTGTCTCTCAATGTTTTAATACCAGTTTGTGTCATATTGTTGTTTTAAAAATTTTTTGCAAAGATAGTAAAAAATTGTGAAATGTGAATGAGGAAAATGGATTTTCGGAGTTTTGGATTTTCAGATTTTCAGATTTTCAGATTTTCAGATTTTCAGATTTTCGGATTTTCGGATTTTCAGATTTTCGGACTATCTGATATCCGCCAGTCCGAATATCCAATCATCCGTCAATCCGAATATCCAATCATCCGAGTGTCCGAATATCCAATCATCCGAGTGTCCGAATATCCAATCATCCGAGTGTCCGAAAATCCAATCATCCGCCAGTCCGAATATCCAATCATCCGAGTGTCCGAATATCCAATCATCCGTCAGTCCGAATATCCAATCATCCGTCAATCCGAACATCCAATCATCCGAAAGTCTCTAATTAAACAAGCCGGGGCTTGCCACATTGCTGCTGCAAGCCCCGGCTCGGGATAGAAGCATTAGGGAGTAGACGTTGCTAATCGCCTAATGCTGGGAGTTGTTACTTCTTTACGACCTTCTTGACAGAGGTGCCGTTGGCAGTCTGGATGCGCAGCATGTAGGTGCCGGCAGTCAGGTTGCTGAGGTCGACCTTGTTGGTGCTCTCGAAGGTTGCGGCAACGCGTCCATTGATGTCCATAACCTCGACGCTAACGACATTGTCGGCATCAATGTTGACGATGCCATAGGTCGGGTTGGGGAAGACCTTCACATTGTCGAGATTGCCGGCCACATTGATGGCTTCATGTTCCTGGAAGATGGCCTCGAGAGTGGTGACATTGTCTTCGAGTGTGATGGTGCGTGGAGAATTGGTGTAGCCGTCGCTCCATTCCACGAAGTCGTAGCCTGGGTTGGCAACGGCCTCGACAGTGACTGTCTCGCCCATAGTACCGTGGTAGGTGGTCGATTGACTGCCATTGATGAGGACGTAACCCATAGCGTCGTCGTTGACGGTGACAGTGAGAGTGGCCTCCTGAGAACCGTTGGCGGCAAAGTTGGCGGTGATAGAGATAATCACACCAATCATAGATTCGTCAACTTCCAAATCGATTACCGACAGGTCGGTATCATAGATGGTGGTGTCGATGAAAGGTATGCCCATGAGCGAGATGGAGACGTCGGCAGAGGATAAGTGGTAACCCTCGTTAGGATAGACCGAGAAGTGGACGGTGTCGCCAATGGAGTACTGGTGTACGCCAGGGGCGGGATTGATGGTACCCATAGAGGCATTGTTGACGGCGGTGATGAGGGTCAGATAGCCTTCGGTGGTGGAATTGGTGTCTTCGGCGAAGTATGCAGTTACAAAGAACTTATACGCGTTGTAGCCAGCCCCGACGACGATGGGCTGATCGAAGAGGTTGAACACATCGGGTTCAGAAGAGCTGATGTATTGGTTGATGATGGTGTCGCTGTTCTCAAGGACGACGACATCCCAGCCTTCGAGCATGTGACCCGGGTAAGGTATAGCGATGACACTACAGGTATCACCCTCGTAGAGATAGTGTGTGCCGGGAGCAGGGCTGGTAGTACCCATGGCGGCATTGTTGACAGCGATATTCACCAGCATGCTGTCGCTCTCGTAAGGATAGTTGAAGAAGAGAGCGGTGAATGAGATGGGGCTGGCATCGTACCAGTAGTCGCCATCGATACTGATAACGTTGTTGGTGGCTCCCATGGCGGTGTCGTAATAGACAGTGCCATTAACGTTGTAGGAATATGCCCAGCCGTGGAAGTAGTAGCCGGCGTTGGGGGTGGCTGTCACCGACATGATGTCGAAACGGCCAATCTGATAGGTGCCGGGGGCGGGGTTGGTCGTACCCATGGTGGCGTCGTTGACTGCTATGTTGACAGTGAGCGAGTCGACATCGACAAAGAGGTCGACGGTGGCGTTGGAGCTGCAGACGTTGGAAACGACGGCGAAGAGGGTGTCGGGCAACATTTCACCGCTGACGATGTTAAAGAGCTCGCCGTTGCTGTTACTCACGATGAAGGAGACTTCGTCGTCATAAGAGCCGGGCAGCCAATAGAATTGGACGGGATAATCGCTGCACACCTCGATGGTGTCGCTATCGTATCCCATGTCAACAGTGAACGTGTGGATTGTAGTATTATTCTGTTTGACTTGGATGCTGCCGCCATTCCAGCCATCACCATAGGCGTCGGAGCCGCTGATGACGAGGTCGCAAGTAGTGCCGTTGCAGGCCAGATCCTCTTCAAAGATTGCGGTGAAGGTGAGGGGAGTGAGGTTGGAGAGGTTAGCCGAGAGAGTAGCCGGATTGTCGACAATAGTGGTTGTGGTGAGAGCGCCGGTATAGTAGTAAGAGACATCCCAATGCGAGAAATGGTAGCCAGGGAAAGCGGTGGCGCTAATGGTGAGGTTTGTGCCGTCGGCAATCTGATAGATGCCCGGTGCGGGAGTGACGGTACCCATGGTGGCGTCATTCACAGCCATGATGTAGGTCGCAGTGTCGGGATTTTGAGGAACAGTGCCTGATGTGAAGACTGCCTTGAGGTTCACGTTGTTGGCAGCCATGAAGGTGTAGGGGTTGTCGGTGCTGACAACGCTGTCGTTGTCATCGGTCCAGTTGTCAAAGGCGTAGCCGGTGTTAGGAGTGGCAGTGACAGTGACATTGTCGCCGGTGGTGTAGACACCATTGCCAGAGACCGTGCCGTAGAAAGCATCGTTGGCGCTGACGTTGACCACGACTTGGTTGGCGTTGGGCTGTTCGCGGATGGTGAAGTTGTCGAGAGTAAGCCAGTACTCGTCGGAGCAATCCCAATGGCGGAGTGCAAGGTAAATTGACTGGCCAGCGTAAGCGCTGAGGTTGACGACAGGGTAGGTCGGGTCGTCGTTTGAGGTCAGCGTCCACTGCTGAAGGAGAGTGAAAGCTGTGGTGTCGTTAGTGGTGGTCGAGACATAGAGTCCGTAGTGTTCGGCAGGATAATTGACATCCTGAGGACGTGCGCTCCACGACACTTCATAGTTGGAGTTGGAAGGCAGTGTGATTTGAGGGCTGATGAGCCAGTTGTCGGGAGTCAAGACTCCCACGTTGTTCATATACGATTTCGAGTTGAAAACATTAACACCCTGGTAAGAATCAATTTCCCATGAGAGGCCGTCGCCGTCGCCGTCGATGATTGTCCAGCAGGTAGGCATGGTCTCGAAAGTCTCGGTGTAGGGCAGGGTCACAGTGCAGTCGTCAGTGGAGTCGGTACCGGTTTCGCTGACAGTAACGCTGTCGATCCAAGCATAGTAGCTGAAGGTGCCATAGTAATTGACGGCTAATTTCACAGCATTGGCGGGGATGATGGTCTCATAGGTCTGGAAGTCGGTCTGGCCTGTGGTGCTGTGGCTGGTGGCATCCCATACTGTGTCGGTAGCGGTGATGTAGCCGAAGGTGAGCTGGTCGTTGTTGCCGTGTGTTGCGTAGTGTACCTTGACGTTCAGTGCAGTGGCATCGTTGCTGACGACAAAGTCAGGTGAATAGCCATACTGGTTGTAGTCGCTGGCGGAGGTATAGGAGCTGAAACGCCAGCAGCTGGCGTTGTTGATGGTGACAAAACCCATACCATTGGATGTACCTACATCGTTGGCGCTGTTGTTGGAGACGAATGTCCAGCAGTTGCGAGTGGCGCTGGTCTCGGCGAAGTCTTCAACGTAAGGCAGGGTCGAGGCTACGCAAGCAGTGTTGACGACGGTGCTGACGACGGTGCTTTCCTCGCTGCCACAGACAGATGCAACACCAAAGGTGTATTGAGTCATGGGTGACAGGCCGGTGACAGTGTAGCTGTTGTTTGAGGTGTTGCCAAGCAATGTCACAGTACCGACAGTGCTCAGGTCGTAGACGTTGTAGCTGTCGGCGGTGCCGTTCCAAGACAGTGTGACGTTGTTGGCGGTGACATTGTCGGCAACGACGCCGGTGGGAGCCATGCAAGAGGGCACCTCAGTCACGGTGAGGGTGTAGTCCTCTGCTATGGAGTAGGAGCCGGAGAAGCATGGGTTGGCACTGGCAGCATCTTCGATAGAGCCTGTAAAGCTGTCAAGAAGGTTGTCGGCGGCAGCGATACGCATACGGTAGTTGCCGACA
>CACZUZ010000020.1 GCA_902784465.1 uncultured Bacteroidota bacterium
TGGCGCAATTTAAACACCGATGTCAGTTTTGAAAGCTTTTACTACGAAAAAGGGTCTACCGCACTGATGTATGTGGGATAATCCACAAAGAACCTTTCCTCGTCCGATGATATAGGGTGCCACTATGGTAAATGTCAAGCACTTTTGCGCTCAAAAAAATGCCTCTCTAAGAACCAATTTTAGAGCAAACTAATAACTAACTGATAGACAAATGCAATAAACAGCAAAAACGCTTTCTATGTCTTTGTTATTCTATCCCAATTATTATATCTTTTTCGTTCTTAACATCTTGTGTTAATAACCTATTGTTTGTTGTCTGCTACAAATATACACATTCTTTTTGATTGTGAAAGAGTGTTGCTGTTTTTTTTGTTAATTGATTACACTTTATTTATCAGTTCGTCGGCGAGAATTTCCATCTTTGAGAATGCGAACCATCGGCGGCCGAGGTCTTTGAGGGATGCACCGATATATTCCCAACTTGAGCAAAAACAATACAATCAACATAAATTATATGAACAAAAGACTGACACTTATTATGCTTGCCCTGTTGCTTGCCTTTGCGCCGGCGGCTGTGGCACAGACCACCTACGAGCAACTGACATCGATAGCCGACATCGACGAGAATGCACTGTATGTGCTGGGGGTCGAAGACATCGGGTTCCACTACAGCGGCACCTCGAGTTGGGGCAATGTGGCGCTCCCCTCAGAGGAGACACCCATATATTATACCCTGTACAAGGCGCAGGACGGCACCTCGTTCACGGCACAGGCTACCATCGGGGAAGAGACATTATACCTGAAAATTGTGAACTCCAATAAGTTCAAGATGTCTACCATCGCGACCGACACCACCAACCTCGTCATCGGAGTTGAAGGTGGCGACGAGTATGCCGTTGCTGGCAAACTCTTCACCGACCGCCGCCTCTGCATCAACGGCACGTTGGGTCTGCGGGCATACAACCATCCGCAAGGTAACACGGCCTACTTCTACAAGGTGGTGACCACGGTCACCGCAACCTACGCTGTCAGTTTCAATGCCGCAGGCGGCACCTTTGTGGGCAACAGTGATTTCCCCAACACGACGAACCACAAGGAGGCTGGAATTTACACCCTGCCGATGGCCACACGCCAGGGCTGCACATTCAACGGCTGGACCACTCTGGAAAACAGCACTCCGCTGACCGGCAACTATGCCGTTGCAAATGCTGTCGATTTCACCGCCTCATTCACTGTTAACGAGATAGTAGTGACACCGCCCAGCATAGCGGCCAACGATGTTGAGATTGCCTGTGACGCCACATCCGGCACGTTGGCCTATACCATCCAGAACGAGCCGGAACCCGCCGGCAGCGTTACCTCGGCAACGGTCACCAGCGGCGACTGGATCAGCGTGACAGGCAGCAACCCCTACACGAGCCCCATAGCCTTCAGCTGCACGGCCAACAGTCTCTCCACCTCGAGAACCGCCACCCTTCGGCTCACCTACACCTACGGCAATAGCCAAACCATCACGAAGGATGTCACCGTGACCCAATCCGCCAACGCCAACTACACCGTCGTCTACACCGAGACGCAGTTGAACAACGCCATCGCGCAGACCACCACAACCTTCGTCAAGCTCGGAGCCGACATCACCCTGTCGGCCCACCTCTCGATAGGCAACGGTTCCACCCGCAACGTCACCCTCGACCTCAACGGCCACACGCTGCAACGCAACCTTGCGGCCACCGACGCCAACGGCCACGTCATCGAGATTTACGCCCAAGGCACCCTAACCATTATCGACGGTGCCGGCGGCGGCATGCTCAAGGGCGGCAACGCCAACAACGGCGGCGGCATCTGCAACTACGGCACCCTCTATTTCAAGGGCGGCACCATCACCCTCTGCCAAGCGGCGCAGCAGGGCGGCGCCATCAAGAACAACGCGGACTGCACCGTCAATATGTCGGGCGGCACCATCCTCGGCTGCTGGGGTGCGGACTGCGGAGGAATATTCAATGCCGCCGGAGGCATACTCATCATCAGCGGCGGCACCATCTCCGGCAACACCAGCAATACGGGTGGCGGCGGCGTGGTGAACTACGGCACCGCCACCATCACCGGCGGCACAATCCACAACAACACCGCCACCACCCGAGGCGGCGGCATCTGGAACAACAGCACGCTGAGCATCACCGGTGCAACCATCATCGGCAACCGTGCCAAAATCAATGGCGGCGGCATCCATTGCGCTGGCGGCACCGCAACAATCTCCGGCACCTCCATCACAGGCAACACGTCGCCAAACGGCGGCGGCATCTATGGACTGGAAGGCAGCACACTCGCCATTAGCGGATGCACCGTCACCGCCAACACCGCCAGAAAGGACGGCGGCGGCATTGCGAACCGAGGCACCGTCACTATCACCGGCTCGACCATTAGCGACAACAAGGCCGCGGAGAACGGTGCCGGCGTTTGGAACTGCGGCACGCTGAATATGGAAGGCACCGTCATAGTCACCGGCAACAGCAAGCAGGAGGGCTGGGCCAGCAACCTCTATTGCACTAACGGCCACGTCATCACCGTCACAGGCGACCTCGGCAACTCGCGCATCAGCGTCAGCCATGAGGGTAACGACGGCTACCTCACCTCCGGCTACAATGACCACAACGCCACCACCAACCACTTCGACAACGACTACCCCGAAGCCTGCAACCTCGACCTCATCAACAACGAAGCCAAGCTCACCCGCCGCTCTGACGTAGTCTGCTACGTCGAGCGCAGCTGGGACGGCAGCAAGGTGGTTCAGACGATGAAGACTGTCCCCGCCGGCAGCACCACTACTTTAAGCGGCTGCACCGACGATTATGAGAGCTATCAATCGGGAACCTGGCTGGTGGTTAATGGCAACAACGTAGCAAGGTCGCAAATCACCGCCACTTCGGGCACCGTCAACCTCATCCTTTGCGACGGCGCAAAGCTCACCAATAAAATAGGCATAATGATAAAGAGTGATGCCACGTTGAACATCTATGGACAACGCGACAACAGCGGATCCCTTGACGGATTCATCTGCGTCAGGTCGGGCAGGACCCTGAACATCCATGGCGGCAACATCTCCGCCAACGGAGGCAGCGGCCAGTCAGGCATCGGCGGCGATTTCCATGAAACCTGCGGCACCATAGCCATCTATGGCGGCACGGTGTCGGCAGAAGGTGGGGAAGGTGGGGCAGGCATCGGCTCAGGATACGATAAAACAAACAACATCTCCTCAGGCAACATAAAAATCTACGGAGGCTCGGTGACAGCCCAGGGCGGCTATCACAACACTGGGCAATCCGGTGCCGGCATTGGCGGCGGTGGCCAAAGCAGCGGTGAAACCGTCGAAATCTATGGCGGCGACGTGGTGGCCTTTGCAGCCGACGACGCTGCAGGCATAGGCAGCGGCGAGGAGGCAACAGTAGGTAGCAGAAATATTGACGGCGGCACTATCACCATCTATGGAGGCGAAGTCCATGCCCGCGGCAAAGACGAGGGTGCCGGCATCGGCGCAGGACAGAATGCCGCACTCGGCATCGTCAACCTCCTGGGCGGCAGCATCGAGGTTTGGGGCGACGGCAACAGCAATGCCATTGCAGGCCACGACGCCACTGACGGTAACAAGATCCTGACCATTGGCGACCACATGAAGGTGGAAGGGGGTGAATACCTGACGAATCTCTCGCCTTACGGTGCCGATATCCGTTTTTTGGGTATTACTAAAAAATATGTCCGCCTGACCCCATGCGAACACAACGGCGCCACCTACACTGACAACGCAGGCGAATTCGCATCACACGCCAGCTGCACCTACTGCACAGCCCCGCTCTTCAACGTAAGCGGCGGCGTTTGGCACGCCATTGCCTCGCCCACAAGCGAATACGGCAAGACCACCGTTGCTGCAACCGACATCACAGGCCTCACCGATGGCAGCTACGACCTACTCCGCTACAACGAAGCCACTGCCACCTGGGAAAACCAGAAGGCGGGCGACGGTGCCGCCGGTTTCACCACCCTCGAACGCGGCCGCGGCTACATCTACCGCCGTGCCGACAACGCTGTGGTCGGCTTCAGCGGCTACAAGAACAGCGGCAACATAGCCGTGAGCCATTCCGCCTCCTGCGCTGACGCCTCGCTACGCGGTTTCAACCTTGTCGGCAACCCCTACAACCACACCTACACGTACGGCAGCCCCTACTACGAGTTGCTCCCCGACGGCACATGGCTGGCACACACCAGCGGCACCATCGCCGTCGGTCAGGCATTCCTGGTCAATTCCTCCGCCGGTAGCTACACCTTCACCGAGGGCAACAAATCTTGTGCCACATCTACCCTGACCTTTACCATCACCGACGGTGAGCACAGCGACGTTGCATACGTCCGGCTCGACGGGGGCGAGAGCATGAAGAAGATAGCCCATCTGGACGGCAACGCACCATTGATCTATATCCCACATGATGATGCCGACTATGCCGTTGACGTCATGGACAAGGGGGAATTCCAATTGCACGTAAAGACTACAGTCCCCAAACAATATACGCTCGACGCCACAGGCCCACTTCAAGGAATGCAAATCATCGACCTGCATACAGGCGACGAGATTACCTTGCCTTACAAACTTGAAAGTGCCGGTCACTTCCTGGTCAGAATGCTTCCCCAAAACAACAATGCCACATTCGCGGTCATAGACGGCAACAACGTTATAGTCTCAGGCACCGGCACCCTCCAGACCTTCGACATCCTCGGTCGCCCAATCTTCAGCCGTGAGGTTTCAGGTCTCAGGTCTCTTGTTTCAACTAACAACTTTCCAGGAGCTGGCGTGTACATCCTCCGCCTCGGCGAGAAGAGCCAAAAGATTGTGATACGATAACGAAAACCGAAATGACTATTGTCAAAATGGTAACATTGCTGTGCTGTGGCAGAGTTATCAGAAAGGGCGATATCGACCATGTCATTAGTCTGTTAGGCAAAGGTGATGTCGTTGTACTCACTGAACATCGTAATACGGGGGAAAGCTGTATTTGGGGATTACACTCACCAAATTTATATTGAATTTAGGGATTACATTCACTAAATTTATATTGAATTTAGGGATTACATTCACTAAATTTATATTGAATTTGGGGATTACACTCGCTAAATTTATATTGAATTTGGGGATTACACTCACCAAATTTATATTGAATTTGGGGATTACACTCACCAAATTTATATTGAATTTGGGGATTATATCAAAAAAAGTAGTAATTTTGCAGCACAAAATCAAAGCTTATGATACACCGTAAACTTGAGCAAGTTATTAAAAATGACTTTAATAAAAGCAAAGCCATTGTTGTGATGGGGGCTCGGCAAGTGGGGAAAACCACAGCATTGAAACACCTTGTGGATTCAAAGAACAGCCTAATGCTCAATTGCGACGACTATGACGACCGGGTAGGACTGGAGAACAGAACATCCACTGAACTGCGCAATCTTATAGGCAACCACAAGGTGGTTATTATCGACGAGGCACAGCGCGTCCGCAATATCGGACTGGCACTTAAAATGATTGTCGACATGAACCTGCCCGTACAAATACTGGTGTCGGGATCCTCGTCGCTCTCGCTGTCCGACGAAATCAACGAGCCTGCCACGGGACGCCTGATTGAGCATGAGATGTTCCCGCTATCACTCTCCGAACTTGCGGCACACACATCACCGCGCGAGGAGCAACGCCTCCTCGGACAACGGATGATATACGGTATGTATCCCGAGGTGGTGACAAAACCCGAAGATGCACGGCGACTACTGATGAACCTGTCCAACAATTATCTCTATAGAGACCTGCTTGGGTATAAAGGCATCAAGAAGCCCGACACACTCCAGAAACTGGTGCGAGCGCTGGCCCTCCAGGTGGGCAGCGAGGTGTCATACAACGAATTGTCGAACCTCGTCGGTGTTGACAAAGCCACCGTGGAAAACTACATCGACCTGCTGGAGAAGTGCTATGTCTTGTTCCGCCTGCCCTCGTTCAGCAGAAACCTGCGGAGCGAGATAAAGAAAGGGAAAAAGATATACTTCTACGACAATGGCATACGAAACGCACTTATCTCCAACTTTGCCCCGCTGGAGCAGCGCAACGATGTGGGGGTACTGTGGGAGAACCTGATGGTCAGCGAGCGAATAAAAAGAAACTCATACACAGAGAGCTACGCCCAGATGTTTTTCTGGCGGACACAACAGCAGCAGGAGATTGACCTAATAGAGGAGATGGACGGGCAACTGACAGCCTACGAGTTCAAATGGAAAAGGGCCAATGCACGCCTTCCGAAAGCCTTTGCAGACAATTATCCCAATGTCCAGTTGCAAGTCGTCACCCCGGAAAACTACTGGGAGTTTGTATGACAACGATGGTCATTAGGATGGTTTTATTTCCCGATGCAGAAGCGGGAGAAGACTGAAGAGAGTACATCTTCGGATGTCACCGTGCCAGTGATTGTTCCGAGGTGGTAGAGGGCATCGCGGAGGTTGATGACCACCAAGTCGGGGCTTAGGTCGGCGTCGAGGTCTTTCTGCACTTCGCCCAGTGCGGCAAGCACCTTTTGCATTGCCTCGTAGTGGCGCATATTGGTGAGCATGACACCGTCGTTCCGGTCGACATCATTTCTAATCACCTTGACCATGCTTTGCTTCAGTTCCTCGACACCTATGCCCTCCTTGGCCGACACGATATGGCCGGGAGGTGTGCTGTCGTGGGGTATATCACACTTGTTGTGGACAAAGAACAGATGCTTGTTGTTCATGTCGCACCGGTCTGTAATATAGGCGATGTCATCCATAGCCAAAGCATCAAACGGGACGGTGACATTACGCACAAACAGTATTATCCTTGCCTGCTGGGCCGACCTGATAGCGCGTTCAAATCCCATATTCTCTATTGGGTCGGCACTATGGCGAAGGCCCGCGGTGTCGATGAAACGGAAAGTGATGCCGTCGATAGTCATCGTCTCCTCGATGGTGTCGCGTGTGGTCCCTGGGATTTCGCTTACTATGGCACGTTCCTCGGACAGCAAGGCATTGAGGAGCGACGACTTGCCCGCATTGGGACGTCCGACGATGGCAACCGGGACACCCTGCTTGAAAGCATTACCTATCTGGAATGAATCGACAAGGCGTTGCACCTTGCCGGAAAGCACATTGAGCGTGTCCTGCAACCGTTGGCGGTTGGCAAATTCAACATCCTCGTCGCTGAAGTCGAGCTCCAGCTCAAGCAACGCCGCAAGGTCGATGAGCTCCTGGCGCAGATGTTCCAGCTCCTTGGCATAGCCGCCACGCATCTGACTGACAGCCAGGCTGTGCGACATCTGCGAACGGGAGTCGATAAGGTCAGCAACAGCCTCAGCCTGCGACAGGTTCATACGACCGTTCATAAAAGCCCTCATGGTAAACTCTCCGGCCTCGGCAATGCGTGCACCGCCATCCACAAAGAGCTGAAGGAGACGCTGCTGTACGTAGAGTGAGCCGTGACAACTGAGTTCCACCACATCGTCGCCCGTATAGGAGTGGGGCGATTTGAAATAAGTCGCCACCACATCATCAATAAAACCGCCCTCTTCAGAGACAACACTGGCATACATAGCCTTTCGATCGCACAGACTTATCCTCTTGCCAGACAAAGAACGCAGATACCGTTCCGACAACTGCTTGGATTGCTGTCCCGACAGGCGGATAACGGCAATGCCACCCACACCTGATGGAGTGCTGACAGCACAAATGGTGTCGTCATTTATCATTTCTTGTCTCCTTCACCTTTAATGTAGGACGAGCCAAACAGTTCGGTCATCTCATCGTCGTCAAGGCCCAAATCCACCTTCATCTTGTACATGTTGGGGTAGTTCAACATCATCAGCAAAAACAGCAGCAACAGCAACATAATCAAGGTATTCTCACGCAATATTACAACTATCGCACCGACGACGATGACGCTGAAAAGAGACAGGTAGTAGGTGTTGCCAATAAGCTTGGCATAGCCACTCAGTTTATTCTCGACCCCATCAGTCTGGCGAAGTCGAGGAACACCTTTCCGCATTGCAAAGAGTACGTAAGCTATGGAGGATACCGCAAGGACAAGACCCACAATCAAAAAAAGCCGGTGGGTATAGTCGTTAGTGGTTATCTCCCTGACCCATAAATATTTATCAAGGAAATGTTCAGCCACAACACAGATGCATATCAGCAAGGAGCCATAGAGTCCAATATTTGCGGCATTACGAATTTTTTTTATATAACGATTGGAAAGCATAAATGTTAATTTGATTTTTTGTTGATCTGTTGATTTCACCATTCACATGGGACTAAGGACGGGGCAGCCCCGCACATCGTCCCCTCTACGCGAGCCACTGGCTCTTGTACCAATTCACCATTCACCAATATACTTTGCCGTATATGATTTTGGGCATTTCAGCAGTTCCTCGGGGGTGCCTGCAAAGACCACGTTGCCGCCTTCGCTGCCGCCCTCGGGACCCATGTCGATAATCCAGTCGGCCTGCTTTATGATGTCTGGGTGGTGTTCGATGACAACGATTGTATGGCCATTGGCAACAAGAGTGGCAAACGACTTGAGAAGTTTCTGAATATCATGAAAATGCAGACCTGTGGATGGTTCGTCGAAGATGAAAAGACGCGGTTGTTCTGACGTGCCGCGAGTGAGGAAGGATGCAAGCTTGATACGCTGTGCCTCGCCGCCGCTAAGAGAGCTGGAACTCTGCCCCAGTTTCAGGTAGCCAAGACCCACATCCTGAAGGGGTTGTAAGCGGCTCTCTATCTGTCGGCAGGTGGGCTTGAAAGCATCTTCTGCCACGTCGGGGTTGAAGAAATCGACAGCCTGGTCGACAGTCATATCCAACACCTCGCTGACATTCTTGCCATGGTATAGCACCTCGAGCGTGTCGCTCTGGAAACGAGTACCGTGACATTCGTCGCAAACCAGATGCACGTCGGCCATAAACTGCATGCCTATAGTGACATAGCCCTCACCCTGACAGTTTTCGCAACGTCCACCCTCGACATTGAACGAGAAATAGCCGGCCTTGTAGCCGCGCGACTTGGAAAGGGGTTGCATGGCATAGAGCTGGCGTATCTCATCGTAGGCTTTCATATAGGTGGCGGGGTTGCTGCGCGAAGAACGGCCTATAGGGTTCTGGTCGACAAGCTCGACACCGGATATGCGACTGATGTCGCCACCCACCGAACGGCACTTGCCTACGTAAGCGTCGCTGCCGTCGAAGCGCTTCTGCAACACGTCGTAAAGCACATGCTTCACCAGGCTGGTCTTGCCCGAGCCCGAGACGCCTGTCACGACCGTGAAGACACCAAGAGGGAAGTCTACATCAATGCGTTTCAGGTTGTTGCAATAGACGCCGCGCAACTCGATGCGGTCACGCCACGGGCGACGCGATTTCGGCACCTCGATGCGGCGTTCACCTAGCAGGTATTGAGCAGTAAGGGAATTCTTGATGTCGTAATTAGAATTGAGAATCATCTCATTCTCAACCCTTGTCTTGGAATTTTCAATCTCCATTACCACCTCGCCACCAAGGCGACCGGCACCGGGGCCGATGTCGATAATGTAGTCGGCAGCACGGATAATGTCCTCGTCGTGTTCGACGACGATGACAGTGTTGCCAAGGTCTCTCAGATGTTTGAGTACGCCGATGAGTTGCTCCGTGTCGCGCGAATGGAGACCGATGGAAGGCTCGTCGAGGATATACATCGAGCCAACCAGCGAACTTCCTAGTGAGGTAGCCAGGTTGATACGCTGGCTCTCGCCACCGCTGAGGGTGTTAGACAAACGGCTCAGAGTCAGATAGCCAAGTCCCACATCCAGCAGGTACCCCACACGGTTATGGAGTTCCTTGAGGATGCGGTCGGTGAGTTTTCGCTCGTAGTCTGTCAATGTAGGCAACTGCGTCCCGCAGTCGGCTACAATTTCATCCAAGAATTTGGCCAGTTCCTTGACAGGCATATCGGCTAGCTCGGAAATCGACCGACCGCAAACCTTCACATATTGGGCATCTTTGCGGAGTCGAGAGCCGTGACAGTCGGGACAGGTAGTCTTGCCACGATAGCGGGCAAGCATGACTCGATACTGAATCTTATAGCTTTGTGACTCAACCCATTCGAAGAAGCCATCGATGCCAGGCCATTTGCTGTCGCCATGCCATAGGAGGTTGCGTTCGGCGGCGGTGAGGTCGCAATAAGGAGTGTGGATGGGGAAGTCGTTGTTGGCCGTATAACGGATGAAATGAGTCTTCCACTCCGACATCTTTTCGCCCTTCCAGCAGACCACAGCATCGTCATAGACAGAGAGTTGCTTGTTTGGCACAACGATGTCCTCATCGATGCCGATAACGTTGCCATAACCCTGGCAACGAGGGCATGCACCATACGGATTATTGAAACTAAAGAAGTTAGGGTTGGGCTTTTCGAACGTGATGCCATCAGCCTCGAAACGGTTCGAGAAGTCTGCGGTGACGACACCGCCGCTTCCATTTTTCTCTTCGTTTTCAAGCGGAAGCGCCATAACGCTGCAGGCTCCGCGTCCTTCGAAGAAAGCGGTCTGCACCGACTCCGAGACCCTTGCCGTCTGGTCATCGTCGCCGTGGCGGAGAGTGATACGGTCGACGAGAAGGTCGATATTTAATGGTGAATTGTGAATTGTGAATTGTGAATTGTCGGAGAGGAGGTCTTCGATCTTGACCACCGTTCCGGCGATGGAGACGCGCATGAAACCCTCCTGGTGGAGTATTTCGAGCTGTGCACGCAAGGGTCGCTTCTCTGTTGCCACCAGTGGCGAGAGAAGCATTATCTTGCGGCCCTCCTCAAGGGAGTAGATATAGTCTACGACATCGGAGACGCTGTGACGCTTCACCTCCACGCCGGAGACTGGCGAGAAAGTGCGACCTATGCGTGCAAAAAGCAGTTTCAGGTATTCGTAGATTTCGGTCGAAGTGCCAACAGTGGAGCGGGGATTGGAAGTGTTGACCTTCTGTTCGATGGCGATGGCTGGAGCCACACCGAGGATATAGTCGACCTCGGGTTTGCTCATGCGGCCCATGAACTGACGGGCATAGCTGCTGAGGCTCTCCACATAGCGGCGCTGTCCTTCGGCATAAAGAGTGTCGAACGCCAGCGATGACTTACCGCTGCCGCTCAATCCCGTAATCACAACCAGCTTGTTGCGTGGTATGCGTACATCGATGTTCTTGAGGTTGTTAACCCTCGCACCTTTTATGATGATATAGTTGTCTTCCTCTTTCTTTTTCAAAGCTCTTAGTGATTTGTTGAATTATGACAAGAACGAGTATGTCTCCCCATAACGGAGAAAAAACATGAAAATTGCATATCCAAGCCACAAAACGCCAACCTGGAATGCAAAAATGAAGAATGTCAGGATGTCTACTGCTCTGTGCCGCTGTCTATCATTGCCAAAAGGTCCTTGCTGGTCAGCTTATGGCTCTCGTTGGTGCCGGCCAGCATGGCGTCGGCGAGGTTGCGCTTGGTCTGGTGTAGGCGAAGGATTTTCTCTTCGATGGTGTGCATCGAGATAAGATGGTAAACAGTGACGTTTTGACGCTGTCCGATGCGGTAGGCACGGTCGGTGGCCTGCTGCTCGATGGCGGGGTTCCACCAGGGGTCGAGATGTATCACGTAGTTGGCACCCGTCAAGTTCAAGCCCAGGCCTCCAGCCTTCAGACTTATAAGGAAAACGGGGCATTGCCCATGCTGGAACTGCTGCACCAGTTCGTCGCGTTTATGTACCGGCACTGACCCGTCGAGATAGTAGTACGGACAACCCTGCTTGTCGAGACGCTCGCGAACCAACGACAGGAACGAAGTGAACTGACTGAACACCAGAACGGAGTTGCCGCCATCGACAATCTCCTGCAACAGGTCGCTTAGTGCGTTGATTTTGGAGCATTCCCCCTTCCACTTCTTTTCAACCAGCTCTGCCGAGCAGGCCGCCTGACGGAGTCGGGTGATTTCCGCCAGCGTGTTCACGCTGACGCCAGAGCCCGACGACTCCTCCTCGAGCATCTTTTTTGCTTTGCGGCGTATAAGCTCATAGATGGCCATTTCCTCGTCGTTAAGTTCCACGGGGAGATTGATCTCTGTCTTGTCGGGCAATTCCTCCACGACCTCCTGCTTGGTGCGACGCAACATGAAGGGACCCACGATACGTTTCAGCTGACCAGAACGCTCCTTGTTCTGCAGCTGCTCTATGGGGATGATGTACTTCTGGCGGAACTGTTCGTGGCTTCCCAGCAGACCGGGATTGGCGAACTGGAACAGGTTCCACAACTCACCCAAATGATTCTGCACTGGGGTGCCGGTAAGGATGATGCGGTTGGTGGCTTTCAGCCTCATCACCACGGCAGATGTCTTGGTCTGGCGGTTCTTGATAACATGAGCCTCGTCGAGGCAGACGGTGTTCCACTCCTTGGAGCAGATGGACTCATCCTCGTTGACGAAAAGACCGTAGGAAGTCAGGATGACATCACCGGCGGCAGCCTTTTCCACCAAGGCTTTGCGGTCTGCAGCCTCATTGAGTACCTCGACATGAAGCATTGGTGCGAAGCGCGTCAGCTCACGCCTCCAGTTCAACACCACAGATGCCGGAGCTGCCACGAGGGCAGCGCCCTGGTCGGAGGTGTGTAGCAGGAACGCGATGGTCTGGACGGTTTTGCCAAGACCCATGTCGTCGGCCAGACAGACACCTGCCCCCCAGCCTGTCATGCGTGCCATCCATTGGAAGCCATCGGTCTGGTAGTCTCGCAGCTCAGCTTTAAGGGCCGTCGGTGTGGCAGGTGTCAACGCCATGCTCTTTTCAATTTTTTTCTGTAGCTGTTCGAGACGCTTGTCGTGCTTGATTTTGAGTTCGCCGTTGAGTGCGCTACCCAAAAGCGAAGCGTGCAGTTCGGAAATCTGTAGGTGTCCGCGGTTGCTGATAGCGAGGCTCTCAAGCCGGGCCAGCTGCTTGCGTAGCCGGTCGCTGATTGCCATGTAATCGGTATCGTTGAGACGGATGAATCCTGTACGCGGGCTCTCCGAAGCCAGCTTTAGCAGTTCCCCTACCGTGAGGACGGTCTCGTCGTCTATCGGTATCTCGCCCTCCACCTCGAACCACCCGTTCTTTGACTGCAGCGAGACATTCCACGACGAGGGCTGGGCGGTCTTCAGGTTCAGCTGTCCGCCCTCAGGCCATTCCATATAGAAACTGTCAGGATGCTGTCGCACGAAATCGATAAGCATCAGCAATGCCGTCAAATCGAGGAATGCCGGCGTCCTGTCAGCAAACAGTTCGTCACTGTCGGTATCATCCAAGTCGTTGTCGCTGAAAAAGGTACGCAACATAAGCAGGTTGGCTCGCTCGCCCTTTATGTCGCGCGTCACCTGATAGCGAACACCATCCTGCTCAGCCACACAGGGATTCATTCCGCTTCCAGCCTCAAGGAAGGTCTTTCCATCAACGAGTGGGCGTGCCATGCACCACACATCGAAGCAGTTAGGCGTGCCGCCGTGTGGCATCACTTGCAGGCATAGCAGTGGCGAGCCTTCACGCTGTTCCAATGTCGAGCCGCCCTCCACAAGTTCGCTGTGAACCTCAACAATCTCACTCACCTTGGGCAGGAACTCGCGCAACTGCTGCTCGGCCTCGAGCGGGAATACACCGACCGAGAGCAACTTCTGATAGTAGAGCAATTGGAGTTTGTTGATTTTGATGACCGTATAATGCGTTTCGCTGTCTTTACGGTATATGATGTTGCTTCTCCGGGTGTTCGGCGTCACATTAGACTTCAGCTTGAACCCCTTATTGGTACGCTCAATAACAAGATAGGGCTTTTCTTCTGCAATGGTGACCGGCTTTAAAGGGGCATAGACACCAGTGGCGACACGGTCGGAGCCAACGAAGAGCGACAATAACTTCTCAAAGTTTGATTCATTATCCCAGGGGTCATATTCTGCAGCAAACCGGCGGTCTTTATCATCCATAGAATCAAGGCCCTCTTTGAATTTACGCAGAGACACACTCTTGCCGACACCCCACGCTCCTGACCTCAACCGTGTCTGTTCACGTATCTCTATCGAGCTGTAACTTGTGATTATATAACATATTCGCGTCGACTTTGCCACCTTCGACTGGACTTGTTCCTCGCTGGGAGTGAGTTCTTCGAGCAGCAACTCCCACTGCTGCTTGAAGTGTATGCGCGACAATAGCGGTTCCCCGCCGAACATTTCATGAAGCCGGCTCCGCTCACTGTCGTCGATGGGTAGCCAAGGTGAAAGCTCTTGACGCAAAAACATCATGTTGGGAACCTTTGGCAAATCATCGGGCCACTTCACCTGCAGATGCGAGAAATGTGCCACCAGCAGGGCAAAGTATTTCTCAACTTTTGTTATTCCATAGCGACTGATAAAAGTCTCCACTGTTTCATGATATGGTATCCGACCCGACGTAAAATAATTGGTCATCCACAGTGCAGGAATGAACTCGTAGTTCTCAACAAAGCCGCTTTTGTTGAGCAAGGCAGACAGTTTCCTGCCCTTGTCGTCCTTGTAAAGATAGTAGGCCAACACCAACAGATAGTTGTTTATTAGCCTGGCAAAGAAACCATTGTTCCGATAATATGCTTGTTTGTTGATGATGCGTATAGCCAGGACCATATTGTTGAAGGCCTCTGCGTACTCACCATCATACAAAGCCTTCGCAGCAGACAGGATATAGCCATAGATATTTTTCGCTTTTGCGGCGGCCTTATCGAAACGGCCATACCTAAAGAAATCGTACAGTGCCACCAAGGATTTCATTCCTTGTGATTCTTCAGCTGACATTCGCTTGTAGTCGAAGTCGGCAACCTTCGATACACAATAGTCAGGGTCGCAAATGTCGTTTACCATCTGGTGGACCAAAGCACTCTGCACGAACGAGAACTTGTCGCGGACAAACTCGAACATCGGTAGAAAACGAATATCTGACGCCAATGGTGTCAGAATCCTTATCTCGTCGACAGTGTTGGTATAGTATACATTTCTCCTTTTTCTATTTAAAGGTGAACCTTCAACACAACATTTTATGTCGTCCAGCAACATGGTAGATTCGGAAGACGGCATATCGCTGTAATTTTCTCCAAGATGGACAAGCAACGGTAGATTCGTCTCCACCATATACAGCAGCAAAGGAGTATAACGGTCCAGTTCAAGTATGTAATAGCCGTAGTATGAATTATAGATGTCTGATTGCGTATATGGTTTTATAGAATCCTTCAATCTCTTGAAGTCGGTCTTTGACAGTCCTTCTGTTTTTTGGTATCTCATTTTTGCATCATCATCAAGCCGACGGCCTGTATAAGCCATGAAACACAGAAGTTTGAGCAAATCTTCCGGCAATTTCAGGTATTGTTGATAGATAGGTTCTTTATTCATCTTTTCGAATATGCCATGTTCGCAAAGAGATGAGACTTACGGTCTAATTCAGCCTTATATCCTTGACGTTGAGCTGGATTTCGGTTTTGCCGCGCCAGAAGTTTTCCTCTAGTTGGTAGCAGATGTCGAACATACGCTGATGGCTGATGGGGCTGTAGTATTCGCCCAACTGGAACCCGATGGCAGGATAGGCATTGGGGCTGTCGGATGAAAGCACCGAGAACTTGAGATGGTTGGAGCCCACTATGCGAGGGGGCTGCAAGGGATTGCTTTCCAGATGGCGGGTGCAGAAGACGGGTACCGCGTTGTCGGGTCCGAATGGGGAGAACTGTTTGAGTATTCGCAAGAATTTGGGGGTGATGTCCGAGAACTGGACCTCGGCATCGATCTCCACCTCTGGGACGATGGCTTCGCTAGGCATGGTACGCGCGACGACCTCTTCGAAACGCTCGACAAAGCGGTCGAAATTCTCTGGTCGAAGCGATACACCGGCGGCGCTCTTGTGTCCGCCAAAGTGCTCGAGCAGCTCACTGCATTCCTCGAGGGCGGAATGGACATCGAATTCTTTGATGCTGCGTGCCGAACCCACATAGAGGTCGTCGGTGGAACGAGTGAGGACGATGGCAGGGCGATAATAGGTCTCAACAAGACGGGAGGCTACAATGCCAACAACTCCACGGTGCCAGTCTTCGCCGAAGAGGACAATGGAATGGCGGCTGGAAAGCTGCGGGTCTGACGCCAGTCTACGCTTGGCATCCTCCGTCGCCAAGGTGTCGAGGCCCTTGCGTTCGGTGTTGTAGTTGTTGATTTCCTCGGCGAGGCACTGAGCCATCTCGCGGTTTTCGGCAAGGAGCAGACGGACAGAGTCGAAGGCACTATGGATGCGGCCTGCGGCATTGATGCGAGGACCCACGAGGAACACGAGGTCGCTAATATTCAAATCTTTGACAAAGTAGGACTCTTTGTTCGGACTGGTAGCCTTATCCTCTTTCGTGCGAGGCTCGATATGACCGTAGGTGAGAATTGCCTCCAGACCAGGACGGGGACAGGTATTGATGACCTTGAGGCCAAAAGCGGCAAGGACACGGTTTTCGCCGGTCATGGGCACTATGTCGCTGGCAATACTGACGGCGACGAGGTCGAGATAACGCAGAAGCTTGATTTTAAGCATCTCCATGTTTCGTTTCTGCGCTGCCGTGAGTTCTCCTGCCGAATCACAGAGTCGCACACCAATCTTCTGCTCCATATAGGCCTCGACTATTTTAAACCCTATGCCACAACCGGAAAGCTCTTTGTAGGGATAGGGACAGTCTTGACGCTTAGGGTCGAGGACGGCGCAACAAGGAGGCAACACATCGCCAGGAAGGTGGTGGTCGCCAACGATGATGTCGATGCCGAACTGGTTTGCATACTCAGCCTGCTCAACGGCTTTGATGCCGCAGTCGAGGGCTATAATAAGCTTGACGCCAGTATTTTTGGCGTAGTCGATACCCTGAAAAGATATACCATATCCTTCGGTATCGCGATCAGGAATATAGAAATCGATGTTGTAGTGGAGAGTGTGGAAGTAGCTGTAGACCAAAGCCACAGCAGAAGTACCGTCAACGTCGTAGTCGCCATAGATGAGCATACGTTCCTTGTTACGTATAGCATCGTTAATGCGTGCAATGGCACGGTCCATGTCCTTCATGAGGAACGGATCGTGAAGTTGGTCAAGTCCTGGACGGAAGAAACGCTTGGCTTCGTCAAAGGTAGTGACACCACGCTCTACAAGTAGCGTGGCAAGAATTTTGTCCACGCCCAAAGAATCCGCTAATTTTTCAACAACTTCTAAATCATAATCTTTCCTTAATATCCAACGTTTTTCTTTCATTTTTTACTGGGCGTAAAAGTACGAACTTTTCGCGACATGGAAAAAATTATTTTTCGTAACGCCTGTAAAAAAGGGAAACAAACGCAACAACGAACTGAATTACAATATGTAATTCGTTCAAAAAATATCAAGACCCCGATAGTCCTAGGGAAAGACTAAAAATGTCACGACAGGTCATCTTCACGGCGACCTGCCGTCATCACATACTCTTTTTTAATCTGAACTTAGCCAGTATGTTGAAGCGGAGTATGGAGGTGCGGTAGATTTTTGCGGCAAGCCATGTGCAGAGGGGGAATGTGGCAACAAGCAAGGCCATCGAGAGCCATAGTTGCCAGAGAGGGACACCAAAGGGGACCCTCAGCATCATGGCCACCGGCGATGTGAATGGGACAATGGAGAGCACCTGACTGAGAGTTCCCGAAGGGGAGTCTATCATGGTTGGAAGAAGCAGTATGACGGCAAGAAGCGGTATGGTGACAGGGAGCGAGAAGAGCGACGTGTCGGTATCGGTATCGCTCATGGCACCGGCGGCGGCGAAGAGGGTGGCATATAGCAGGTAGCCAAAGACAAAGAAGAAGAAAAAGACCGGCACGATGACCCCGAAGTCGATGGAGGCAATGCCCTCGACAATCTGCGGCAGGTCAGCCATGTCGGCAGCCTGCTGCATCTGGATGGCGGCATCGTCGCCCTTGGTGGCAAGCTCGGTGATGTTATGCTTTTGGGTGGCAACACCGAAGAGGTCGTTGTTAGACAGCTGTATGCCTACAACGGCAATGCCGGTGAGCAGAACCCAGAGCATGAATTGCGTAAGCCCCACCAGCGCTATGCCGATGACCTTGCCCATCATAAGATGGAAAGGCTTGACAGAGCAGACAATCACCTCGACGATGCGACTCGACTTTTCCTCGACGACACCACGCATCACCTGCGACCCGAAGAGGAATATCGCCATATAGATAAGCAATGCCAGAACAATACCGAGGACTGTCTTGACTTCTGTAAACGTCTCGCGGCCAGTCTCGAGGTCCTGGGTACGCAGATTGATTTTGGTACCCGTAATCATCGCATACTCGTCATCGCTGATACCATGAGCCTGTAGAAGACGGTTGCGGAGTATGCGCTGGAGCTGGCGGTCGACATCGGAACGCACCTGCATTGGTGGCAAGTCTCGCTTATAGTAGAGACAGGCGTCGGTGGGGATGGCTTCGCTGGCGCGGCTACGGATGAAGACTATGGCCGACACATCGTCGTCGGCATCCATGGTACGGCGTGCATAGTCGAAATCGGCTGCATAGCGGTATTCTATCTCGTCCGACGAGGCGAAATGGCTGTCGCTGCGCTTGGTATCGTCGCGGTCGAAGCCACCAAAGAGACCCGACTCGTCGGCAACGAGAATGACGGTTTTCTCCATCGGCCTGAGAGCCATATAGATGGGTATGGCATAGACAAAAGCAAGCATGATAGGCACCATGATGGTGAGTATCCAAAAGGATTTTTTGCGGACGCGGGTGCTGTACTCGCGACGGATGACAAGCGGAATGTTATTCAAGGCTCTGGGTTGTTATGGGTTACTTTTTCGACAAATATGTCGTTCATGGAGGGGAGCAGTTCGCGGAAAGAGATGATGGTGTGCTGCTTCATGAGTTCCGAGAGGAGCTCGTTGCCTGTCTGCCCCGGCGATGGCGACAGCTGCATCACCTTGCCGTCATCCACCACCACCTCAAAGATGTTTTTGCTGAAGGACTTGCGTATCTGCGGCACCGAACCGCTAAGTACGACATGGGAGCTGTTGATGAGGGCTATATCATCGCAGAGTTCTTCGACCGATGCCATATTGTGGGTCGACAGGATGATGGTGGCCCCCTTGCGTCTCAGTTCCAGGATTTCATTTTTGAGCAATGTGGCGTTGACAGGGTCGAAACCGCTGAAAGGCTCGTCGAATATCAAGAGCGAAGGCTCATGAAGCACGGTGACGATGAACTGCACCTTCTGCTGCATGCCCTTGGACAGCTGCTCCACGGGGCGGTTCCACCAGTCGCTGATGTCGAATTTGCGAAACCAGCGACCCAACCGGGCTGTGGCCTCTTGGCGCGAGAGTCCCTTGAGTTGAGCAAGATAGACAGCCTGCTCGCCCACACGCATCTTCTTGTATAGGCCACGCTCCTCGGGGAGGTAGCCGATGGTACGCACCAGCTCGTCGGTGATGGGTCTGCCGTCAAGGAGCAGTTCGCCCTGGTCGGGACGAATAATGCGGTTGATAATCCTGATGAGGGTCGTCTTGCCGGCACCATTGGGCCCTAGAAGCCCGAAAACAGAACCTTCGCGGACAGAGATGTTGACATCCTCGAGGGCTTTGTATGAACCGAAGGACTTGTGAATATTTGTCGCCTGGAGTTTCAATTTATTTGACTTTTATTTTAACAAGTAGTATTTCAGCGAGTAACATAAGCAAGCTGAGTATCAAGCACCATCGCCAAAGCGAACGACCTTCCATCTGCTCACGCAGATAGGTGTCGATGGGTTTGTCGGGGTTGGGGACAAGCGAAACATTGTTCAGCCCAAAATCGTCAATCAAGGCTTGAATGGCATCATTCTCAAGGAACTGCATCTTCGACTCATTGCGAGAGTAGTTGAACGAGACTCCTTCGCGAACCTCGCCATCCTGCGACAGCAGGTAGTTGCCAGCCTCGGAAGGGCTGTCGTGGGTGACGAGACGACAGACGCCGCCATTGGAACGGATGTCGGGAATGATGCCCGACGTCTCTCCGTCAGCCGAACCATGGCTTTCCTTTTCGAGCCTTACGGCATGACCCTCAGTCTCATAACGGCCTACCAGCGTCAACGATTGTTCACGACCGAGGATGGCTGGGGGTGCTGATGGCCTCACACTGTAGAGCGCCATATTGTAGAGCGTGGGGACAAAGAGCGCCTGCCGTACGAAATCGGTATGGTTGTCGCGCAGGGGCGCTGTGATAAGGTATAGGTGCCCGTCGCCGCAAGGGGTGTGGCAGATATAGTCATCGCCGCCAGCCAGTGTGATTATCGACTCGTGAAGAGAGTTTTGCAAGGGCTGTAGACTCCAATAGTTATTGACCGTAGGGAGTTCAATGTCATTCACCGCAGCCGAATTGGAACGGTTACCTGTACGGTTTCCTTCGCCCGAACTGAAAACATTGAGATATAGCGAGCACTCCCTATTGAGTAGGGCTGCTGTGGCTCGTCCGCTGTGCTTGCTTGCCAAAAGTGGCGCTGAAAAGAGCGACAACGCTGCATTGTAGGATGTTGCGTCGGCATCATCAGCCGCCACGACGACGACTGTGCCGCCCTGTTGGGCAAAGCCGAGGAGGGCCTGAGCCATTCCAGAAGTGATGGACGACGGCTCATCCAAGAGGATCATGTCGTGACCGTCCAGGTTGCTGAAATCCATCTGGCGGAGCGACATGGAAGAACAACGCACCGACGAATCGCCCTCGAAGAGACTGGCAAGGAACGGGTTGCGGTCGGCACCGTCGACGATGAGGCAGTCGACGCGACTACGCACATTAAGGCTGAAAAAGTACTCGTTGTCGAAGGTGACGGGATAATCCTCAGTCTCCACCCTACAGCTGAGTACACCGCTTTGATCCACAACAAAATGGAGGTCCACTGTAGAGGTGCTGCGCGATGGCAGGTCGATGGTTGCAAGGGCGCGCTGCTTGTCGTTGACAAAAAGCGACACCGGCACCTTGTCGAGATTTTCATCGCCTTCATTGGCAATCCAAACCCTGACAGTCACGCTGTTGCCTATATGAATTGCCGGCGAGCCAATGGCTATGGAGTCGATATAGACATTGTTGCTCGATGTTGATGTCAATGGCACAAAGGTAATCTGGACGCTGCTATCAGTGGGCATGGCATCCATATCGACAGCTGCAGCCTGGAAGTCTGAAATAAGATAGGCATAGCGGTTTTGTCCGCGACCGCCATGCAGGAAGTCGGCCTGCCTGCCGGCAGCGTCGGAGAGCATGGCTGAGCTTCCCCCTATCTGCACCTCGTCGATGGCCGACAGCATTTCCTCCTTGCTAAGCCAATGGAACTGACGGCCTTCCATATCGGACGTAAGCAGCTGGAAGCGGTCGCTGGGGGCATAGGCCGCAACTATCTCGCGAGCCTTGACTTTGGCCTTGTCGAGGATGATGCCGTTGCCGTCGCTGTTCTCCATGCTGAAAGAGTTGTCGATGAAGATGCTCACATCGTTGGCGCCGGCACGCACCACCTTGTCGCCACTGGAGAGCACCGGACGGGCAAAGGCGAGGACAAGGAAAACAATGGCCAGAATGCGCGCGGCAAGGATGAGGAGCTGACGCAGGTTGGACTGGCGACGGGTCTCAGTCTGGAGTTGTTCCAGTTGGTCCACATTGCTGAAATAGACCTTCTTATAGCGTCGAAAGTTAAAGAGATGGACAACTATAGGAATGGCAACAGCGATGAGGCCTATAAGGAATAGAGGGGATGCGAAGGACATTAGTGAGGGGTGAATTGTGAATCGTGAATCGTGACTATTGATTGGTGTGATTGGTGTGATTGTTGTAATAGCGGCAGATAGAGCAGATGCCGCATTCTTTGCAGTGGGGTGAGCGAGCGGTGCAGACGTATCGGCCGTGGAGGATAAGCCAGTGGTGGGCAATGGGTATCTTCTCGGCAGGGATGTGCTTCTCGAGGGTCAGCTCGGTCTGAAGCGGGGTCTTGGACTTGGTTGTCAGCCCTATACGCTCCGACACGCGAAACACATGAGTGTCGACAGGCATCACCGACTGGTTGAAGAAGACAGCTGCCACGACATTGGCGGTCTTGCGGCCCACCCCCGGCAGTGTTTGAAGCAGGGCGACATCGTCGGGAACCTCGCCACCGAAGTCGGAGACCAACTTCCGCGACATGCCGCTCAGGTGCCGACTCTTGTTGTTGGGATATGACACCGACTTTATGTATTCATAAATCTCTTCAACCGATGCCGCAGCCATAGCATGAGCATCCGGGTAGGCTTCGAAGAGTGCCGGGGTCACCATATTGACACGCTTGTCGGTACACTGCGCGGAAAGGATGACGGCCACGAGCAGCTGGAAAGGGTCCTCGTAGCGAAGCTCGCTCTGAGCATCGGGACGCTCCTGCTCGAAGTACTCAATAAGCTTGGTATAACGTTCTTTTATGGTCACGTAAACAGATATTTGCGAATTGTCAATCGTCAACTTTCCCAAGGGTAACAACCACGGGATAGTGGTCGGAGATTCCGGACTTGAGGCGGCGATAGGCGACAGCCTCCAGGTCGGAAGTATGGAGCACCATATCGATGCGGAAAGCCGGGAAGGTGGCCCCCCCGGTGAAGACTCCGTGATAGGTAGTGCTGAAGCCCTGCCCCACCTCACAATAGCTGTCGACAAAAAGTTTGCGGCACTGCTGATAGAAGTAGGATGCGGGAGTGTCGTTGAAGTCTCCCACCACTATAGTGAGCCTGCCGCTCGAGTCGAACAAAGGCTTCAGGGTGTCCCATTCCATCTCGTGGGCCAGTATTGTTTCGCGGAACTTGTGCATGGTACTGCGGCCTGTGGTGCTGTCCACATTGCCGTGCGACAGGTCATGAATCTGCTTTTTGTCGGTGTCGTCGAGGCGATAGGAGTCGAGGTGTAGATTGAAGAGCCTCACAGTGTCGTCGTCCCACAAAAGGTCTACATACAACTTGGAATTGCTCCTCAAACAGACCTCGTTGACTATAGGCATTTTCGAGAAGACGACAAGCCCTCTGGTCGATCCCCTTTTGTTGCCGGAAGTGTTGTGGACATATCCCAACATGTTGAGACGTTCGGTCAAATCGAGAGTGTCGCTCTTAACCAAATATTCCTGCAAGGCCAGCACATCGGGTTTCTCATCCTCCACGATACGGATGAAATCGAGCATATTGCTGTCATTGAAGTTCCATGTGTTTTCCACTCCGCGGAAATGATGGGCATTGAATGTCATCACTTTGAGGTACCGGTTTTCGGCATCGTCGACTTGGTCGCTGCCCCCCACCTGAAAATAGAGAGGCAAAAAGCCCACCCTGACAAGGATGCCCGCAAGCGAGAGGAGAAACCATTTGCTACTCATCAGCAGCCAGGCGACGATGAAGACAACGTTGAGCAAGACGAGGTAGAGGTATCCATAGCTGAGCAACGAGAAGCCGATGCATTTGGAAGGGGGAACCATGCCTGCCATGGTGGAAGCAAGCATGACAATCAGAACCAAGAAGTTCAGTACCAGCAATATGGTTTTAAGTATCTTTTTCAATTAGGGTTTGGTTTTGGGTAAAAAAACAGAGTTATCACTTCTGGCGGAACAGAAATTCTTTCTCTTCCTTGCTGAGCTTATCGTAGCCAGACTTGGAGATCTTGTCGAGAATGGCATCCACGCGCTTCTGGTCGTCGGCACGGCGACGATTGTATTCATCGTCGGACAGTGGACGGCGTCCCGCCGACGGTGCCTTGCGGGGTTTCTTGTTCTTCCAGCGCATCGCCACCACAAAGAGCCACCCGAAGAGTGCTCCTCCGATATGGGCGATGTGGCCTCCAGCGTTGTTGGCTGGTATCGACAGCAGGTCGACGACTACAAATATCAATGCCAACCATTTAAGTTTGATGGAGAAGGTACGGATAAGCCACAGCGAGACCTCCTGGTTGGGGACGTAGGCTGCCACGGCGACAAAAACGCCCAACACCGCAGCCGATGCTCCAAGAAGCACGGAGACCTGAAGCCTACCAACAGGGAAAAGATTGTACACCAACAGATAAAGCAAAGCCCCAAACAAGCCGCTGAAGAAATAAATCCATCCAAAGCGTCGAGGATTGAGGTAGCGGCAACACATTGTGCCACCAAAATAGAGCATCAGCATATTGAAGAGGATGTGCCAAAAACCATCGTGCAGGAACATGTAGGTCAACAATGTCCACGGACGATGGATAACAACATCCCACTGCGACGACAGGGCGAGCCACTCATACCATCCTGCTTTGGCACTGCCCGAAGGAAGGGCATAGAGGTAGTCGACCAGCGGGAAGAGCAGCATGAGGAGCCAAACGGCGACATTGGCTATGAAGAGTATGGAGAGCAAGCTACCACTTCTCAGAAAAGAAGCAAACTCATTACCAATATGTTGCGATTGCATATTACAAAAATTTTAGTCTGCAAATGTACGCAAAAATATGCAATTGGCTCACTTTATTTATTTTTGCAAAATCAAAAGGGCAATATTGCATCTTACATAATGTTCACTCACAGCAACATACACAAAGAAAAAGGAATACTAAATCTCGGACTAATTGGCCGAAAGCTGTCGCATTCGTTCTCAAAAAAATACTTCGAGGAGAAATATGGGATTTCCACTTACGAGCTTATAGAGCTAGACACTATCGGAGAGCTGCCCGAAGCCGTCGAGAGGCTGGATCTCAACGGATTCAACGTCACAATACCCTACAAATGCGACATCATTCCTTTGCTCGACAAAATTGACCCTTCGGCGCACGAGATAGGAGCCGTCAACACCGTGGTGAGGTACAAAAAGGATGACAACCGATGGGGACTGTACGGCTATAACACTGATGCGCCGGCTTTTCGCGACACACTGCAACCACACCTGCTGCCACATCATCGCCACGCCCTCATACTCGGCAGCGGCGGAGCATCGCGAGCAGTGGCATGGGCGTTGGGGCAACTTGGCATCGAATACCAGATCGTGAGCCGCTCGCCCCTCTCCCACCCCGCAACCATCTCGTACGACAAGGCACGCGAACTGGTCGCTGGGGGGGACTACACCGTCATTGTCAACACCACACCCGTCGGCATGTACCCCGTCTGCGATGCTACCCCCTGGCCGTGGACCGAACTGATTGGTTCGCAGCATCTATGCTACGACCTGATATACAACCCGTCTCCCACCCTCTTCCTGGAGCAAGCCGCCGGAAGGGGAGCCAAGACCATCGACGGACTCGCCATGCTGCACCGTCAAGCCGACCTTGCATTGGAAATATGGGAGAGGGCATACAATAATAATTAGATGTCGGCGTTATCTTTTTTTTGACTTCATTTTTTTTCATCACTCATCATTCCTAACTCCTAATTCCTAATTCCTGATTAAATGGGCGTAATAGCACGACAAAGCATAAAAGGCGCATTAGCCAACTACCTGGGGGTGGTGATAGGGTTCTTCATCACCTTCTTCGTGCTGACCGACTTCCTGACCCAGGAGGAGATAGGCCTGACGCGCGTGATGGTTGATGCGGCAATGCTTTTCTCCGGCATCGCACAGCTGGGCACAAATGCCTCGATAATAAGGTTCTTCCCGTTCTTCAAAAGCGACGATGGAAAGAACCACGGCATCTTCGGATGGTCCATACTCATCCCCTTCATCGGCTTCTCCCTATTCGCGCTGCTCTTCTTCCTGTTCAAGGACCGAATCGTCGAGGTCTATTCCAACAAGTCGCCCCTGATAGCCAACTACTGCTACTACATTCTACCGCTCACCTTTTTCGCCCTATACCTTACAGTCTTTGAGATAAATGCCAGCGTACTGCTGCACATAGCGGTGCCGAAACTGGTACGCGAGGTGGGAATCCGACTCTTCAACTTGGCAAGCTATCTGCTTTACGGCAAGGGCATCATCTCGCTCGACATGTTCGTCATGCTTTTCTGCGCCTCATACGGCGTGGCGATGCTCATCAACTTCTTCTACCTCATTTCGCTAGGCAAGATATCTTTCCGCATCGACTGGGGTTTTGTCAATCGCGACCGTCTCAAAGAGATAATACTCTACACCCTCTTCATGACAGCCACCATACTGGCCGGCAACATACCGTTGATTAATTCGTTGTTCCTCGGCGCCCAGACAGGACTAGCCCTCACGGGTGTATACACCATCGCCTCCTATATCGCCAACATTGTAGAGGTCCCCTATCGCTCACTGGGAGCCATATCGCGCCCGATGATAGCACAGGCTGTGCGTGACAACGACTGGAACGAAGTCAACCGCCTGGGGCAGCAGGTATCTCTTCACCAGCTACTTGTCAGCTCACTAATATTCATTTTTATATGGGTGAACCTGAAAGCCCTTTTCGCTGTCATACCCCACGGAGCCGAATATATAGCAGGCATGGGTGTGGTCTTCTTCCTGGGGCTGGCAAAGATTGTCAACTCCTCGTTATCGATAGGCACCGACATACTCAATTTCTCACGCCACTATCCTTACTCTCTTATTTTCATCGCATTGCTCACTGTGTCAGCCATCATCTTCAACCATTGCCTTATCCCTGTATGGAGCATCAACGGCTCGGCATGTGCCACGCTGTTCTCCTACATCATCTATTTTGCCTGCCTACTGCTCTTCATACACAGTAGGCTGAAGGTGAACCTTTTCTCGACGAAGCACCTCATGGTTGTGGCTTTCATCCTTGTCCTCTTCGCCCTTGGCGTAGCATGGGATGCCACAGTGGGGAGAATGACAGAGTCGTCAACGCTAATCATGGCATTGATCAATTCCGCAGCCAAAAGCGTCATTCTTCTCATCATCTGCTATTTGATGCTACGCAAACTGCACGTCTCCAAGGAGGTGGACCGCATACTGAACTTCAAGAAATAGCACTCATTTAACCCTCATTTTTTTTAGTCAACAAATCATCATACAAATAAACCCATCCATAAATGTTAGAAAAATTAGAAGCCATTTATTCACGCTATAACGAGATTGAGCAACAGATGAACGATCCGCAGGTTACGGCGGACATGAAACGCTATGTCAAGCTGTCGAAAGACTATAAAGACCTGCAGCCTGTAGTGAAGGCCTACAAAGAGTACAAGTCGCTTCTCGACAACATCAGCGAATGCAAAGAGCTGTTGGAGAACGAGAAAGACCCAGAGTTGAAAGAGATGGCAAAAGAGGAGCTCCTCACAAGCCAGGAACGCCGCGAGAAGATGGAGGATGAAATCCGCATCCTGCTCATCCCTGCCGACCCACAAGACTCCAAGAATGCCGTGGTAGAGATACGCGGCGGCACGGGTGGCGACGAGGCTTGCATCTTTGCCGGCGACCTCTTCCGCATGTATACCCGCTTCTGCGAAAAGAAGCACTGGAAGGTGGAAATCAACGACTTCAACGAGGGCACCTCGGGAGGTTACAAGGACATCTCCTTCACTGTCACCGGCGAGGGCGTCTATGGTCTGCTGAAATACGAAAGCGGCGTACACCGCGTGCAGCGCGTTCCTGCCACCGAGACTCAGGGACGCATCCACACCAGCGCTGCCGGCGTGGTGGTGCTGCCCGAAGCCGAAGAATTTGACGTGGAACTGAATATGAGCGACGTGCGTATCGACACCTTCTGTGCCAGCGGCCCAGGAGGGCAGTGCGTCAACACCACCTATTCTGCCGTACGACTTACACATATCCCCACAGGCATCGTCGTCTCTATGCAGGACCAGAAGTCGCAAATAAAGAATAAGGAGAAGGCCATCGCCATCCTGCGTACACGCCTCTACGAACGCGAATACAACAAATACATGGAAGAACTCAGCAGCAAACGCAAGACCATGGTGGCGACCGGCGACCGCAGCGAGAAGGTGCGCACCTACAACTACCCTCAGAGCCGCGTCACCGACCACCGCATCGGCTGGTCGATGCACAACCTGCCCGCTTTCATGGATGGCGACATTGAGGATTGCATCGAAGCCCTCCAGCTCGCCGAGAATGCCGAGAAACTGAAGGCCTCGGTAGGATAATTCTACTGTTTACGTACTCACCCTTTTAGCTGTCAGAAAGATAATCTACAGCAAGAACTCGTCAATATTCTTCGGTGTCACCTCAAGAAAAGTCGCACCAAGGTATGCTGTAGCGAAATTCTTCGGGATAACAGCTTGTTTACGAGCATTGTATTTAAACTCGTAAGCATGCAAAACACCGTCATATTCTTCCAAATAATCAATCTCTTTTTGCTCACGTGTACGCCAAAAATAGCTGTTGCACCAATGTTTAGCATATTCGTTACGCTTCACCCTCTCGGAAATAACAAAATTTTCCCATAGCGCACCAGTGTCCATTCTTATCTCCATCGGTGAAAAAGCAGATATCAGAGCATTGCGGACCCCATTGTCATAAAAATAAATCTTTTTACTGTGCTTCAATTCGTTACGCATATTCCGACTGAAAGACCGCAATCTGAATATAACATACGATTTCTCGAGCAAGTCAATATACGTCTCAACGGTCTTGGCATCAATACCAACTGTTGATGCCAGTTCTGAGTACGAGACCTGGGAGCCTATCTGATAAGCAATAGCCTGCAATAATGCAAGAATCTTGTCGTTTTTCTTCACCAACCCAAAAGTGAAAATATCTTTATACAGATAGCCATCTGTCAATTCCTTCAATACGTCACGCTCACTTCCAGGAGAAGTCACCACCTCTGGATAATAACCATACACAAGACGATGGTTCAATAATCTCATTTCCTCAATCAGCCCATTTTCACGAACCATCTCGGAAAAAGAGAGCGGGAACATCTTGTATTCACGTTTTCTGCCAGTTAATGGCTCGTTCAAGACATTTGCCAAGTCAAAAGAAGAACTACCAGTGGCAACAAGTTGAACTTCTGGTATTTGATCAGTGACCAACTTCATTTTCAATCCGATGTCAGCTATCCGCTGAGCCTCGTCAATAACCAATATACGCTTATTTCCTATCAATTCCCGCAACCGAGAGGAAGTCACATTCTCCATTATTGCTCTGATGTCCGGTTCGTCACCATTCATCCACTTTACATCATCCCTTCCTGAGAATAGTTGTTTCAATAGAGTTGTTTTTCCGATCTGACGGCATCCCATCAAAACAATCGCTTTACCTTTAAACAACTGATTTTTAACAGTATCAAACAATATTCTATTTACCATAGCTTCTTATGTTTAAAGTGCAAAAATACAACTTTTCGGGAATGTATTCCCGAAAAGTTTAAACTTTTGCGGAATACATTCCCGAAAAGTCGAAAAAACCACCAGAAAGCCTCCTGATTTCATCCATTGGCGTACACCGTTCATCGGCTTGTATCACAGAGCGGAAGCTATTCAACAACTGTTCCTTGTCATCTACGGTAATTGAAATATATTGCTTACTCGGGTCTAGCCGGTGTTTTTTTTTTACATACCTATAAAATAATATCAACAGTCTTATGTTATTGTTTTGAAATGCGGGCAAAAATAGAGATTCTTTAAAAGATGAAAAAAAAATATTTAAAAGTCAAAAACTGGCTTTATACAGCCATTGGCGGCATCTTGGGATTGAACCTCTCGGGATGCAACGGCTCCTCTCCCTTTGGCATCGACGAACCCGTATGCGAATATGGGGCTCCGGTAGCAACATACCAGGTCAAAGGACGTGTCACTGACATGAACGACAACCCCATCAAGAACATCACGGTGGAAATGAATTATTCCAGTACGAAAACCATGTCCGACGGCACATACGAAATCATGAGCGAAGCATTTCCTCATACCGAGGAGTTCGAAATGTTTTTCAGGGATGAGGATGGCGACACAAACGGTTCTTACGCTGACACCACAGTGAATGTCTCGTTCAAGGATTTGCCATACACTGGAGGCGATGGCAACTGGAACTCTGGTGTTGTCAAAACCACCAAAGATGTAAAACTCAGAAACAAATAGCCCTCCTTTTCCGAGACAGAACGGAATACTGTTTTACGAGGGATTACGCAATCATGCCGGAGGCAACAACAAGACGGGCGTCGCAGTCGTAGATGGTAGCATACTGTCCAGCTGCGATACCTTGTATTTTGGTGTCGCTACTGAGGTGGTAGACAAGACCATAGACAGGGTCTTCCCTTTTGGTGAGACGACCGTGGGCAAACTCAGGGGTGTGGCGGATTTTGAACTGCACCTCGACCGACCAACCGTCATCAGGGCGACCCTCCTTGTCCGCTTTCTCCCATATATTTGCACTGAGATAGTGGAAGCCCAGCAGGTCTATCTCCTTGCCGTACTGAGCCTCGGGCGTATATCCCTGGCTTACATACAGCACATTCTCTCCGATATCCTTCTTGACTACAAACCAGGGGCCTCCGCTGAGGAAAAGGCCTTTGCGCTGCCCTATGGTGTGGAACCAATAGCCCTTGTGGGTGCCCAGCACCTTGCCCGTTTCCAACTCGACAATCTTACCTTCTCGCTCGCCGAGGTAGCGACGCAGGAAGTCGTTGTAGTTGATTTTACCCAAGAAACAGATACCCTGGCTGTCCTTTCGGTCGGCCGACGGGAGATGAGCCTCGTGGGCAATCTGGCGGACCTCGTTTTTCATCAGATGGCCGATGGGGAACATCGCCTTGGCAATCTGGGGATAGGTGAGCTGGGTGAGGAAGTCGGTCTGATCCTTGATGGGGTCCTTCGCCGTAGCGAGAAAAATTGCTTGATTGTTTGATTGTTTGATTGTTTGAGTATTGGTTGCGTCAGCACTCAGGCATTCAGGCATTAACACATTCAAGCATTCTGTACGAGCGTAGTGGCCTGTGGCAATGCGGTCATAGTCTTTGCCGCATTTGTCGTCGAAAGCGCCAAACTTAATGAGGCGGTTGCACATCACGTCAGGATTGGGAGTCAGTCCTTTGCGGACCGACTCGATGGTGTAGCTCACCACGTTGTCCCAGTACTCCTTGTGGAGGTTGACCTCCTCGAAGCGACAGCCGTACTTCTTGGCAATATACGATGTTATCTCAATATCCTCCTCTGCGGGGCAGTCGATATAGCCCTCGGCATCCTCCATGCCGATGCGGATATAGAAAATGTCGGGGTTATAGCCCTGTTCCTTGAGGAGATGGACAACGACGCTACTGTCGACGCCACCCGAAACCAATGCTGCTATGGTCATTTTGGTGAATTGTGAATCGTTATTGGACTATTTCTTGACATCGGCAATTTTCTTGAAGCGCTTCTGCCGTTGCTGCCAGCGTTCGCGGGCATACTGCTGCATGTCGGTGACCTCGTCGTTCTCGTCGATGATTTCAAGTCCGAAGATAGTCTCGATGATGTCCTCCATGGTGAGGATGCCTTGGAAGCTGCCGTACTCATCAATGATGATACCAATCTGCACCTTCTGCTTTAGCAACGACTCCCAGATGTCGCTAATCGACTGCTCCTCGTTAAAGAGAGGCACATCGCGCTTTATCTCCTTGAGGGTCTTGTCGAAATGGTCTTCGGCGAGGTCTTCGAGGGCATCGCTGCGGAGAATATAGCCGGTGATATACTCCGGGTCGTCGGCATATACCGGTATGCGGCTGAAATGGCTGCACTCATCCTCGTCATAGAAATCCTTGAGGGTCATGTTCTCCGGTGCTATTGCAGCCACAGCGCGGGGGGTCATCACGTCGTAAGCTTTGACATCGTCGAGCTTGATGACGTTCTGGATAATCTTGTTCTCGTCCTCGTCGAGCACGCCCTCGTCCTCCCCCACGTCGGCCATGGCGGCCACCTCTTCGCGGCTCACCGAGGTCTCATCCTCTTTGCTGGAGAAAATCTTTGTCAGCAGTCCGATGAGAAACACCAGCGGGTACATCACCACTATCAGCATCCTGATAGTGCGTGCGGTGAAGCCCATCAGCCGTTTCCAATAGGTGGTTCCTATGGTTTTGGGTATAATCTCCGAGAAAACGAGGATAAGAATCGTCGTTATCGCCGACACCAGACCGAACCACTGGCTACCAAAGGCATCCGTAACCTGTGCACCAACACCGGCAGCACCGATAGTATTGGCTATGGTGTTGAGCGACAGGATAGCAGCTATAGGTTTGCCATTGTCGGTCTTGTATTCCTTGAAGCGTGTGGCCGGTTTGTAGCCGGCATCCTCACGCATGGTGATGTATGACAGCGGCGTCGACATCAGCACCGACTCCAGGATGGAGCAGAGAAACGATATCGACATGGCTCCGAAAAGGAATAAGAGCAATAGAGTTACTGCAGACATTATAATTTAGTGAATTGTGAATTCAATGATTTTTTTGTTTTGTTATTATTAACAGCAATGATAATCACCGAGGTGAAGATCAATGCGATGCCGATGGCTAGACGGGTAGTGAACAGTTCGCCGAAGAGGAAGATGCCTATAAGGACCGCCGTTGTCGGTTCGAGGGCACCCATGATGGCTGTAGGGGTAGAGCCTATATATTTGGCGGCATAGACCATCATCACCAGTGCCAGGATTGCCGGCACGATGGCGAGCCATCCTACATAGAACCAGCTGGTTGCATTCGCAGGAAACTGGAGTCCACCGTCAGGTAAGGCCATAATGAAATCGCCTAAAGCACATACAATGAGGACATAGAAATTAATCTTGAATGACGACATCTGCAGTTTGGAGCGATTCATAACGATGATATACACCGCGTATGTGAGTGCGGAGACAAGTACCAAAACAATACCCCATGTCGACAGTCGACCGCCTCCTGGTGTCCAATAGAGCAGCAGTACGCCAATGAACGACAGCACTATCGATATTGAGGTAGAGAGGGTTATCTTTTCTTTGAAGAAGATGGCCATGATAGCTGCCGTAATGACGGGATAGACAAACAAAATGGTAGATGCCACTCCTACATCCATCAAGCGGAAACTGACATAGAGCGTGATGGAAGAGGCGAAGAAGAGCAGGCCAAGTGCCATGAGTACTTTAAACTCTTTGAGGGTGACACGCAGGCTCTCCTTGCGGAACAACATGACTACGGCAATGATAAGCCAGGCGAGGCCAAAACGCCAGAAAAGCACGCTGGAAGGATCCATGCCCTCCTTATATAACTGAGCACCCAAAGGATTGGTCCCATAGCATACCGCAGCACCTATTCCGCATAAAGTGCCGAAGATTTTTTTGTTCTTTATTACATCAACCATCAGACGGTCAAGAAATTATAAAGTTATTGTAGTTATAAACGAGATTACAAAAATACAAAAAAAAGAGCATCCACAGCGGGATGCTCTTGCTATATAGGCTTCAAAGATGTATTTTTCTATTAGTCGGGCAGGTCGTCGAGGAAGCTTACGCCTGACGACATGATGCCGGATGCACCGATGGTAGTCCTGGCGGCGTCGCTCTCCGACGAGTGGGCCACTTGGAATACCGGCTCGCCAGTGAGTTGCTCGGTGGTCAATTCCTCTATCTTGCGAGGACCGTCGGGGTCGTTGCGGAGTAGTTCATTCATCTTGCGTATACGCTCGGCGCGAGCCATGATTTTCTGCTCGTCAGTCTGCGGAGTGAAGGCGTTTGCCAGCTGTTGGTCGGCATACGAAGGCTGGGGCTTGCTATCAACCACAGGTTCCTTGACAGTGACTGTCTCCAGTCTTGACACATTGACAGGCTCTGGCTTCACCACGGTGGCAACAGGTTGTTCCACAGCAGTGTCAGCGAAGACCTTCACCGGCTGTGCAGCAACAGGAGCATGGACCTCTCTGACAGAGGGCTGATCGAAGACAGTTGCGACAGGTTCCACCGTCTTCTTGAAGACGCGGATTTGGTCGAGGCTGTTCTGTTCGCTCTGTTTTTCTTCAGCCTGCTTTTCGGCATTGTGAGCTTCATTTTCAGGCTGTTCTGCCACATCCGCAGTAGCAGGCATCTCCAAGGTGATATGGCGTTTGCCATCGGCCTTACTCACCTCAACCGAGTCAAAAGGGTCGCCGGTGGCGTGGGCAACAGGTTCAGCCTTCTGAGGCCGTACAGGTTCAGCGGTATTCTCGACATTGCCCTTATGCACAACATGGGTTCCCCTCTCGTCGACAGGTGGCTCATGGATGTCCTGGACAGGTGCCTGAGCTTCAGGTTCCCCTACAGGTTTATGAGTATCTGGGGCGGGGTCGGGTTTATTGTTGGTATTATTGGGGGCCAACTCGTGGATTACAGGGCCTGGCTTCTGTTGGAAACCAGTGGCTATGAGAGTGATATGCAGCTCATCGTCGAGCGAGTCATCATCACCTATACCCCAGATGACGTTGGCGCCATTGTTGCCTGTAAGGTTGGTAAGGTAGTCCGTCACCTCGCCAAGCTCATCCATCGTAATCTGATGGTCGGGCGAGCAGGAGAAATAGAGCAGTATATTCTGAGCTCCGCAGATATCGTTGTCGTTGAGCAATGCCGAAGTGGTGGCAGCCTCGACAGCCATACGGGCACGGTCTTCGCCGCGACCTTCGCCTGCACCCATGAGAGCCGTTCCGCTGTTCTCCATAACGGTGTTGACATCGCGGAAGTCGATGTTGACGTATGCCGACACAGTGATGATTTCGGCGATACCCTTGGCAGCGGTGAGAAGCACGTCATCGGCCTGGCTGAAAGCCTGTTTCAGAGGCACATTGCCATACTTGCGAAGCTTGTCGTTGTTGATGACCAGAATGGCGTCGACATACTTTTTAAGTTCCTCGATGCCAGCCTTAGCCTGTTCGAGACGCTTGCGTCCCTCGAAGAAGAAAGGTTCTGTGACAATAGCGACGACAAGTATATGCTTCACCATTTCGTCGTCCAGTTCGATGCTCTTGGCAATTTCGGCGATGACTGGGGCAGCACCTGTACCGGTGCCGCCGCCCATGCCGGCGGTGATGAAAAGCATCTGGGTGTCGGTAGAAATAGCCTGACGAATCTCGTCCTTGTGGGCGAGAGCCATCTCGCGGGCATGACTCGGGACATTGCCGGCACCGAGCTTACCCAGGACAATCTTGTTAGGCACCGGACTTGCTTCCAACGCCTTGGCATCAGTGTTGCAGACTATGAACTCGACACCATGAATACCCTGACGGTACATGTGGTTCACAGCGTTTCCACCGCCGCCACCGACACCGATGACCTTGATTTTGGCGGGACCCTCATGAAGAGGTTCGAACTGCATACCTGGCATTGTGCTTTCCAACTGTACTGTTTCCTGATTCTCGTCTAGATTATTAAAAGAAAATGTGCTATCTTCCATATTACTTATTTCTTGTCAATGAATTGATTCTGAATGATATATAAACAAAAACAGAACAATAAATTTTTTGTAAAATTAATTAGATTCCATCATACTACAAATAGCCGTAGCCATTTGTTATCAACAAGTTGTGAACAGCATTGCGTTTGGGGAATTTGTTACAAGTCGCGTTCTTCGGAGCCTTCGTCGCTGATGGAGCCGTCGATGAAGACACGCTTGAAATAGGTTTCGAGGGCGTCTTTGGATTTCTGTGCAGCACGCTTCCAGATACTTCCTTTCTCATCTTCCGGATTTCCTTTCGGTGTCTCTTTATCGAACAGTTTCTTCCTGCGTTTCTTCTCTTTCACTTCATCTTCATTTTCATCCCCATTGTATCGTTCCAGCACGCTATCATCGTGATCGTTCTTCTCTACCTTGTCGGGGTCTTCTTCCTCGATGGGCTGGACCTCTGGCTCAGGCTGGTTGGCAAGCTCTTCCATTGGCATGCCGCCGTCGCTGTTCTCTGCATACTCTATCTCCTGCAGACGCATGCGGTCTAACTCGTAGAAGCCATGCAGCACTAGTCCGATGCCGGTGGCATACATCGTGTTGATGATTTCGGGGTCGGTATTCTTGTCGAGATGGGCATCCGGCAGACCCACACGGGTGTCGATACCTGTCATGAACTCGGTAAGCTCCTTCAGGTGACGCAGCTGAGCGCCGCCGCCCGTCAGCACGATGCCGGCGAAGATGTCCTTCTCAAGATGCGACTTTCTGATTTCAAAATCCACCTGTTCGAGTATAGTCTCGGTACGGGCCTTGATGATGGTTGCCAGTGTACGCATGCTTATCTCGCGTGCCGGCTGGGTGTGGAGGCCTGGTATGGAGATGATGTCGTTTTCGCTGACGTTCTGAGGCAGACAGGATCCAAAGCGTGTCTTGAGGGTCTCGGCCTGGGGCCGCATGATTTTGCATCCATCCTTGATGTCGTTGGTGATGGCGTTGCCGGCGAGAGGCAGCACCGTGGTATGGCGGATGATGCCCTCCTTGAAGATGGCTATGTCGGTAGTGCCGCCACCTATGTCGACAAGGGCCACGCCAGCCTCGCGGTCATCGTCGTCGAGGACTGCGTAAGCAGAGGCGATAGGCTCAAGCACAACGCCTTTGATGCGTAGACCGGCACGTTCCACGCTGTCATGGATATTGCGGAGGTTGACAGTGTTGCCAGTGACTATATGGAAGTTGGATTTCAACTGTTTGCCGCTGACACCCACAGGGTTGACCTCGGGACTCAGTTCCTCGCCGTCGACAACGAAGTTTTGCGGGAAGATATGGATAATGTCCTCGCCAGGGTTCAGCAGCATGTTGTGCTGCTCTTCGATAAGACGGTCGACATCTTCCTGCTTGATGAGACGCTGCTCCGGAGGAATGACGATGGTGCCCATGTTCTGCTGGCTCTTGATGTGCTGGCCTGCGATGCCCACATAAACCTCAGTAACCTCGACGCCAGCCTGTTCCGAGGCGGTCTGCACGGCCTTGATGATAGACTTCGATGTGTCCTTGATGTTCTTTACTACGCCGCGTTCAACACCCTTGGAGTCGGTCTTGCCGAAGCCAATGATTTTGATTTTGTCGGCCTCGGTACGCTGACCGATGAAGCAGGCAATTTTCGTCGTTCCAATGTCGAGTCCAACGATGATGTCGTTCAGATTATTCATGGCAATGTATTTTTGTTTGTTATTATCGGATTAAGCAGTGTTGATGGCAGACCATATTACTTCACGCCCACCACTTGGTTTCTGTATTTCAGGTTGATGGCCTTGTATGTATCCCAACCCATCTTTTTGACTCCTTTGTCGTAGAAGGCCCAGAGGTTCTCAAACTTTTCGTCCAGCATCGTGGTGTCGCCGACGATGACGACGGTGCTCCCCAGTTTGGGTGTCAGCACCAGATCGCCCTTGGCGGTCATCGTCACCTGGTCGAAGACCCCGTCGTAACGAGGATTTTCGCGCAGAAACTTTGTCAGTCGCCAGATGCTCATCAGCGAGAAAGGATGCACACCGGCGGTATCGGCGAGGTTAATCTCTTTAATCTTCTTGACTTTAGCCTCTTCCCTCTCGCTGCTGCCGACAATCACGTCGCAGAAATGGTTGGCACAGAGCGGCATGTAGGTACCCTGTTCAGAGAGATAGAATTCCTTGTCTTGGAAGAAGAGACGCACCACGGGAGTCCGTTGCATGACCTCGACCTGCAATTTGCCGCCTGCCGACATACTCACGTCGGCATTCAAAACATAGGGATGGTTCTCCAGCGTGCGGCATATATCCTTTTTCTCCACACGTTTGATGTCGGTATGCAGCAGCTTGGGGTATGCGGCGAGGATGATGCTGTCGACATCCCTCTCGGTGAGGAGGCAGATGTCGTTGCCCTTCACGACAGTCTCAACGCCACGCATAGTGGAGTTGCGACGCACCACATGGAACGCCACGACAACCGCGATAATAAGCAGCCAGATAACAAGGTTTCTAACGTTGAGACGCATTTTTTTAGACTTTTAATTTTCTCTAAATCTATCTTCTAGTATGGGGACGAGGCGGTCAATGTCGCCGGCTCCCATGGTGAGGAGGACATCGGGGCAGAGCGCTTCGGCGAGGTCGGGAATCTGGTCGGCACTGCTCAGGTACTTGCTCATGCTCTCGATTTTACGTAATATCATGCCCGACGACACACCAGGGATAGGCTTTTCGCGAGCCGGATAGATGGGCATCAGTACAATCTCGTCGAGCGGCTTCAGCGCCTCGGCAAACTCGTCGGCGAAGTCGCGTGTACGCGTGTACAGATGCGGCTGGAAGATTCCCACTATACGTTTCCCCGGATAGAGATATTTCACCGACTCGATGGTCGCAGATATCTCCTTAGGGTGATGCGCATAGTCATCGATATAGACAAAGTCCTTGGTCTTGACCCTGACATCGAAACGGCGCTTGATACCCTTGAAGGTCTTCAGGCCATGACGCAGCTGGTACTCGTCGACACCGCAACGCAGAGCCACTGCCGATGCCGCGACAGCGTTCTCCACATTGTAGAGACAGGAGTCTTGAAGTTCAAGGTCGAAGAACACCCTCTCGGGTGTACGCAGGTCGAAATAGATGTTTCCGTTGTAGTTGCGGACGTTGATGGCATAGTAGTCGGGCTCGATGGAACGGGCCGAGTAAGTGAAGCTCTTCAGTTCAGATGATATATTTATATGTTTTGCAGAGTCGGCGTGGTCATGGTCATGGTGGTGGTCGTCGTTGTCGTTGTCATGGT